>NZ_JBEYYU010000060.1:0-54724 GCF_040645755.1 Streptomyces sp. NPDC046716
CTTCGCGGTCGCCTTCGGCGGGGCTCATGGCGTGGGCTTCCTTACGTACGGGATAGCTCCGCTCGCCCAGGGGCGCGGGGAACTGCGCGAGAAGAGGCCACCGGCCGGGAGCCGCCGAGGCGTCCGAGCCCGGCAGACGGGAAGGCGGAGCGCTGCCGGAGGCACGCCCAGTACACCCGCTGCCACCGCCAGGTACAGTGCGGAGATCAGCCCTCCCCGCCAAAAAGGCCCCGCACGTGTTGACTCAGACCACCACCCGGGTCCTCGAACCGAGTGACCTCGACGCAGCGCTCGCCGTCCTCGACCGCGAGCCGGTCGTGAACGCCTTCGTGACGGCCCGCGTCCGCATCGCGGGCCTCGACCCGTGGCGGCTGGGCGGCGAGATGTGGGGCTGGTACGAGGACGGCATGCTGCGGTCCCTGTGCTACGCGGGCGCCAACCTCGTCCCCATCTGCGCCACCGACCGTGCGATCAGAGGCTTCGCGGACCGCGCGCGAAGAGCCGGCCGCCGCTGCTCCTCCATCGTCGGCCCCGCCGAGCCCACGGCCCGCCTGTGGCAGCTCCTCGAGCCCTCCTGGGGCCCGGCCCGCGAGGTCCGCGCCCACCAGCCGCTGATGGTCACCGACCGGCTGCCGGCCCACGTCGAGCCCGACCCGTACGTCCGCCGCATCCGCAAGGACGAGATGGAAACGATCATGCCGGCGTGCGTGGCGATGTTCACCGAGGAGGTCGGCGTCTCCCCGCTGGCGGGCGACGGCGGCCTGCTCTACCAGGCGCGGGTCGCCGAACTGGTCGGCTCGGGACGCTCCTTCGCCCGCCTCGACGAGCACGGCAAGGTGATCTTCAAGGCGGAGATCGGCGCCGCGACACCGGACGCCTGCCAGATCCAGGGCGTCTGGGTGGCGCCCGAACACCGCGGCAAGGGCCTCGCGGCCCCCGGCATGGCGGCCGTGGTCCGCTACGCCCTCGCGGACGTGGCCCCGGTCGTCAGCCTCTACGTCAACGACTTCAACACCCCGGCACGCGCGGCGTACCGCAGGGTCGGCTTCGAGGAAGTCGGCGCCTTCATGAGTGTCCTGTTCTAGGACCGAGAGATCCCCGTGTGGTGCCTGTCTCATCTCTTAGGCGGCATTTGACATTAGTGAGTCTTATGAACAATAAAGGAAGCACTTTGGTTTAAAGTTCACTGACTGTAGGTGCCACACGATGTCTGATTCCGGTTCCGGCATAGCCGCCTGGCAGGAATGGCGTGCCGACCGGCACCGCTCCGTCACCGCCCCCACCGGGAACCTCGCCCTCGTCGAGACCCGCTGGCTGCCCGCCGGTGAGACGCCCGACCTCGACGCCGCCCGCGCGGGGCAGCCGGAGACCGTGACGGTCACCGCCCTCGAACGCACCGACATGGTCACCGGCGCCCCCGAGCACGGCCTGCGCTTCTGGGACGCGGAGTCCCCGGCGATCAGGGCCTTCGACCGCGTCGACGCCTTCCCGTACGACCCCGCCTGGGTCCTCGACGCCACGTACACGCCCGTCGAGGGCGCCCGCCAGGTCGCCTTCGAGCACCTGCGGGACAACGGCGGCACCCGCGACAAGGTCGTCCCCGGCGACATCGCCCTGACCGTCGACGGCACCGCGTACACGCTCTCCGCCTTCGACGACGACGGCACCCTGCTGCTCGTCTTCGGCGACCCGACCAACGGCGACTCGACGTACGGCGCCGGCCGCTTCCTCTTCGTCGAGCACACCGGCGAGGGCCGCGTGCGCCTCGACTTCAACCGGGCCTTCGTCCCCCCGTGCGGCTTCTCCGATCAGTACAACTGTCCGATGCCGCCGCTGCAGAACCGTTTCCACCTGCCCGTCGAGGCGGGCGAGAAGCTCCCGGTCCTGCACGGCGGCGACAGCGCTCACTGATCCCCCTCCCCGCACCACTCCTCGTAAGGCCCCCTCATGAACCTCCCCAAGAAGCCCCTGTCCGCGGGCGTGCTCACCGTCGCCCTCGCCGTCACGCTCGCGGCCTGCGGCGGCAACGGATCGTCGAACTCCGGCTCCGCGAACGGCAGTTACGACAAGAACGCAGTCGTCAACATCGGCTCCCTCTACGAGCCGCAGAACCTCGACAACACCGCGGGCGGCGGCCAGGGCGTCACCGAGGCCCTCAACGGCAACGTCTACGAGGGCCTGTTCCGGCTGACCGACGACGGCAAGGTCGAGAAGCTCCTCGCCGACGACTACAAGGTCAGCGGCGACGGACTCACGTACACCTTCACCCTGCGCGACGGCGTCACGTTCCACAGCGGCAAGACGCTCACCAGCAAGGACGTCAAGTACAGCCTCGAGAAGGTGATCGCGAAGGACTCCCAGTCCGCGCGCAAGGCCAACCTCGAGGTCATGAAGGACATCGCCACCCCCGACGCGAAGACCGTCAAGGTCACGCTGTCGAAGAAGTCGATCTCCTTCGTCTACAACCTCTCGTACGTCTGGATCATCAACTCCGACGCGAAGAACCTGAAGACGACCGAGGACGGCACCGGTCCCTACCAGCTGAACAAGTGGACCCGCGGCTCCGCCCTCAGCCTCGACCGGTTCGGCGGCTACTGGGGCTCCGCCGCCAAGAACAAGCAGGTCTCGTTCCACTACTACAAGGACGCGACCGCCCTCAACAACGCGCTCCTGACGAACGCCGTCGACGTCGTCACCAGCGAGCAGTCGCCGGACGCCCTCGACCAGTTCAAGTCCAACCAGAACTACAAGGTCAACGACGGCGACTCCACCACCAAGCTGCTCCTCGCCTTCAACGACAAGGCCAAGCCCTTCACGGACGTCAAGGTGCGCCGGGCCGTCTCCGCCGCCATCGACGACAAGAAGCTCCTGGAGTCGGTCTGGGGCGGCTACGGCAAGGAGATCGGGTCGATGGTGCCGCCCACCGACCCCTGGTACGAGGACCTGACCGACGTCAACGCGTACAACGTGACGAAGGCCAAGAAGCTGCTCAAGGAGGCGGGCTACGAGAAGGGCTTCAGCTTCACGCTGGACACCCCGAACTACGACCCGCACCCCACCGCCGCCACCTTCATCAAGTCGCAGCTCGCCAAGGTCGGCATCACCGTCAAGATCAACACGATCACGCCCGACGAGTGGTACACGAAGGTCTACAAGAACCACGACTTCTCGGCCACGCTCCAGGAGCACGTCAACGACCGCGACCTCGTCTGGTACGGCAACCCCGACTTCTACTGGGGCTACGACGACAAGCAGGTCACCCAGTGGGTCGAGCAGGCCGAGGCGGCCTCCAGCACCCAGGCGCAGACCGACCTGCTGAAGAAGGTCAACCGCAAGACCGCCGAGGACGCGGCCAGCGACTGGCTCTACCTGTATCCGCAGATCGTCGTCGCGAACACGAAGCTGTCGGGCTACCCGCTCAACGGCCTCAACTCGCAGTTCTTCGCGTACGACATCAAGAAGAGCAGCTGACGCCCCGGCCATGCTGAGATACCTCCTGCGGAGGCTGGTGTTCCTGCTGGTCTCCCTCGTCCTCGCGAGCATCGTGCTGTTTGTGCTGCTCCGCATGCTGCCGGGCGACCCGGCGAACGCGCTCACCTCGGTGGGCGCCTCGCCGGAGCAGATCGCCGCGGCCCGGCACGCGATCGGCTCCGACAAGCCGCTGCCCGAGCAGTTCACGCACTGGATCGGGCAGCTGGCCAGCGGTGACCTCGGAACGTCCTTCGTGTCGTCCCTGCCGGTCGGGCCCGAGGTCTCGCAGCGCCTGAACGTGACGCTGCCCCTGACCCTGTCCGCCTTCGTGCTCGCGGTCCTCGTCGCCGTACCCGCCGGATTCGTGGCCGCGTACAAGAAGCACACCTGGTACGGGGCGCTGCTCAGCGGCGTCTCCCAGCTGGGCATCGCCGTACCGGTGTTCTGGCTCGGCATGATCCTCATCGCCGTCTTCGCGCTGAACGCGGGCTGGCTGCCCTCGGGCGGCTTCCCGCAGGACGGCTGGGACGCCCCGGGCGACGCGATCCGCTCCCTGGTGCTGCCGGTCGTCACGGTGGCCCTGGTGATGTCCGCGTCCCTCATCCGGTACGTGCGCTCGGCGACGCTCGACGTCCTCGACAGCGAGTACCTGCGCACGGCGCGGGCGCTCGGCTCCTCCTTCGGGCGGGCCATGTGGCGGCACGGGCTGCGGAACGCCTCCGTGCCGGTCATCTCCGTCCTCGGCATCGAACTCGCCTCCACCCTGCTCGGCGCCGTCGTCGTCGAGTCCGTGTACGCGCTGCCGGGCCTCGGCTCGATGCTCGCGACCGGCATCGCCCAGCACGACTACCCGGTCATCCAGGGCGTGCTGTTCGTCTCGACGTTCGGCGTCCTCGTCATCGGGTTCCTCGCCGACCTCGTGCAGCGGCTCGTCGACCCGCGGCTGCGCGGACGGCTCTCGGGAGGCGCACGATGAAGCGACGCCGTACCTCACTGACGCTGTGGACGGGCGGAGTCCTCGCGGGCGTCGTCGTGCTGCTCGCCCTCGTCTCCCTGTTCTGGCTGCCCTACGACAGCGACGACACCTCCGGCGGCCGGCTCGCCGGACCGGGCGACGGACACCTCCTCGGCACCGACAAGCTGGGGCGCGACCTGTTCACGCAGCTCATGACGGGCTCGCGGATCGCCCTGGAGGCCGGACTCGGATCGGTCGCCGTGGCCGCGCTGCTCGGCGTGACCCTCGGCGTCCTCGCCGCCTTCGCGCAGGGCTGGTTCGACGACACGCTCTCCGCGCTGCTCGACATCCTCATCGCGTTCCCGACGCTGCTGCTCGCCATGCTGATCGTCGCCGCCCGCTCGGCGACCCTCGGCTCCGCGATCCTCGCGATCGGACTCGCCCAGAGCGCGGTCGTCGCCCGGCTCACCCGCATCCTCGTCAAGCGGGTCCTCGCGCAGGACTACATCACGGCGTCCCGCACCTCGGGCACGTCCTGGCCGAGGATCGTCGGCGGCCACGTCCTGCCCAACATCTGGCCCACGCTCGGGGTGAACCTGGCGCTCCAGTTCGGGCTCGCCGTCCTCGCCGAGGCCGGACTGTCCTACCTGGGCCTGGGCGCGCCCCCGCCCAACGCCTCGTGGGGCCGCATGCTCCAGGAGGCGCAGGCCACCTTCACGACGGCGCCCGCCGGCGCGCTGGCACCCGGAGTGCTCCTCGTGCTGCTGGTGATCGGCGTCAACCTGATCGCGGACGGACTGCGCGACGTCCTCGACCCGACGGCCCGGAAGGGGAGGGCGGCCACATGACCGAACCCCTGCTCACGGTGCGCGACCTGACCGTCCGCACCGGCGACCGCGTCCTCGTCTCGGGGCTCGACCTCGACGTCGCGCGCGGCGAACGGCTCGGCCTGATCGGCGAGTCCGGCTCCGGCAAGTCCCTGACCACGCTGGCCGTCCTCGGCCTGCTGCCCACGGACATGACCGTGACCGGCAGCGTCGAACTCGACGGCACCCAGATCGTCGGCGCGAGCGAGAAGACCCTCGTCGGGATCCGCGGACGCAGCGCGGCCGTCGTCTTCCAGGAGCCGCTGACCGCCCTCGACCCGCTGATGCGCGTGGGCCGGCAGATCGCCGAACCGCTGCGCAGACGGCGGGAGCTGAAGGGCGCCGCCCTCAAGGCCGCCGTCCTCGACCTGCTCGAACAGGTGCGGCTCCCGGACCCCGGGCGCATCGCCCGCGCCTTCCCGCACGAGGTCTCCGGCGGGCAGCGCCAGCGCGTCGCCCTCGCCATGGCCCTCGCCTGCGACCCGGCGCTGCTCATCGCCGACGAGCCGACGACGGCGCTCGACGTCACCGTCCAGGCCGAGATGCTGGCCCTCGTCGAGGAGCTGGTGCGCGCCCGCGGCATGGCCGTGCTGTTCGTCAGCCACGACCTGGCCGTCGTCTCGGCCGTCACCGACCGGGTGCTCGTCATGAAGGACGGCCGCGCCGTCGAGACGGGCGCCGTGGCCGACGTCGTACGGGCCCCGCGCGAGGCGTACACCAAGGCGCTGGTCGACAGCGCACGGCAATTGGAAGCGGCGCTCGACCTGGGAGGCACGCGATGAAGGCACCGGTACTGGAACTGGACTCCGTGTCCTACGCGTACCGGGGGAGCGCGGCACCCGTCGTCACCGACGTGTCGGTCGCCGTCGAACCCGGGCAGAGCCTGGCGCTGGTCGGCGAGTCCGGAGCCGGCAAGACGACCCTGCTGCGCATGCTGCTCGGCCTCGCCGGCCCCACGTCGGGCACCGTGCGCTTCGACGGCGACCCGCTGCGCCTGCGCGACCGTACGCAGATGAAGGCCTTCCGGCGCAGCGTGCAGTGCGTCTTCCAGGACCCGTACGCCTCGCTCGACCCGCGCCAGCGGGTCCGGCGCATCGTGGGCGAGCCGCTGCGCTCGCTCGGCGTCGCGTCCGGGGACGCGGCCGACGACCGGGTCGCGCGCGCACTCGAACGGGTCGGGCTGCCGGCCGACGCCGGGGAGCGCTACCCGCACGAGTTCTCCGGCGGACAGCGGCAGCGGATCGCCATCGCCCGGGCCACCGTGTGCGACCCGCGGGTGCTGCTCGCCGACGAACCCGTGTCCGCGCTCGACGTCACCACGCGCGTCAAGGTCGTCGACCTCCTCGCGGAGCTGAAGGAGACCGCCGGGCTGACGGTGGTGATGGTCTCCCACGACCTGTCCGTCGTGGCCGCCCTGTGCGAACGCACCGCCGTGCTGGAGCGGGGCCGGGTGGTCGAGGCGGGGGAGACGCCGGAGGTGCTCGGGGCGCCCCGCCACGCGTACACGCGGCGCCTGCTGGCGAGCGTGCCGAGGCTGCCCGCACGCTCCTGACCGCCGGCGCCCCCACCCGGCCACCCCGCCCGGAAGACCCGTACAGAAGGGCGCCCGCCCCGGGGTACCCTCCCCGCATGCCGTACCGGAACCGTATGGACGACAACGCCGTCACCATCGGCCCCCTCGACCTGCGCAGCCGCGTCGACGAGGCCCTCGCCGTGCAGGCCCACGCCTTCGGCCTCAGCGACGACGAGATCGCGGTCCGCCGCCAGATCGTCCTGCGGCACATCACCTACCCGGGAGCCCGCGCGCTCGGCGCCACCACCGAGACGGGACGCCTCGTCGGCTTCGTCTACGGCATGCCGAACGACCGCACCCACTGGTGGTCCACGGTCGTCGAGCCGTACCTGCGCTCCCGCGGCACCGACCACTGGCTCGACGACTCGTTCGTCATCACCGAGCTGCACGTCCACCCCGGCTACCAGAACCGCGGCATCGGCCGCACCCTGATCACCACCATCACCGACACCGCGTTCCAGCCCCGCTCGATCCTCTCGGCGATCGACCACGAGAGCCCCGCACGCGGCCTGTACCGCTCCCTCGGCTACGCCGACCTGGCCCAGCAGGTGCTGTTCCCGAGCGCCCCGAAGCCCTACGCCGTGATGGGCGCGCCGCTCCCGCTGCTCAGGCCGCTCGGTTGACCGATTTCCGGCCGCCGGGCCGCCCCGGCTAACCTCCTGGGACCACCCTTTCGCAGCAGGAGTCAAGAATCATGGCCAAGGCCCAGGTCCAGCGCATGTCCCGGTTGATGGTGAAGACCCTGCGCGACGACCCGGCGGACGCCGAGGTGCTGAGCCACAAGCTCCTCGTGCGCGCCGGGTACGTGCGCCGCACCGCCGCGGGTGTGTGGTCCTGGCTGCCGCTCGGCAAGAAGGTCCTGGCCAACGTGGAGCGCGTCGTCCGCGAGGAGATGGACGCCCTGGGCGGCCAGGAGGTCACCCTCCCCGCCCTGCTGCCCAAGGAGCCCTACGAGGCGACCGGCCGCTGGACCGAGTACGGCGCCGAGCTGTTCCGCCTCAACGACCGCAAGGGCGGCGACTACCTCCTCGGCCCGACCCACGAGGAGATCTTCACCCTCCTGGTCAAGGACCAGTGCACGTCCTACAAGGACCTGCCGGTCATCCTGTACCAGATCCAGACGAAGTACCGCGACGAGGCCCGCCCCCGGGCCGGCATCCTGCGCGGCCGCGAGTTCCTGATGAAGGACTCCTACTCCTTCGACCTGGAGGACGAGGGCCTGGCCCAGTCCTACGCGCTGCACCGCGCCGCCTACCAGAAGATCTTCCAGCGCCTCGGCCTCGACTACCGCATCTGCGCCGCCACCGCCGGCGCCATGGGCGGCTCGAAGTCCGAGGAGTTCCTGGCCCCGGCCGCGGCCGGCGAGGACACCTTCGCCGACTGTCCGAACTGCGACTACGCGGCCAACACCGAGGCCGTCTCCTTCGCCCTGAAGTCCGTGGACGCCGCCGGCGTCCCCGCGCTGGAGGAGATCCCGACCCCCGACACCCCCACCATCGAGACGCTCGCCGCGCACCTGAACGTCCAGGCGTCCGAGACCCTGAAGAACCTCCTCGTGAAGGTCGACGGCGAGATCGTCGCCGTCGGCGTCCCCGGCGACCGCGAGGTCGACATGGACAAGGTCGAGGCGCACTTCGCCCCGGCCGCCGTCGAGCTGGTCACCGCCGAGGACTTCGAGGGCCGCGACGACCTGGTCCGCGGCTACGTCGGCCCGCAGGGCCTGGAGAAGGTCCAGTACATCGCCGACCCGCGCGTCGCCCCCGGCACCGCCTGGATCACCGGCGCCAACAAGACCGGCGTGCACGCGAAGAACGTCGTCGCGGGCCGTGACTTCGAGGTCGACGCGTACGTCGACGTCGTCGTGGTCCAGGAGGGCGACCCCTGCCCCGCCTGCGGTACGGGCCTGAAGCTGGACCGCGCCATCGAGATCGGCCACATCTTCCAGCTCGGCCGCAAGTACGCCGACGCCTTCCAGCTCGACGTGCTCGGCCAGAACGGCAAGCCGGTCCGCGTGACCATGGGCTCCTACGGCATCGGCGTCTCCCGCGCCGTCGCCGCCCTCGCCGAGCAGCACGCCGACGACAAGGGCCTGGTCTGGCCGGAGGAGATCGCCCCCGCCGACGTGCACGTCGTCGCCGCGGGCAAGGCGCTCCAGACCGAGCTGGCCCTGGAGGTCTCGGACCTCCTCGCCGAGGCCGGCGTCCGGGTCCTGGTCGACGACCGCCCGGGCATCTCGCCCGGCGTGAAGTTCACCGACTCCGAGCTCATCGGCATCCCGAAGATCCTGGTCGCGGGCCGCCGCAGCGGCGACCGTGTCCTGGAGCTGAAGGACCGCCGCACCGGCGAGCGCGAAGAGCTCTCGGTCGAGGAGGCCGTGGCCCGTCTGACCGCGTCCGCGTAGCAAGCAGCCTGTGCCCCTGAGCGAGCGCAGCTCGCTTCAGGGGCGCGGGGAACTGCGCGAGAAGCCCCACCGGCCGGCACCGCTATCGTGACGCCATGCCCGAACTGCAGCGCCTGACACAGGAGCACGCGGCAGCGCTCCTCGTCTTCGAGCGCGACAACCGCGACTACTTCGCGGCGCACGTCCCCGACCGCGGCAACGCCTACTTCGACGACTTCGCGGAGCGCCACGCGGCCCTCCTCGCCGAGCAGGACGCCGGCACGATGCAATGCCACGTACTGATCGGCGACGACGGCGAGATCCTCGGCCGCTTCAACCTGTACGACCCGGCCGACGGCAGCGCCGAACTCGGCTTCCGCGTCGCCGAGAAGGCCACCGGGCGGGGCCTGGCCACCGCCGCCGTCCGCCGCCTGTTCGAGGTGGCCGTCGCCGACTACGGCCTGGACCGGCTCACCGCCGCCGCGGCCGAGGCCAACCACGCCTCCCGCACGGTCCTCACCCGCACCGGCTTCCGCCCGGTCGGCGAGCGCCTCCTGAAGACGGGCGGCCCCGGCATCACGTACGTACGGGACCTGACCGCCTGAACCCTCAGAGCCAGCCCGCGAATTCGAGCAGGTTCTCCGCGTCCCGCTCGCGCCCCACGCGCAGCGCCCGCACCCCGGACTCCACCGCCCGGAACAGCGTCCAGCCGCGCAGCCGCTCCTGCTCCACGTCCAGCGACTCGGCGAGCTTCTTCACCCGGCGCCGGGTGATCGCGGGCCCCGACGGCGAGCCGATCAGGTCCTCCACCCGGTCGCGCACCAGCCGCGCCAGATCGAAGGCGCACTCGCCGACCACCGGGTCGGGGCCGACGGCCAGCCACGGCGTGCGCTCCCCGGACAACACCTTGGACTGGCGGAACGTGCCGTGCAGCAGCCGCAGTTCGGGCGGCGCGGCCACCAGCTCGTCACGCGCCTCGAGCGCCGCGTCCACCAGCGGCGCGACATCGGGGAAGGCGTCCACGCTCGCCCGCATCGCCGTCGCCTGCCGGCCCGTGCGCTCCGGCACCGTCTCGCAGTTGCGCCCGGCAGGCGGATCCACCCACAGCCGCCGCAGCGTGCCCGCCGCCTCCAGGAGCGCCTTCGCCTCCGGCAGCGTCCGCACCGAGACCTCCGGGTGCAGCCGCTCGAGGAGCAGCGCGCCGTCGTTCACCCCGGCATCGAGCAGCCGCACCGCGCCGAACCCGTCCCAGTGCGTCAGCGCCGCCCGCTCCGCCTCCGGCCGGAACCGCTCCGGCGCCAGCTTCAGGATCGCGGGCGAGCCGTCCCGGTCGCGCACCTGCGCGACCAGGCTGCTGCGCCCGCCGGGCACGTGCACCCGCTCCACGGTCACCGCGCGACGGGCCGCCGCCGCGTCGAGCAGCGTGCCCAGATCGGCGAGCCACGCGGACGCCCCGTCGTCGCGCACCTCGCCGAGCGCGTTCACCAGCCGCTGCGGCGGTTCGAAAGCCATGCGCGCGTGATTCCCTTCCGAAGACTCCTCAGGTACCGGGCGTCGCCGTGGAACCGGAGGCGGACGCCGATGGCGCCGCGGCCCGTTCGGTGAGCCCAGGGAAGGCTACGCTGCTGCCGCGCCAGCGCACCGCACGGACCGCCGCCTCCCGCAGTGCGTCGGCCGCGGCACGCCGCCGCCCGCCGCTCGCGGCCCGGACGAGATCCGAGTAGACCCCGGCGACCTTGTCCTCGATGTCGGCCGCCAGCCGGGCCGCCGCGGCCGAGTCCGGCACCGGGAAGGGCAGCGCGTACGCGCCCGCCGACTCCTCCGGGGTGCCGCCCAGGTCGCGCACCGTGCGGCGCAGCTCGTCGCGCCGGGCGCGGTGCGCGTCGTACGCGGCCTTCGCCTCGTCGCCGCGGCCCGCGCGGATCCGGCCGCCGACCACCCCGTACCCGTACACCGCCGCGTGCTCGGCACGCAGCGCCGCCTGCGCGGCGGCCAGCAGATCCTGTTCGGTCATCGCGACCCTCACCCCTCGCCCAGCAGATACGCGTGCCCGGCACCGGCCGCCGCCACCGACGCGAGCAGCCGCGCCTGCTCCGCGGGCGTGTCCGGCTCGGCCAGGACCTTCATCCGGCGGTCGGCCAGCTCCCGCTCGGCCGCCGCCAGCGCCTTCAGCACGTCTTTCTCGGCCACCGGCGGCGTCGAGGCGCTGCTCGCGGCACTCGGCCGGGACGCCCCGCCGAACGCCTTCACGTGCTGGGCGACCTCGTCGCGCAGCGGACCGAGCCGGGCGGCCAGCGACGGCTGCGCGGCGAGCGCCCGGTCGTACTGCCCGAGCAGATCGGCGCTCTCGCGGGCCGCCTTCGCCCGCAGCCGCTTCTCCCGCGAGACGGCGGGCGCGCCCTCGGCGCCGCCGCCGCGGCCGCCGCTGTCCGTGCACCCGGTGAGCAGCGCGGCGCCGGCCAGCGAGACCAGCAGACTCCTACGAGTGGTGTGCGGCACGACGGACGTCCTTGGGGCGGGAGCGGGCGGGGAACGGGGAGTGACCGGTGATCACCGTACAGTCGGCCCCCGTCCGGTGGACGGCAACACCCCCCTGGACCGGATACCCTTTGACCTGACGCGCAGGGAATGTCAGCAACCACAACAGCACACGCGGCCGAGGAGTCACCCGGATGAGCACGACCCAGAACGAGAGGCTGCGGGAACTACTGGAACCGCTCGTCAGCTCGCAGGGACTCGATCTCGAAGAGGTCGAGGTGGCCTCGGTGGGACGCAAGCGTGTGCTGCGTGTCGTCGTCGACTCGGACGAGGGCGCCGACCTGGACGCGATCGCCGATGTGAGCCGCGCGCTCTCGGCGAAGCTCGACGAGACGGACGCCATGGGCGACGGGGAGTACGAGCTGGAGGTCGGGACGCCGGGCGCCGAGCGCCCGCTGACCGAGCACCGCCACTACGTCCGCGCCACCGACCGTCTCGTGAAGTTCACGCTGAACGACGGCGCCGAGCTGGTCGCGCGCATTCTCACGGTCGACGACGAGGGTCTCGACCTGGAAGTACCGGGCGTGAAGGGGCGCAAGCCCACCGCCCGACGGCTCGACCTCGCGGACATCGCCAAGGCGCGGGTCCAGGTCGAGTTCAACCGCAAGAACAAGAACGACGTATCTGAAGAGGAGGCGTAGTCGTGGACATCGACATGAGTGCCCTGCGGGGTCTGGTCCGGGAGAAGGAGATCTCCTTCGATCTGCTGGTCGAGGCGATCGAGTCGGCCCTCCTCATCGCCTACCACCGCACCGACGGCAGCTTCCGCCGCGCCCGCGTGAAGCTGGACCGCGAGAGCGGTCACGTGACGGTGTGGGCGACGGAGGACCCGGCGGACCTCGAAGAGGGCCAGGAGGCCAAGGAGTTCGACGACACCCCGTCCGACTTCGGCCGCATCGCCGCCACCACCGCCAAGCAGGTCATCCTGCAGCGGCTGCGCGACGCCGAGGACGACGCGACGCTCGGCGAGTACGCGGGTCGCGAGGGCGACATCGTCATGGGCCAGGTCCAGCAGGGCCGTGACCCGAAGAACGTGCTGGTCGACATCGGCAAGCTGGAAGCGATCCTGCCGGTGCAGGAGCAGGTTCCGGGCGAGGAGTACCCGCACGGGCTGCGGCTGCGCAGCTACGTCGTCCGCGTCGCCAAGGGCGTCCGCGGTCCGTCGGTGACGCTGTCGCGCACGCACCCCAACCTCGTGAAGAAGCTCTTCGCGCTGGAGGTTCCGGAGATCGCCGACGGTTCGGTGGAGATCACCGCCATCGCCCGCGAGGCCGGCCACCGTACGAAGATCGCCGTGCGCTCCACGCGCAGCGGACTCAACGCCAAGGGCGCGTGCATCGGCCCCATGGGCGGGCGCGTGCGCAACGTGATGGGCGAGCTGAACGGCGAGAAGATCGACATCGTCGACTGGTCGGACGACCCGGCGGAGATGGTGGCCAACGCGCTGTCCCCGGCGCGCGTCTCGAAGGTCGAGATCGTCGACATGGGCGCCCGCTCGGCCCGCGTCACGGTGCCGGACTACCAGCTGTCGCTGGCCATCGGCAAGGAGGGGCAGAACGCCCGCCTGGCCGCCCGGCTGACCGGCTGGCGGATCGACATCCGTCCGGACACCGAGCAGCCCGGATCCGACGCCGGGGAATAAATCCGGGCGCGCTGCGCTTGGATCACGACAGAATGTGACGTAGACGGCCGTTCGATTTTTCCCCCAAAGGGGTGAGGTCGCTACGGGGAGGTAGACTTAAGCGTGTCTGGCCGGACGCAAGCCCGCGCCTGCCCTGAGCGAACCTGCGTGGGATGCCGGGAGCGAGCGGCCAAGAGCGATCTGCTGCGGATCGTGATCGTCGAGGGTGAATGTGTCCCCGATGATCGCGGTACGCTGCCCGGCCGGGGTGCCTATGTGCATCCCGCCGAGATCTGTCTCGACCAGGCGGTCCGCCGCCGGGCGTTCCAGCGGGCGTTCAAGTCCCCTGGTCCGTTCGACACAGCGGCGCTCCGCCACCGCGTCGAGCAGGCAACACCGTAAGAAGCGCCGTACGGAACCCCCGTGCGGCCCTGGTACCCCGCGAGTTGGAAGTAGGTCGAGATTGCGATGAGCACTCGATGAGCACGCGATGAGTACGCCCATGAAGTAGCGACGGTCCGGCGTAACCCGGACCTAAAAGGAGCGAAGTGGCTAAGGTCCGGGTATACGAACTCGCCAAGGAGTTCGGCGTGGAGAGCAAGGTCGTCATGGCCAAGCTCCAAGAACTCGGTGAATTCGTACGTTCGGCGTCCTCGACGATCGAGGCGCCGGTTGTACGCAAGTTGACTGATGCCCTGAATCAGGGCAATGGCGGCAAGCCCGCCGCGAAGAAGGCCGCGCCCGCGAAGCCCGCGGCGCCGCGTCCGACCCCTTCCCCCGCGCAGGCCTCGAAGCCTGCCGCTCCGCGTCCGGGCCCGGCTGCGCCGAAGCCCGCCGCCGCGGAGAAGCCCGCTGCCGCGACCCCCGCCCCCGCGGCGCCGGGCCCGCGGCCGACCCCGGGTCCGAAGCCGGCTCCCAAGCCCGCTTCTCCGGCCCCGGCAGCGCCCGAGTTCACGGCGCCGCCCGCCGCCCCGGCCGCCTCGTCGGCCCCGGCGCCGGCCGGCCCGCGTCCCGGCGGTCAGGGTGCCCGTCCCGGCGCCCCGAAGCCCGGTGGCCGTCCGGCCCCCGGCCAGGAGCGCAACGACCGCGGTGACCGCGGCCAGGGCCAGCGCGGTGACCGTCAGGGTGCTCCGCGCCCCGGCGGCCAGGGCGCTCGTCCCGGTGGTGCCCGTCCCGCGGGTCCCCGTCCGGGCAACAACCCCTTCACCTCTGGTGGCTCCACCGGCATGGCGCGCCCGCAGGCGCCCCGTCCGGGCGGCGCCCCGCGTCCCGGCGGCCAGGGTGCCCCGGGCGGCCCCCGCCCGCAGGGTGGCGGCCAGGGTGGTCCCCGTCCCCAGGGTCAGGGCGGCGCTCGTCCGACCCCCGGTGGCATGCCTCGCCCGCAGGGCGGCGCGGCCGGTGCGGGCGGTCCCCGTCCCGGCGGCGGCAACCGTCCCAACCCCGGCATGATGCCGCAGCGTCCCGCTGCCGGCCCGCGTCCCGGTGGTGGCCCCGGCGGTGGCCGTGGTCCCGGCGGCGGCGGTCGTCCCGGTGGCGGTGGCGGCGGCGGTCGTCCCGGCTTCGCCGGTCGTCCCGGTGGCGGCGGCGGTGGCGGTTTCGCCGGTCGTCCCGGTGGTCCCGGTGGCGGTGGCGGCGGTTTCGCCGGTCGTCCCGGTGGCGGCGGTGGCCGTCCCGGCTTCGGCGGTCGTCCCGGTGGTCCGGGTGGCCGTGGTGGCACGCAGGGTGCGTTCGGCCGTCCCGGCGGGCCCGCCCGCCGCGGCCGCAAGTCGAAGCGGCAGAGGCGCCAGGAGTACGAGGCCATGCAGGCCCCGTCGGTCGGCGGCGTCATGCTTCCTCGCGGCAACGGCGCCACCGTGCGCCTGTCGCGCGGTGCGTCCCTCACCGACTTCGCCGAGAAGATCAACGCCAACCCGGCCTCGCTCGTCGGCGTGATGATGAACCTCGGCGAGATGGTCACTGCCACGCAGTCCGTCTCCGACGAGACGCTGAAGCTCCTCGCGGACGAGATGAACTTCGTCCTCGAGATCGTCAGCCCCGAGGAGGAGGACCGCGAGCTGCTCGAGTCCTTCGACATCGAGTTCGGCGAGGACGAGGGTGGCGAGGAACTCCTCGTCGCGCGTCCGCCGGTCGTGACCGTCATGGGTCACGTCGACCACGGTAAGACCCGACTGCTCGACACCATCCGCAAGACGAACGTCATCGCGGGTGAGGCCGGCGGCATCACGCAGCACATCGGTGCGTACCAGGTCACGACCGAGGTCAACGACGAAGACCGCAAGATCACCTTCATCGACACCCCCGGTCACGAGGCGTTCACCGCCATGCGTGCCCGTGGTGCCAAGTCGACGGACATCGCGATCCTCGTGGTCGCGGCCAACGACGGCGTCATGCCGCAGACGGTCGAGGCGCTGAACCACGCCAAGGCCGCCGAGGTCCCGATCGTCGTCGCGGTCAACAAGATCGACGTCGAGGGTGCCGACCCGACCAAGGTGCGCGGTCAGCTGACCGAGTACGGCCTGGTGGCCGAGGAGTACGGCGGCGACACCATGTTCGTCGACATCTCCGCCAAGCAGGGTCTGAACATCGACTCCCTGCTCGAGGCCGTGGTCCTGACCGCGGACGCCTCGCTCGACCTGCGGGCCAACCCGGAGCAGGACGCGCAGGGTATTGCGATCGAGTCGCACCTCGACAAGGGCCGCGGTGCCGTCTCGACGGTCCTGGTCCAGCGCGGCACGCTGCGCATCGGCGACACGATGGTGGTCGGCGACGCGTACGGCCGTGTCCGGGCGATGCTCGACGACAGCGGCAACAACGTCGAGGAAGCGGGTCCCTCGACCCCCGTCCTCGTGCTCGGTCTCACCAACGTCCCGGGTGCCGGCGACAACTTCCTGGTGGTCGACGAGGACCGTACGGCCCGTCAGATCGCCGAGAAGCGTGCCGCCCGCGAGCGCAACGCCAACTTCGCGCGCCGCGGCGTCCGGTTCTCCCTGGAGAACCTGGACGAGGCCCTCAAGGCCGGTCTGGTGCAGGAGCTCAACCTCATCATCAAGGGCGACGCGTCCGGTTCGGTGGAGGCTCTCGAGTCCTCGCTGCTCCAGCTCGACGTCGGTGAAGAGGTCGACATCCGTGTCCTGCACCGCGGTGTGGGTGCGGTCACCGAGTCCGACATCAACCTGGCGACCGGCTCCGACGCCATCGTCATCGGCTTCAACGTCCGGGCAGCCGGCCGTGCGCAGCAGATGGCGGAGCGCGAGGGCGTCGACGTCCGGTACTACTCGGTGATCTACCAGGCCATCGAGGAGATCGAGGCGGCCCTCAAGGGCATGCTCAAGCCGGAGTACGAGGAGGTCGAGCTCGGCACGGCGGAGATCCGCGAGGTCTTCAAGTCGTCCAAGCTGGGCAACATCGCCGGTGTGCTCGTCCGGTCCGGAGAGGTCAAGCGCAACACCAAGGCGCGCCTGCTGCGCGATGGCAAGGTCATCGCGGAGAACCTCAACATCTCCGGTCTGCGTCGCTTCAAGGACGACGTCACCGAGATCCGCGAAGGGTTCGAGGGCGGTATCAACCTCGGCAACTTCAACGACATCAAGGTCGACGACGTCATCGCGACGTACGAGATGCGCGAGAAGCCGCGCGTCTGACCGATGCGGTAAGCGATCGGGGCCGATCGGCGGGACTTATTTCCGTCGATCGGCCCCGGCCGTTGCGTGTACGGTTCCCGTATCGGTGTCCGGACCTGGCGCCTTTACGACCCCGAACCGGCGGGACATCCGGAACACCTATGTACGTGGGGACTCTGTCCTTCGATCTGCTCCTCGGCGACGTCCACTCGCTGAAGGAAAAACGCTCCCTCGTCCGTCCGATCGTGGCCGAACTCCAGCGCAAGTACGGAGTGAGCGCGGCCGAGACGGGGAACCAGGACCTCCACCGCAGGGCCGAGATCGGGCTCGCGGTGGTCTCCGGTGACACGGGACATCTCACCGATGTACTGGACCGCTGCGAACGGCTCGTCGCCGGGCGGCCGGAGGTGGAACTGCTCTCGGTTCGACGCAGGCTCCACAGCGACGAAGACTGAAGCCTGAAGCAACAAGAAGTAAGCACTTAAAAGGAGACGGACCAGTGGCCGACAACGCGCGCGCCAAGAGGCTGGCGGACCTCATCCGAGAGGTGGTGGCCCAGAAGCTGCAGCGTGGGATCAAGGACCCGCGGCTCGGCACCCACGTCACCATCACGGACACCCGCGTCACCGGTGACCTGCGGGAGGCGACCGTCTTCTACACGGTCTACGGGGACGACGAGCAGCGGGCCGAGGTGGCCGCCGGTCTGGAGAGCGCCAAGGGCATCCTGCGTTCCGCGGTGGGTTCGGCGGCCGGCGTGAAGTTCACGCCGACCCTGACCTTCGTCGCGGACGCCCTGCCGGACAACGCCAAGACGATCGAGGACCTCCTCGACCGGGCGCGCTCCTCGGACGCCCAGGTGCGCGAGGCGTCCGCGGGCGCCACGTTCGCCGGGGACGCCGACCCGTACAAGAGGCCCGAGGACGACGACACGGACGCTGCCGGGGCCGCCGACAAGGACGGCGACGCCTGAGCATGTCCGACCGCACCCCTCCGCCCGACGGCCTGGTCATTGTCGACAAGCCGTCGGGCTTCACTTCGCACGACGTCGTGGCCAAGATGCGGGGGATCGCCAAGACCCGCCGCGTCGGCCACGCCGGCACCCTCGACCCCATGGCAACGGGTGTCCTCGTGCTCGGCGTCGAGCGCGCCACCAAGCTCCTCGGCCATCTCGCGCTGACCGAGAAGGAGTACCTGGGCACGATCCGGCTCGGGCAGAACACGCTCACGGACGACGCGGAGGGCGAGATCACCTCGTCCACGGACGCCTCGGGGGTCCGGCGCGACGCCGTCGACGCGGGCATCGCCAAGCTGTCCGGCGACATCATGCAGGTGCCGTCCAAGGTCAGCGCCATCAAGATCAACGGCGTACGTTCGTACAAGCGGGCGCGCGACGGCGAGGACTTCGAGATCCCGGCCCGGCCGGTGAAGATCTCCTCCTTCGCCGTGTACGACGTGCGGGACGCGGTCGCCGAGGACGGCACACCGGTGCTCGACCTCGTGGTCTCCGTCGTCTGCTCGTCCGGTACGTACATCAGGGCGCTCGCCCGGGACCTGGGCGCGGACCTCGGCGTCGGCGGGCATCTGACCGCGCTGCGCCGCACCCGCGTGGGCCCGTACAAGCTGGACCGGGCGAAGACGCTCGACCAGTTGCAGGAGTCCTTCTCCGTGATGCCGGTGGCCGAGGCCGCCGCTGCCGCGTTCCCGCGCTGGGACGTCGACGCCCGGCGCGCGGGGCTGCTGCTGAACGGGGTGCGGCTCGACGTGCCCGGGGAGTACGCGGGGGCCGGGCCGGTCGGGGTCTTCGACCAGGACGGCCGCCTCGTCGCGCTCGTCGAGGAGTCGAAGGGCAAGGCGAAGAGCCTCGCCGTCTTCGGCTGAGCACCGGGATCCCGCCGGATTCGGTGGAGCGGCGGTTGCCAGGTCTGCTTGGTGGCCGCCGCTCCACGTTCCCCCTCTCCAAGGTGTATCCGCCCTGACCGTCCGCTTCACCCCTTCGAGCAGGCGCTCGGAGTGAAGCGGGGGAGCGGAAGGGGGCGCGTTCGGGTCCTGTTCTGTTCCGCTGATCACCGCGCGCCTACCGTCGTCAGGGACGGGGCGTGGCGGGAGGTTGCGGGCATGGTGGATCCGCCGCTGGTACGGATCTCTGATCTGGCCGGGCGGCCGCGCGGGGCCGGGTTCGCGGCGGACGACCGGGGCACCGTCGTCACCAGTCATGAGGCGGTGGCCGGGCTCGGCCGGGTGGTGCTGCACGCGCCCGACGGCTCGGGGAGCTGTGTCGTGGGGCCGGAGGCGGTCGTGGAGCTGCCGGAGGCCGATCTCGCGCTCGTCACGACCGAGGGGCTCGCGGTGACGCCGGTGCCGGTGGCGGCCGAGGGGACGCCGGCGGCGGGGGCGTACGTCAGGATCCCGGCGGGCGGCTGGCGCGAGGCCCGGGTGCTGGGCCACGCGGAGGCGACCTACACGGCGACCGGCCGCTGCCATGTGCTCGCGGACGCCCTGGAGCTCGCGGTCGGGACCGCCGGGGCGGACGCGCTGCGGCCGGGCTGCGGCGCCGCCGGCGGGCCCGTCCTCGACGCAGGGACCGGCGCGGTCGTCGCCGTGCTCGGGACGGCGCTGGACGCCGGGCACCCGGCGGCCGGATGCGCGGTGCCGCTGCGCGCGGCGGCCGCCGCCGATCCGGGCGGCCCGCTCGCCGACCTGCTCGCGCGCAACGCGGCGACGGTGCCCGCCTACGGTCCCGACCTCAATCTGGCGGGTGTGCTCCAGGTCGCGGCCGTCTCCGTCGCCGGCGACGGGCCGGGGCCGGGCGGCCCGCCCGAGCCGGTCGAACGACCCGATGTCGTGCGGGAGTTGGCGGAGTTCGAGCGTGGGGACGCCGCCGTCGTCGCCCTCGTGGGGGACCCGGGCAGCGGACGTACGACGGAGCTCGCGGCCCTCGCCGCCCGGCGGACCGGCGCGCCCACGTTCTGGCTGCGCGGCGCCGATCTGCGCGGGGACGACGCCTGCGTGGCGGACGCGGTGCTCCGGGCCCTGGAGCGGGCCGGGCGGATCGTCGGGGCGTCCCGCGAGGACGGTGCCCCGGGGGAGCTCCCGCCGGAGCGGGTCGCCGCCGTGGCCCACGCCGCGGGACGGCCCCTCGTACTGCTGCTCGACGGGCCCGAGGAGATGCCGCCCGTGCTCGCCCACCGGCTCGCCGCCTGGTCGCGCGGCACCGAGCGGTGGCTCACGCGGTGCGGGGTGCGGCTCGTGGTGGCGTGCCGCGAGGAGTACTGGGAGCAGGCGGGGACGCTGTTCGGTGCCGAAGTGCTGCACGGGGCGGAGGCGGGGCGGCTGCCCCGGTGCGTGCGGCTGGGGGATCTGACGGGGGAGCCGGCGCGGCTCGCGCGGGAGCGGTACGGGATCCCGCGGGGCGCGCTGGCGGACCGCGACGCCGGTCATCCGCTGGCCCTGCGGTTGCTCGGCGAGGTGCGTTCCGCCGTGCCCGAGGGCGGGCCGGCCGGCCGCCCCGACCGGGACGAGGTCTTCTCGGCCCATCTCGACCTGATGTGCCTGCGGGTCGCGGTGCGGCTCGCGGCGCCCGCCGGGGTGCGGGGGAGCGGGGTGCGGCGGCTGGCGGCCCGGGTGTCGGGGCGGCTGCACGAGGCGGCGCGGCGCAGTCTCGGGCCCGGGCAGGGGGACCTGGACCGGGGGACGTTCGAGGAGCTGTTCCCCTGGGGCGTGCTGCACGGTGTCGCGGGGTGGGCCTCCGCCGTGCTGGCGGAAGGGGTGCTGGTGCCCGCCGGGGCCGGGTACCGGTTCGCGCACGAAGAGGTCGCCGACTGGATCCAGGGCATGCACCTGGACCTGGACGCGGCGCTCACGGCACTGGTGTTCCGGCGGCCGGGCGGCGAGGGGTCGGTGCCGGTGCCGAGGCATCGGGCGGGGCCTGTGGTGCGGGCGCTGCTGCTCGTGGGGCGGGAGCGCGGGGCAGGTGAACTGGGTCTGAGGCTCCGCGAGTTGGCCGGCCGGCTCGTAGCGGAGGACGCTCCGGCGGACCGGGCCGAGGCGTCCTGGTGGGCCGCGCATCTGCTCGGTGCCGTGCTGCTGCGGGTTCCCGACGCCGCCGTCCATCTGCCCGTACTGGAGGAGCTGGCGGAGCGCGGGGTGTTCGGGCCCGGGTTCTGGCGGGCGCTGCCCGTCGCCGACGAGGTGCGGTTCGAGCTGGTGCGGCGGCTCGTCGTGCACGACCCGGAGCCCGGCGCGGGGGACCGGTACCTCGATGCCGTCGCCGCACGGCTCAGGGTCGAACCGGCTTGGGTGCGGCGGCAGTTGACTCGCTGGTTCGACGACGACCGGGTGCTTCCCGCGCTGCCGGACGCCACCGTCGCGACCGCCGCGCAGGCTCTGCTATACGCCCATCGGCATCCTGACGTCGACGATCTGACCGAGGCGCTGGTGGACTGCGGTCATCCGCGCGCCGATGAGCTGCTCGGTGTCCTTGCCGACGAGGAGGCGTCCGCCGTGTGCCGGGCTGTCGAGCGGTGGGCGCGGGATGAGCGGGGCGGGCGGCGGGTGGCTGCGGCTGTGTATGGAGTGCGGGTTGCTCCGCGGGTGGCTGGTGGGGGTGATCGGGAGCTTCTGCGGCGGGCCGCTCTCGCGCTGCTCGCCCGGCCGGCCGACAGCGCCTTGCACGGGGCCGCGCTCGCCCTGCTCCTACGGGACCCGGCCCCGAAGCTCCCCTCCGGGGACGATCCCCCGTCTCCTGCGGCCCGGTGGGGCTTCTCGCGCAGTTCCCCGCGCCCCTGAACCCCGTTTTCCGGGCGCGGCTCTCGTCGTGGCTGGTCGCGCAGTTCCCCGCGCCCCTGAGATGCGCACTTCGTGCGGCATCTCATCGAGAGAAGCGCGCTCGGGGCGGTGCTTGGGCGGAGAGGCGCGCCCGTGCGGCACCTCTTCACGAGAGGCGCACCCCGTGCGGCACTTCAGCGGAGAGGTGGTCGGGCCTTGTGCGGCGCTTCGGCAGAGGGGCGCGCCTCGTGCGGCACCCCGGCAGAGAGAGGCACGGCGAAGCCGCACCCTCCAAGGAAAGGCGCACGAAGCGCGGCCTTCAAGGGGAGGCTGCGCGTCAGCGCATGCCTCAGGGGCGCGGGGAACTGCGCGAGAAGCGGCCGCCGGCCGCGGCCATAGGACGGCCTGTCAGGGGCGCGGGGAACTGCGCGGGAAGTGGCCGCCGGGCCGTGGTCGTTCGACGGCCTGTCAGGGGCGCGGGGAACTGCGCGGGAAGTGGCCGCCGGGCCGCGGTTGTTCGAAGGCCTGTCAGGGGCGTGGGAAGCGGCCGTCGGGCCGTAGTTGATCTACGGCCCGGCAGGGGCGTGGGAAGTGGCCGTCGGGCCGGGGGCGATCGGCGACCCATTACGGGCGTGGGGAACTGTGCGGCAGGTTGGGGTGGCGGCCCAGCGGGGATGCGTACAAGTACAGCGCGGGCAAGATCGACGCCGCGCAGACCGTCCACAGCGCGGCATGCGTCCCGGCGTACGTGGCGAGCAGACCGGCGGCCAGAGCGCCGAGCGGCAACGCTCCCCAGGAGACGAAGCGGACCGTCGCCATCACCCGGGACAGCAGCTCGGGCGGCGACTGGGTCTGGCGGTAGGTGCGGGTGGTGATCGAGCCGACGACGGTGCCGAAGGCGAACCCGGCGTTGCCCAGGGCGAACCAGTACGCATCCCCCGCGGACGTGGTCAGCGGCGCCAGGAGCAGCAGCGCGCCGCCGACCAGATCGGCCGCGATGATCCCGCGCGCGGTGCCCAGGCGCCGGGTGATCCGGACCGCGACGGTGGCCCCGGCGAGCGCGCCGACCCCGTCCATGGCGAGGACGAATCCCAGCTGTACGGAGTTCAGCCCGGCCTCGCGGACCAGGTAGAGCGGGGTGAGGACGACCAGCGCCGCGTTCAGGAAGTTGGCGGCGGTCGCCCAGACCGTGCAGGGCAGCATGACCGGGTGCCGGGTCACGTACCGCCAGCCCTCGCGCATCAGCCGCAGCGCGCTCTGCCCGTCGTGGGGAGCGGGCCGGCGTTCGGGCAGGGTGCGCAGCAGCACGGCCGAGGCCAGATAGCTGACCGCGTCCACGACCAGCGCGCCGACCGGACCCGTCGCGCTCACCAGCACCCCGCCGAGCGAGGGCCCGCCGGTCTCGGTGACGGCGTGCGTGCCGGACACCACGCTGTTGCGGGCGGCGAGCTGCCGGGCCGGTACGACGGCCGGCAGGAACGTCGAGTTGCCGATGTCGAACAGCACCGTCGCCGCGCCTGTGACCAGCGCCGCGACCAGCAGATGCGGATAGGTCAGCGCGCCGAGCCACCACGCGAGCGGCAGTGAGCCGAGCGCGGCGAACCGGACGAGGTCGAGCCCGACCTGGAGCCGGCGCAGCGGCACCCGCTGGGCGACGACCCCGGCGGGCAGGCTGAGCAGCAGCCAGGAGATCTGTCCCGCGGCGGCGAGCAGCGCGGACTCGAAGGCCGTGGCGTCCAGCACGGTCAGGGCGATCAGCGGCAGGGCCAGCGCGGTGACGGCGGTGCCCGCGTCGCTGATCGTGGCCGCCGTCCAGTACCGCCAGAAGACGCCCGGCGGTGCGTCGGCGCCCTCGGCCCGGCTTCGTTCGACGTCCGGGACTGTCTGCGTCTCGGTCATGGTGTGGGTACGCCCTCCCCAGTGGGTCTCTTTTGGGAACTCACTCGATCCCGGTAAGTTCCTATCGGGAACTGACCTGATGGCGCAAGATGGTGGCGACAACGGAAATGTCACGGGAAGGGGCGGGAAGCCATGGTCAGGACGGTGCCCGAGCGGGATGCCGCCTGCGCGATCGCGCAGGCCGCGTCGGTGGTCGGCGACTGGTGGAGCCTGCTCCTGATCCGTGAGGCGGCACGCGGCCACCACCGCTTCGACGCGCTCCAGGAAGAGCTGGGCATCTCCCGCAAGGTGCTCACCGAGCGCCTCGCGCAACTGGTGGACGCCGAGATCCTGGAGAAGGTGCCCTACCAGAGCGGCCCCGTGCGCCACGAGTACCGGCTCACCCCGAGCGGCCGGGGGCTGCTGCCCGTCCTGCTGTCCATGCAGGACTGGGCGGACCGCTGGGTCTTCGGCGACGGCTCGCTCAGCGGCACCGCCGACGAGGAGAGCGAGCAGGCGCGGCGCATGGCGGCCCTCGCCGGGGAGCGGCTGCCGCACCTCGAACTGCCGGGCCACCGGGACGGCGCGCCCCTCGACCCCGTCGCCGACGCCCCCGCCACCGTCCTGTTCTGCTATCCGGCGACCGGCCGCCCGAGCCCGCTGCCGGAGGGCTGGGGCGACATCCCCGGCACCGTCGGCTGCACCCTGGAGAACCGGCTGTTCCGGGACGCGTACGACGACTTCCGCGCGGCGGGCGCCGAGGTGCGCGGCGTGAGCACCCAGCGCGCGGACGAACAGCGCGTGTTCGCCGTCGAGGAGGGCATCCCCTTCGACCTGCTCTCGGACGTCGACCTGCGCCTCGCCGCCGCCCTCCGGCTGCCCGTGTTCCGGGCCGGTCAGGCGCTGCGCCTGAAGCGCGCCGTCCTCGTCGTGGACCGGGACCGTACGGTGCGGCACGTGCGCTTCCCGGTGACCGACATCCCCGACGCCGTGCGCGAGGCGCTGGCCGTGGTGCGCGCCTTGGCCGCGTGACCTGCACCGGGTGGGCCGGGGAGAGGCACGGACCCTCGGCATGGCACTCTTAGACCTGCGTGTTCGGCAATGGGCCATGGGTTACGCCGACACGCGGACACAGAGATCAACCGTCGTACACAGGTTTGCGAGGAGCAATCACCGTGCAGCGCTGGCGTGGCTTGGAGGACATCCCCCAGGACTGGGGGCGCAGCGTCGTCACCATCGGCTCCTACGACGGCGTGCACCGCGGACACCAGCTGATCGTCGGCCGCGCCGTGGAGCGCGCCCGTGAGCTGGGCGTCCCCGCGGTCGTCGTCACCTTCGACCCGCACCCCAGTGAGGTCGTGCGGCCCGGCTCGCACCCCCCGCTGCTCGCTCCGCACCACCGGCGCGCCGAGCTGATGGCCGACCTCGGCGTCGACGCGGTGCTGATCCTGCCGTTCACCACCGAGTTCTCGAAGCTGTCGCCGGCCGACTTCGTGGCGAAGGTGCTTGTCGACAAGCTGCACGCGCGCCTGGTCGTGGAGGGCCCCAACTTCCGGTTCGGGCACAAGGCCGCGGGCAATGTGGAGTTCCTCGCCGAGCAGGGCGCCACGTACGACTTCGAGGTCGAGGTCATCGACCTGAAGGTGAGCGGGAAGGCGGGCGGCGGCGCTCCCTTCTCCTCGACCCTGACCCGCTCCCTCGTCGCCGAGGGCGACGTGGAGGGCGCCGCCGAGATCCTCGGGCGGCCGCACCGCGTCGAGGGCGTCGTTGTGCGCGGCGCGCAGCGCGGCCGCGAGCTGGGCTTCCCCACGGCCAATGTGGAGACGCTCCCGCACACCGCGATCCCCGCCGACGGGGTCTACGCCGGCTGGCTGCACGTCAACGGCGAGGCGATGCCCGCCGCGATCTCCGTCGGCACGAACCCCCAGTTCGACGGGACCGAGCGGACCGTCGAGGCCTACGCCATCGACCGGGTCGGGCTCGACCTGTACGGGCTGCACGTCGCCGTGGACTTCCTCGCCTTCGTGCGCGGCATGTCGAAGTTCGACTCGCTGGAGCAGCTGGTCGAGGCCATTGCGAACGATGTGAAGCGGGCCAGGGAGCTCATCGAGGCGTCCGAGGCGTGATCCGCCGCCGGGAGTGACGCGGGTCACTTCCGGCCGTGTCACATCTCCGTGGGCCGCTCCGTCATAGGTGTGTCAGCACGTACGGCACACGAAGGAGCCCACCATGGAACCCCGCCTCAACCTCTTCGCCAACCCGGCCCTCGGCAAGGCCCTCAAGCACATCGTCGCGGCCACCAAGGCCGTCGAGAGCGCCGGGGTCCCGGCCGCCACGCACCAGCTCATGCTCATCCGCGCCAGCCAGATCAACGGCTGCGCCGGCTGCCTCGACATGCACACCAAGGACGCCGCCGCGGCCGGTGAGACCTCGGTCCGGATCAACCTCGTCGCCGGCTGGCGCGAGGCCAAGGTCTTCACCGAGGCCGAGAAGGCCGCCCTCGCCCTGACCGAGGCCGGCACCCGGATCGCCGACGGCGCCGGAGTCTCGGACGAGGTGTGGGCCGCCGCGGCCAAGCACTACGACGAGGACCAGCTCGGCGCGCTCGTCGCGACGATCGCCCTCATCAACACCTTCAACAGGATCAACGTGATGACCCAGCAGCCCGCCGGCGACTACGAGCCCGGCATGTACAGCTGAGACATCCGCCGACGGGCCCGGCCATCCGAGCCGGGCCCGACCGCGGCTACTCCGCCGCCACCCTGGCCGCCGCCCAATGGCACGCCACCTGCGACGCGCCGCCGCCGGACAGCACCGGCAGATCCTCGGTGCGGCACCTGTCCGCGACCCCGGCACGCTCCGCCTCGCCGCCCGCCAGGACCTGGCAGCGCGCGTGGAAGCGGCAGCCGCCCGGAATCCGCGACGGGTCCGGTGCCTCACCCGTCAGCACCACCGGCTCGCCCGGCGCCTCCGGCAGCACCGACAACAGAGCCTGTGTGTACGGGTGCTGAGGTGACGTCAGGACATCCTCGACCTTGCCCGTCTCCACGATCCGGCCGAGATACATCACCGCGACCCGGTCCGCGATGTTCCAGGCCAGACCCAGGTCGTGCGTGACGACGAGCGCCGAAAGGCCCAGCTCCTCACGGAGCTTGAGGATCAGCGCGAGGATCTCGCCGCGCACCGACGCGTCCAGGGACGCCACCGGCTCGTCCGCGACGATGAGTTCGGGCTCCAGGACGAGCGCGCCCGCGATCACGACGCGCTGGCGCTGACCGCCCGACAGCTCGTGCGGATAGCGCAGGAAGAACCGCTCCGGCGGACGCAGACCCGCCCGGGACAGGGCGTCGGCCACCGCCGCGCGCTCGTCGCCCGGGTGCCCGTGGATGCGCAGCCCCTCCGCCACCGCCTCGTACACCGTGTGCCGCGGGTTGAGCGAACCGCTCGGGTCCTGGAGGACCAGCTGGACCCGCTTGCGGTACGCCTTCAGCGCGCGCGAGGAGTAGTCCAGCGGGCCGCCCGCGAACGTGACGCGGCCCGAGGTCGGCTTCTCCAGGCCGAGGAGGGTGCGCGCCAGGCTCGTCTTGCCGCAGCCCGACTCGCCGACGAGGGCGACGATCTCGCCCGGCGCGATGTCCAGGTCGACGCCGTCCACGGCCCGCGCCGCGGGGGCGCCGCGCCGGCCGGGGAACGTCACCTGGAGCCGTTCGGCACTCAACAGCGCATCGGTCATGCCGTCTTGCTCCCTGCTTCGACGCCCTGTGCGGGCGAGCCGTCCGATTCCACGTGGACGCACGCCGCGCGCCGTCCGGGACCCGCGTCCCGCAGCACCTGGTCCTCGCTCGCGCACACGTCGAGCGCGACCGGGCAGCGCGGGTGGAACGTGCAGCCGGACGGCAGCGCCGCCGGGTCCGGCGGGTCGCCGGGCAGCCCGCGCGGCGCGAACCGCGACGCCGGGTCGCCGATCGTCGGGAACGCCGCCGACAGTGCCCTGCCGTAGGGGTGCACCGCGGATCCGTAGACCTCGGCGGCCGGGCCCTCCTCGACGACCCGGCCCGCGTACATCACGGCGAGCCGGTCGCAGGTGTCGGAGAGCACCGCCAGGTCGTGGCTGATCATGATGAGGCCGAGGTCCTGCTCCGCCACCAACTGCTCGATCAGGCGCAGGATCTGGGCCTGGATCATCACGTCGAGCGCGGTCGTCGGCTCGTCGGCGATGATCAGTTCCGGATCGCAGGCGAGCGCCATCGCGATCATCACGCGCTGGCGCTGACCGCCGGACAGCTCGTGCGGATACGCAGCCGCGCGCGCCGCGGGCAGCCCCACGTGCTCCAGGAGCTCGGCGACCTTCTTCTTCGCCTCGTCCTGCGTCGTCTTCCGGTGCAGCAGGATCGGCTCGGCGATCTGGTCGCCGATGCGGTGCACGGCGTTCAGCGAGTGCATCGCGCCCTGGAAGACGATCGACGCCCCCGCCCAGCGGACCGCCCGCAGCCGGCCCCACTTCATGGCGAGGACGTCCTCGCCGTTCAGCAGGATCTCGCCGGTGACCTTCGCGCTCGCGGGCAGCAGCCGCAGCAGCGCCAGGGCAAGCGTCGACTTGCCGCAGCCGGACTCGCCCGCGATGCCGAGCTTCTGACCGGCCTCCAGGGAGAGGTCCACCCCACGGACTGCCTGGCCCCCGCCCGCGTACGTCACGTGGAGGTCGCGTACTTCGAGAAGCGTCATGAGCGCACCCCCAGCTTCGGGTTGAGGACGGATTCGACCGCGCGGCCGCACAGGGTGAAGGAGAGCGCCACGACGGCGATGGCGATGCCGGGCGGGGCCAGGTACCACCAGTCGCCCGCGCTGACCGCGCCCGCCTCGCGGGCGTCCTGGAGCATGCCGCCCCAGGAGGTGATCGTCGGGTCGGACAGGCCGAGGAAGGCGAGCGTCGCCTCGGTCAGGATCGCCGAGGAGATGATCATCGTGGTCTGGGCGAGGACCAGCGGCATCACGTTCGGCAGCACGTGCCGCAGCATGATGTGGCCGTGACCGCCGCCCAGCGCGCGGGCCCGCTCGATGTACGGCCGCGACTCGACCGCGAGGGTCTGGGCGCGCACCAGGCGGGCCGTGGTCGGCCAGGTCGTCACGCCGATCGCGATGATGACGGTCCACATGGAGCGGTCCATCACCGTCGCCAGCGCGATCGCGAGGACCAGCGTCGGCATCACCAGGAACCAGTCGGTGACCCGCATCAGGACCGTCGAGTACCAGCCGTGGAAGTGCCCGGCGACGATCCCGACGACCGTGCCGATCGCCACGCACAGGAACGCGGCGAGCAGCCCCACGGTGAGCGACACACGCGCCCCGTACACGAGCAGCGCGAGCACGCTGCGGCCGAACTGGTCGGTGCCCAGCGGGAATTCGCCGCTCGGCCCGGCCAGCGGGGCGCCGTCCGCGTCGGTCACGGACTGCGAGTCCGCGCCGACCAGGACCGGTGCGAAGATCGCGATGAGCGCGATCAGGATCAGCAGGCCCAGGCCCCACAGTCCGCTCCGGTGGGAGCGGTACGCGGTCCAGAAGCGGGCCAGCGACTGGCGCTTGCGGGCGCGGGCGAGCGCGCGCGGGTTGGCGGTTCCGCCGGAGGAGGCGGTCTGCGTGGTCATCGGCCCACCCTCGGGTCGAGCAGCGGATAGAGGATGTCGGCGAGGGTGTTCGCCAGGATCACGGCGGTCGCGAAGACGAAGAACAGGCCCTGGACCAGCGGGAGATCGGGCACGGACAGGGCCGAGTAGAAGAGCCCGCCGAGGCCCGGCCAGGAGAACACCGTCTCGACCAGGATCTGTCCGGCGACCACGTGCCCGAGGTTCACGAACATCAGGGTGAACGTGGGCAGCATGGCGTTCGGCACCGCGTGCTTGCGGCGCACCACGTCGTCCCGGAGTCCCTTGGCGCGCGCGGTCGTCAGATAGTCGCTGCCCATCTCGTCGAGCAGCGAGGAGCGCATGACGAGCAGCGTCTGCGCGTAGCCGACCGCGACCAGGGTGATCACCGGCAGGACCAGGTGGTGGGCGACGTCGACGATGTACGCGAAGCCGGTCTCGCCGCCCGATTCGAGGCCGCCGGTCGGGAACATGCCGGGGATCGGGCCGATACCGACGGCGAAGACGATGATGAGGAGCAGGCCCAGCCAGAAGGCCGGGACGGAGTACAGGGTCAGCGCGAACGCGGTGTTGAAGCGGTCGCTGCGCGATCCGTTGCGCCACGCCGTGCGCGTGCCCAGCCAGATGCCGAGCGCCGAGTACAGCACGTACGCCGTGCCGGTCAGCAGCAGCGTCGCGGGCAGCGCGTCCATGATCTTGTCGATGACGGGCGTGTGGTACTGGAACGAGATGCCGAAGTCGCCGGTCAGCGCGTCCCCGACATAGCTCGTGAACTGCTTCCACATCGGCTGGTCGAGGCCGTACTGGTGGCGCAGGTTGGCGAGTTGCTCGGTGGAGACCTTGCGGCCGCCGGTCATCTGCTTGACCGGGTCGGACGGGATGAGGCGGAAGAGGAAGAAGCTGGTGACGAGGACGGCGAAGAGGGAGACCACGGCCCCCGCGATCTTCGCCGCCGCGTACTTCAGGTATTCCGTGGTGGTGCGGGCCCGGGGGCCGCGGGCGGCCGACAGCGGCCCGGCCGGGGAGGCCGGGTCGCCGTCGGGACCGTCCGCGGGCTGCACGAGCGCCGGAGTGCTGTCAGCTGTCATGGTTCACGTGTTCTCTGCTGTTCATGCGAACTCTCGTTGCTCGTGCGGGTGTTGAGGGTCCGGCGAGTGCGGGTTACTCGCGCTCGTCGGCCGTCGAACGACGGCGCCTCGTGAAGAGGATGCCGCCACCGATGACCACCAGTGCGGCGACCACGATGCCGATCACCACTCCGGTCGAGCTGGACGAGTCCGAACTCCCGCTGTCGGACGACGACACCGGCTCGGCCGACCACCAGCTCCAGTAACCGTCCTGGCCGTAGATGTTGCCCGCGGCGGTCGGCATGGTCTCGATGGACTTGATCTGGTCGGTGCGGTAGGCCTCGACGGCGTTCGGATACGCCATGACGTTCATGTACCCCGAGTCGTACAGCCACGACTCCATCTGCTTGACGTACTCCGCGCGCTTGGCCGGGTCGTACTCGGCGAGCTGCTTGCCGTACAGGTCGTCGAACTTCTTGTCGCAGATGAAGTTGTCGGTCGCCGCGCTCTCCTTCGCCTTCGCCGGCAGGGCCGCGCAGGTGTGGATGCCGAGCACGAAGTCCGGGTCGGGGTTGACCGACCAGCCGTCGAAGGCGAGGTCGTACTCACCGGCGTACCAGGGGACCGAGACGTCGTCGAGGCAGTCGACCTTCAGGCCGACGCCGATCTTGCCCCACCACTCCTTGAGGTACTTGCCGACCGCCTTGTCGTTCGGGTCGGTGGCGTGGCACAGGATGCGCAGGTTGAGCGGCTTGCCGTCCTTGCCGACGCGCTGGTCGCCCTTGAGCTTGTAGCCCGCCTCGTCGAGCAGCTTGCCCGCCGCGTCGGGGTCGTAGGCCAGCTTCTGGCTGTCCTCGGGCGTCCAGAAGTAGTCCTTGAAGCGCGGCGGGATGTACCCCTCGCCCTGCACGGCGTGGCCCTGGAAGACCTTGTCGACGATGGTCTTGGTGTCGACCGCGCGGAACAGGGCCTGGCGGACCTTCTGGTCGAGCAGCGCCTTGTTGCCGTCGCCGAACTTCTTGCCGTCCTTGGTGCGGGCGCCGGGGTTGGTGGCGATCGCGTAGAAGCGGCGGCCGGGACCCTCGTTGACCTTGATGTTCTTCTCGCCCTTGAGTGACGCCGCCTGGGCGGGCGTCAGGGCGGGGGAACCGGCGACGAAGGAGACCTCGCCCTTGCGCAGGGCGGCGACCGCGGCGTCCTGGTCCTTGTACGTCTTGAAGACGATCTCGTCGAACTGGGTCTTCTTCGACTTGCGCCAGAAGTCGGGGTTGCGCTTCAGCTTCACGTACTGGTCGGTCTTGTAGTCCGTGAGGACGAACGGCCCGTTGCCCACGATCGGGAACTTGTCGTCGTTGTTGTACTTCGCGTAGTCCTTGACGTCCTTCCACTCGTGCTCGGGCACGATCGGGACGTCGAGCGCGGTCATCGTCGCCTGCGGCTTCTTCAGCTTGATGACGAGCTGGGTGTCGCTGGGCGCGGTGACCTTCTCGAAGTTGGTGACGAACGAACCATTGGCGGTGGCCGCCGCGTCGTCCGTCATCATCTTGTTGAAGGTGAAGGCCGCGTCGTGCGCGGTGGCCTTCTCGCCGTCCGACCACTTCGAGTCGGAGCGGATGGTGTACGTCCACGTCAGCTTGTCCGCGGAGGGCTTCCACGCGGTGGCGAAGCCCGGGACGACGTGGTTGTCCTTCGGGTCGTAGTTGGTCAGGTACTCGTTCGTCAGACGCAGGATGCTGGTACTGACCAGGCGCGTCGCCAGGAACGGGCTCAGCGAGTCCACGCTCTGCGCGAGCGCGACGGTGAGGACCTTCTTGCCGCCGTCGTCGGCCGCCCTGGCCTCGTGGGGCGCCGGGTCGAGCGGCGTGGCGAGGGCCGCGGTGAGGCTGAAGGCCGCGGCGCCGGCCGCGAGGAGAACCCGCATGTTGCCGCGGTTCGTTCTGTGGTGCTGATCGTGCGTATCTCGCTGAGCTTTCGTGGCCATGGGGCGGACACCTCGCGTCGTGACTCTCACAGCAGGCTGAATGAAGTGAGTGTCTATCAGCGGCTCTTGACGTGCGTCAACGGCAGGTGAACCCCATGTGGCCTGCGGAAATAACGAGTTGACCTGCATTTCACGCACATTGGTGTGGACCTCTGATGCTTTGCAGGCCAGCGCGTGGCGACGTAGCGGACGTATGTGCGTGATGTACGTGAAAGGCCCGCGCCGACTACGGCGCGGGCCTTTCACCGAGTTGGCGAAATCGTTGCTACTGGTGGGGCTGGGGCGGCTGCGGGGGCCACTGGGCGGGGGGTGGTGTGGGGGGCTGGCCTTGCTGGGGCTGGGGCTGAGGTTGTGGCTGGGCGGCCTGGGGCTGGGGCTGGGATGCCCAGGGGTTGGCCTGCTGCTGGCCTCGTGCGAAGCCCTCGGCGACGAGCGCCGAGAGCTCGAAGTACGCCTCCCGCACCTTGGGCCGCATCATGTCGAGGTCGACCTCGGCGCCGGCCGCCAGGTGCTCGTCGAAGGGGATGACGACCACGCCGCGGCAGCGCGTCTCGAAGTGGCTGACGATGTCGTCCACCTTGATCATCTTGCCGGTCTCGCGGACCCCGGAGATGACCGTGAGCGAGCGCGAGACCAGCTCCGAATAGCCGTGCGCCGAGAGCCAGTCGAGGGTGGTGCTGGCGCTGGACGCGCCGTCCACCGACGGCGTCGAGATGATGATCAACTGGTCGGCCAGGTCGAGCACTCCGCGCATCGCGGAGTAGAGCAGTCCGGTGCCGGAGTCGGTCAGGATGATCGGGTACTGCTTGCCCAGGACGTCGATGGCGCGGCGGTAGTCCTCGTCCTGGAACGTCGTGGAGACGGCCGGGTCCACGTCGTTGGCGATGATCTCCAGGCCGGACGGGGCCTGCGAGGTGAACTGCCGGATGTCCATGTACGAGTGGAGATTCGGGATCGCCTGCACCAGGTCGCGGATGGTCGCCCCGGTCTCGCGGCGCACACGGCGGCCGAGCGTGCCGGCGTCCGGGTTGGCGTCGATCGCGAGGATCTTGTCCTGGCGCTCGGCGGCGAGGGTCGAGCCCAGCGCCGTTGTCGTGGTCGTCTTGCCGACGCCGCCCTTGAGGCTGATCACGGCGATCCGGTAGCAGGACATGACCGGCGTGCGGATCAGCTGCAGCTTGCGCTGCCGCTCGGCCTCCTCCTTCTTCGCGCCCAGCTTGAAGCGGCTGCCGGACGTGCTGGGGGCCTTGCTCTTGGCCTTCTGCCGCTTGTTGTTGAGCAGCCGGTCGGCCGACAGCTCGACGGCGGCCGTGTAGCCGAGAGGGGCGCCGCCGACGTTCGTGGGCTGCCGCTGATCGTGCTGCATCGGCTGCGGCCAGGCCGCGCCGGTTCGGGGGTCCACTCCGTAGGGCTGCGGGGGCTGGGCGCCGGGGGCGCCGGGTGCGCTGGGTGCGCCGGGTGCGGGTGGGCCGGGGTTGGGCTGCGGGGGGAAGGGCTGGTTCGGGGCGGGCTGCGGCGGGGGGAAGCCGTAGCCCGGCTGGGGTTGCGGTGGGGCCGGAGACTCGGGCTGACCGGGCTCGGGCTGACCGGGCTGGCCGGGCCGGGGGAAGCCGTAGCCGTCTTGCGGCGCGGGCTGGACCGGGGGCTGTGGCGGGCCGTAACCAGCCTGCGGGGCCGGGGAATTGGGCGCAGGCTGAGGCTGCTCCGGCTGGGGCTGCTCCTGCTGTTGCGGGAAGCCGTAGCCGCCTTGTGGTGCGGGGGTGTTGGGTGCGGGTTCGGAGGGCGGTGTGCCGTAACCGGTCTGCGGGGTTGGGGTGTTGGGTGCGGGTTCGGACGGTGGTGTGCCGTAACCAGCTTGCGGGGCCGGGGGGTTGGCCCCCGTCGGAGGCTGGTCCGGCTGCGGGAAGCCGTACGCGCCCTGCGGTGCCGTGGTGCCGGGCTGAGGCTGTTCCGGCTGGGCCGGAGGCGGCGGTGGGCCGTAGCCGCCCTGCGGGGCGGGGGCGCCGGGCGCAGGCGGGGGCTGCGGCTGGTCCTGCTGTGGCGGGAGGCCGTAACCGTCCTGCGGCTGCGGGGCCGCCGGAGGCTGCGCGGGCCAGGCGGGCGGCTGGCCGGGCGCGGGGTCGGTCCACTGCGGCGCCGGGTTCGGCGCGGCGGGCTGGAACGTGGGCGGCAGCGGCGGAACCGCGCTGTCCGGTGCGGGCGGGGGAGTCCAGCCCGCGGGAGCGCCCGGCGCCGGGGCCGCGTCGGGACCCGGGGCGGGAGCGGCAGCCGTGCCCGCAGCACCGCCGCTCCGGTCGAACTCCACATGCACGCGGTGCGCGTCCACCCAGGAAAGCTCCGGCTGCGCGGCAGGGGCCTCCTCCGCCGCCGGCGCCGCCGGTTCCGCGGGCGCCGGGGTCTCTTCGGGCTCCCGCCGCAACGGCCCGGAGAACCGCATGGTCGCCCCGCTCTCCAGATCCCCGTCCCCCGCATCGGGCTCCGGCGCGGGCGGAGGCGGCGGAGGCGGCGGGGCAACACCGGCCGGAGCAGCCGGAGCGGCCGGAGCAGCCGGAGCGGCCGGAGCAGCCGGAGCGGCCGGAGAAGCCGGAGTGGATGCGGCGGCCGGAGCCTGGGGTGCGGCGGCCTCCGGCGCGTTCTGCGTGTACCAGGGCGGCGGGGCGTAGTCGATGGTGAACTCGCCGGTCCGCTCGACACTGGACTGCGCGTCGGACTGATCGTCGACGGGTGAGTCCGAGCCCCCGTGGAGACCGTCCCGATCGCTGTTCACAATGCCTCCTGGTGTGGTCGAGCACCCGCGTCCCGTGCTGGGCGACCGGTTTGCGTGGTCTGGTCACTTCCGGGGACCGTCCCCCTGGCCCCTGGCGTACGCCTCACCCGCACACGGGTGTACGTGACACGTCCAGACCCAGCCTAATCACGAAAACCAGCAGCACGGCAGGCCCGTCCGCCCCTCGCCGCTGTCCGCTGCGTCACGTGGCCCCGCAACCCCCCGACCCGGCGCGGCCCTTGGTGGACCGGGCCGTGGGACCGGTGCTGCGCGAGGACGCCCCTGTGGCCCCTGAGGTGCCGTCGACTAAAATCGCCGGACCGTGCCACAGGCGGGGGGCATCGGCAGGCCGACGGGGGGAGGGCATGCGCATGCATGCGCCAGGACACGCACCGCGGACCGGCCCGGGCTCCGGCCCGGCCCAGGGCGCGTACGGCGGCGCACCGACCGGCGGGCCGGCGCGCCCGACGGGACCGTTCGTCGTCGTGACCCGCCTCGACGGCTCCGGTCCCGGCCACCCCGACGTCCCCGAGCGACGCCACATCGCCCGCACCCCCGAGGGCGACCGCACCGTCCTGCTCAGCACCCCGCACCCGGGGAGCGACCCGCACCGCTTCCTCGCCGAGGCCGACGCCTCCCGCTATCTGCTGGGGCCCGCCGCGCTCCCGGCGACGGAGATGTCGGCGCCCGGCGAGCCCGTCTGGTGCGCCCGCCCGTACGCGCCGGTGCTGCCGCTGCCCACCGCGCTCGCCGTCCACGGCGGCCCGCTCCCGGAACCGACGGTCCGCGCCCTCGGCGCCGCCCTCGCCGAGACCCTGTCCGTCCTGCACGGTCAGGGCCTGGTGCACGCGGGGGTGTCGCCCGCCGCCGTGCTCATCGGCTTCGACGGCCCGCGGCTCGGCTGCTACGGCGCCGTGCGCGCCGCCGGACCCGGCCTCACCGGTGTCGACCGCGGCGCGCTGGCGCCCGAACAGGCCGCCGGCGGAATGCCACGGCCGATGGGCGACGTGTACGGCCTCGGCGTCACCCTCGCCTACGCCACCACCGGCCACGCCGCACCGGAACGCTCGGAGCTGCCCGAGGCGCTGCGCTCCGTCGTGAGCCGGAGCCTGTCGCGGGACCCCGCGCACCGGCCGCAACTCGCCGAGATCCTCGACGTGTTGGTACCGCCCGGCGCCCTCGCCCCGCAGCAGGGATTCGGTTCCCCCGGCCGCTCGGGCGCACTGCTCGGCCCCGGCTGGCTGCCCGGCCGTCTCGTCGCCGCCCTCGCCCATCAGGCCGCGTGCGTGCTGGACGCGGAGGTCGAACCCCCGGCGCCGGCCCCGCGCGTGCCCGAGGGCCACCCCACCCCGTACGTCTCCTGACGCCCCACCCGTCACCACGTCTCCTGACGCCACCCCACCCACCCCCCACCGACAGACGACGAGACCGACGCCCATGCCCACCGCACTGACCCACGACGACCCCGTCCACCTGGGCCCGTACCGTCTCGTCGCCCGGCTCGGCAGCGGCGGCATGGGAACCGTGTACATGGCCCGGTCGGCCGGCGGCCGCACCCTCGCCGTCAAGACGATGCACGCCGCGATCGCCGCGGACCCGGCGGCCCGGACCCGGTTCCGGCTCGAGACCGACGCGGCACGGGTGATCGGCGGCCGGTTCGGGGCGAAGGTCGCGGACGCCGATCCGGCCGCCCCGACCCCCTGGCTCGCCACCGAGTACGTGCTCGGGCCGCCGCTCGACGAAGCGGTCGAGGCCGCCGGACCCCTGCCCGAACAGGCCGTACGCGTCCTGGGCGCGGCCCTGTGCGGCGCGCTGGCCCAGCTGCACCGCAGCGACGTCGTCCACCGCGACCTCAAGCCGTCCAACATCCTGCTCACCGCCTACGGCCCCAAGGTCATCGACTTCGGCATCGCGCGCGCCATCGGCGACATCCACCTCACCCACACCGGATCCGCCGTCGGCACCCCCGCGTTCATGTCGCCGGAACAGGCGACCGGACAGGAGCACACCGCGGCCGGCGACGTGTTCGCCCTCGCCGGCGTCCTCGTGCACGCGGCGCGGGGCAGCGGACCGTTCGGCAACGGACAGCCCGCCGACCTCCTGTACCGGGTGCGCTACGGCGAGCCCGACTTCACCGGAGTGCCCGCCGCCCTGATCCCCGTACTGGCGCAGTGCCTGCACAAGGATCCCGCGCAGCGGCCGTCCACCGGGCAGCTGGCCGCCCGACTCCACGACGGCAGCGGCGAGTTCGCGGAGCAGCTGCCGCCCGCGCTGCTCGCCGAGATCGGGCGGCGGGCCGTCGCGGTGTGGCAGCCCGTGCCACCGCGGGCGGCCCCGCCGCGGGCCCTGATCGACACAACCCCGGTGTCCGCCCCCGCGCACCGGCCTTCGCGGCGCGGCTTCCTGCTGGGCGGCGGCGCCGTGGTGGCGGCCGCGGCGGCGGGCGGCGGTGTGTGGTGGTGGCGGCGTTCGGCCGCGGGCGACGAGGACGGGGCGAAGGGCGCCGACGGCCCGGAGCAGACCCGCAACATCGATCCGCTCTGGACGAACGAGCAGATCAACTTCCGCCTCGACGGCTGGGGCCTGCCCGTGCCCTACGCGTCCGACGGCGTGATCCACCTGCCGTTCATGGCGACGATCATGCGGTTCGACCCGAAGACGGGCGCTCGCACCGAGGACGTCCAGTCGAGCGGTTCACCGTGGGGGGCCCAGGTGCTGGACGGCAAGCTGTACCTCCTCAGCACGCGCTGGAACACCGGGAAGACGTATCCGCCGGCCTGTATCTCCACATGGGGGAAGAAGCAGGGCTGGGTGAAGCCGACGAAGGCGGTCGCCGTCGGCACCAACGCCGCCCTCGACGGCAACCAACTCCTCTGCATCACCGACATGGTGGCCTACGTCGCCGTGGGCACGGGCAAGGCATCGGACAACGGCTTCCTGGCCACCGAGCGCTTCACCCTGCGCGCCCTCGACATCGAGGCGGGCAAGGAGCTGTGGTCGAAGCCGCTGCCGGTCCGCCCCGACAAGAGCCGGCGGCTGCACTTCCTCTCCGCCAAGGTCGTCGGCGACCGGCTGGTGACGCTCCAGGAGACCGAGGCCGGGACCGTGCGCGTCGTCGTGAGGGACATCAAGTCCGGCGACGTCGTCTGGGACGAGCCCTACGGCACCGTCGACGAGACCGAGGTCCTCCAGTGCCCCCTCGCCGTGGGCGACGGACGGGTCTACCTGGGCGGGGACCGCGTGCGCGCCCTGCGGCTCAGCGACGGCAAGCAGGAATGGGCGACCAGGACGGGACACACGTACAGCGGGCCCGTGTTCGCGTCCGGTGTCGTGTACGCGGTAGGCGAGGGCGTCGGCCTCGCCGCCCTCGCCGCCGACAGCGGCGACAAGAAGTGGGCCGAGGAGACCAGCGAGGTGAGCGAGGCGTCGACGGCATGGGCCCCCGTCCTCACGAAGCGGTACGGCTACTACCGCAACGGCAACCTGCTCTGCGCCATCGACCTGAAGACGCACCGGATCGCCCGCACCTACAAGACGGCCGCGAGCCGGTTCTACGTCGACACGCAGGACCGACTCCTGCTCGGAATGGGGGAGAAGACCCTGAACGCCTACCCCCTGAAGTGAGACACCGCACCACCGAGTGCCCGTCCCCGACCAACCCGGCAGCGCGGCAGAAGGATCGACCATGAACCCCCTCGGCACCGGCGACCCCCTCCGCCTGGGCCCCTACCGGCTGTCCGGCGTCCTCGGCGAGGGCGGCATGGGCAAGGTGTACGTCGGCCAGGACGCGTCCGGCACCCTCGCCGCCGTGAAGGTGCTCAAGCCCGAACTCGCGCACGACACGAACCTCGCGCAGCGCTTCGTCCGCGAGGCGCAGGCGGCCCAGGCCGTGCGCAGCCCGGGAGTCGCCGCCGTGCTCGGCGCGTGGACGGAGGGCGGCCGCCCCTGGATCGCCACCGAGTTCCTGGCCGGTCTCACCCTGGACCAGGCCGTCGACGGCTTCGGCCCGCTGCCCGAACCCGCCGTGCGCGCCCTGGCCGCGTCGCTCGCCCGCACCCTCGTCGACATCCACGCGGCGGGCTTCGTGCACCGCGACCTCAAGCCGCCGAACATCGTCCTGACGTCGGACGGCCCGCGCGTCATCGACTTCGGCATCGCCCGGCCCGAGCACGGACTCACCCTCACCACCACCGGCCAGGTCCCGGTCACGCCCGGCTACGGCGCGCCCGAGCAGGTCCTCGGGCAGCGGGTGGCACCGCCCGCCGACGTGTTCTCGCTGGGGGCCGTCCTCGTCTACGCGGCGACCGGACGGCGCGCCTTCGACGGCGGGCACGTCGCCGCCGTGCAGTACGCGGTCGTGCACGACGAGCCCCAACTCACCGGCATCGCTCCGGACTTGGCGGCACTCATCACCCCGTGCCTCGCCAAGGACCCGGCACACCGCCCGACGCCGCCCCAGATCACCCAGGCCATGGCACCGCCCAAGGGCGCCGAACAGGCCTGGCGGCGCGGCGCGTTCGCCGACGCCATCAAGCAGCGCGAGCGTGGTGCGCGCCAGTTGACCACGCAGGTCGCCTCATTGCCGGGATCCCCGGGCGCGGACCCCGGGCCGTCCGTCGGGCGGCGCCGCCTCCTCACGGGGCTCGCCGCGGGCGGCGTGGTCGTGGCGGCGGGCGGCGGCGCGGGCGCCTGGTGGCTCACCGGCCGCCGATCCGGCGGCAGCGAGGCGAAGCCGCCCGCGAAGAACGACCCCTTCGACATCCCGCCCGCCGCGCGCACCCCCGAGGAAGCGCTCGACAAGAACATCGGCGGCAGCTCGGTCACCCTCGGCCAGCCGGGCGTCATCTGGAACCTGGACGACGAGGCCGACATCTACTCGCCGAACCTGCTCCCCATACGTGACGTGCTCGTCGTCGGCACCGCGCGCGGCGGCGTCGGGGCGTACGACGTCCGCACCGGCGAACTGCGCTGGAACGCGCCGAAGGCCCGCCCCAAAGCGAACTATGTCTCCCTGTCGGACCGCCTCGTGGCCACCGCCGACGACAAGGGAACCCTGCGCACGTACGTCGCCTCGACCGGCGTCGCCAAGTGGACCTGCGCGGCCGCCGAGGCGGAGTCGCTGCTCACCGCCGACGACGACGCCGTCTACTGCGTCACCAAAGATCGCAAGATACGCAGCATCGGCCGGGCCGACGCCAAGGTCCGCTGGACCGTCAAGGCACCGGCCGAGTTCCACGACCAGGGCCTGATGCTGACCTCCGTCGCGGCGCGCGGACGGCTCATGCTGGCGACGGCCAACGCGAAGGTCCTTGTCCTCGACACCCGCGACGGCAGCGTCGCCTGGACCCGCACCGTCACCGCGAAGATCGACGTCTCCCCGGCCGTCGACGGCGACACCGTCTACGTCAACGGCCGGACCCTGGAGGCCCGCAGACTCAGCGACGGCAAGGTCCTGTGGAGCACCGACGTCGAGGAACCCGAGTACGAGGGGACGTTGTGGGGCCCGCCCACCGTCCGCGACGGCGCGATCTACGTCTGCGGCGGCGACTTCCCCCGCCGCCTGGACGCGCGCGACGGCAGCGAGAAGTGGAAGAGCTACTGGACCGCGGACCAGAACTGGCCCGTACTGCCCCAGGGCCACGGCGCCTGGTCCCTCGACACCGACACCTCGATCAAGATCAACAAGGAACTGAACCTGCAGACGGTGCGCGCCTCCGACGGCGAACGCACCTGGAGCTACAGGCTGTCCATCGCGGACAACCAGCAGCTCGCCGCGTCCGGCAATCGCGTCTTCGCCATGGTGGACAGCTCGTTGTACGCGTTCACGGTCTTCTGACCTGTGTCAGGAGAGGGCCTGGGCCGTCGCCGCACCGGCGACGGCCCAGGCCCTCTACGTCCTTTGTCCTGCGGACGCTGACTACGCGTCGAGCCCGCCGTTGTGCGGCGCCGGCTCCAGGTCGAACTCGCCGTCGCGCGCGCCGAGCACGAACGCCGTCCACTCCGCCTCGGTGTACCGCAGCACGGTCGCGGGCTCCAGCGACGACCGCATCGCCACCGCGCCGCCCGGCAGGTGGGCGATCTCGACGCGCTCCTCGTCCTGCTCGGTACCGGGCGCGCCCTGCCACTCGACGCCGGAGATGTCGAGCGCGTAGAGCTCGTCCTTCTCGCGCTCCTTGCGGGCCTTGATCTCCTCCGGCGTCTCCTTCGGCGCCTCGCCCTTGGTCCCCACGCCGCATCAGCCCTTTCCGTCGCCTTGCGGTAAACGTTGCCAGCTTAACGGGAGTTGACCACGGGCGACGGCGGTCCGTGTCATCCCTCGAAGGCGAGCTCCCAGCCACTCCCCACGAGAGCCTCCACGGCACGCCGCAGGGCCGGATACTCCGAACCACCGGGACACCAGGGCGTCCAGTACGCCGAGAACATCAGTTCAACTTCTCCGTACTCCTGGGTGATCAAGCACTCCAGGGGGGCCTCCATCATGGACGGCGAACTGGGTCCGGCGGCCCACCTCGCCCCCTCGCGCATCTCGACGGGGGTGCGGACGATTCCTCGCCCCAGCTGAACCGGCAGCATCCCGTCGGAGAGTCGAACACCGGCGGGCAGCCGAACGGCGCACGCGTGAACCTCCATGCTCCTCCAGCCCACGAAGGGCCGGCCGGTCACGTCGCGATCGTTCGTGCGCAGGGCATCGACCACGAAGCCACGACAACTGCTCGGATCGAGAACAGGGACGCGGGACACTCGCTGATCCTTCGCCCGGGGTCGCACACGAAGTCCGGGCGGAAACCTCTCGGTGTGCAGCGCCCAGGCGCCGTCGGGCCTGACCGGATGATCCAAGGGGAAGCCGAAATCCGCATCCCAATAGGCCGTAGCCAGCTCCAGAGTCAGCGGAACCCCACCGGCAGTGGCATAGAGGCCGAGGAGCGCTGTCAGTGCGATGTCCGCCGTGACGGGTTGGGAGGCGTTCTCGGCGGCGGCGTACGTGAGGGAGAGGGAGTGGCCCGGGAAGTCCCGCATGCGGAGAGGGGTGGGGATGGCGTCCGTGATCATCACGTCCAGGCGGTGACGGTAGGCCTGAGGCCCGTGACCGGGTGGGCGGTCACGGGCCTCATCGTGTTGCTCGGGCAGGACGGCGCCGGGCGCTCGAGGGTCAGTAACTCGGGGGACCGCTCTGCTGCTGCCCGCCGTAGGGACCGGCCTGCGGCGGCTGTTGCTGGTAGGGCTGCTGTTGGTACGGCTGCGGCTGCTGGTACTGCTGTTGGTAGGGCTGCTGCGGAGCACCGGGGCCACCCCAACCGCCCGGTCCGCCGGGGCCACCAGGTCCGCCCGGTCCGCCGCGGTTGTTCTTCTTGCGGGTGGCCAGGACGACGATCACCACGATGACGATGAGGGCGGCTGCGCCGATGCCTACGTAGAGCATCGTGTTGGAGCTGTCGTCGTCGCTGCTGTCGGAGGCGGTCGAGCCGGTGGCGGGGGAGGAGGGCGCGGCGCTGTCACCCGCCCCGTCCTTGGGGAGCGCGCTGAGACTCTTCCAGGGGCCGTTGGCGCTGCCCTTGGGGATGTCGGTGGTGAGGGCCTTGAGGGGGCTCAGGTCGCCGTAACCGTGACGCTCGTCCGGGAGGTTCGCCTTGTCGACGCCCTTGGCGATGTACGTGGACTTGATGACCCGGTTGGCGAGCTGGCCGGGGGTGTAGTCCGGGAACTTCTGCTTGAGGAGGGCAAAGGCACCCGAGGCGATGGCCGTGGACATCGACGTTCCGTCGGTGGTCAGGTAGTCGCCCTGGTGGCTGTTGCCGTTGGCGTCGTCGAAGTCGCCGTTGGAGGTGGCTACGGTGATGCCCGTAGCGGGGGCGGTGAGGAGCATGTTCTTGGAGTAGCTCGAGTCCTCCCAGGGGCTGCCACTCTGCGTGGAGCCACCGACCTCGACCACACCAGGAATGGAGCCGAGGCCGTTCTTCTCCTCAACTCCCTCGTTGCCGGTTCCCTGGACGACCACGACGTTGTGGGAGAGCGCGTAGGCGATCGCTTCCTTGTCGTCGGCACCCGCAAAGCTCTGCGACACAGAAATGTTGATGACGTCGGCGCCCTGGTCGACGGCATAGCGAATGGCCTTGTTCCAGTTGCAGGCCGACTTCTTGCCCGCGTCCACGGCACCGCCGTCGGTGGCGAACACGTCCACCGGGAGGATCTTCGCGTCCGGAGCCACGCCCAGCATGCCCTGACCATTGCCGGATCCGTGGCCGTGGCCCGCGATGAGCGAGGCCATGCCCGTTCCATGGTCGTCGCCGGTCTCCTTGTTGGCGGGATTACCGTCCGAACAGCGCATGCCGGCGAGCACGCTGCCGGTCAGGTCCGGGTGGGTGCCGTCCACGCCGTCGTCGAGCACGGCGACGGTGACACCCTTACCGGTGGCGACCTTGTGGACGGCGTCGATGTCGAACGCTTTGTTCTGCCACTGGCCGTCTCTGGTCGCGTCCGCCGATGCGGCCGTCGCGGTGCCGAGCACCAAGGCTCCCACCATCGCCGCGCCGCCCATCGCGCGGAGCGTCGTTTGCGCGAAGCGCATGCTCTGACACCTTTCTGGATTCATTGCTGTCGGACGTGAGGCCCGCGACCAAAAGGTCACGGGCCTCACGAAGGCTAGCCGGTCACTCGATGACGGGCGGGTTGACCTTGCGCTGCTTCGGCGTCCAGGTCTCTTCGTCCTCGTACAGGTAGTCGGGACGACGGCTGCTGTTTCCGCCCTCGCCACGTTGCTTCCCGGCACCGCGTCCGCCGGCTGCTCCGCCGGGGCCCATGCCGTTGCGGCCGTTCTGGCCCTTCGCGCCCGCCCCGGCTCCTGCGCCGCTCGCGCCGCTGCCGCGGTTGCGAAGTCCCGTGCCACCGGGAGTGAACGCGCCACCGGTCTTGCCCTTGGCCGCACCGACGACGCCGCCCTTGGCACGCGCCGAGGCGCCTGTCCGGCCCGCGCCACCGGCGCCCTTGCCTGCGCCGGCACCGCCTGCGCCGCCGCCCATGCCGCCCATGCCGCGTCCGGTGGCAGATCGCCCGGCGGCGCCTGCTCCTCGTCCTCCGGCACCGGCTCCGCCTGCCGCGCGTCCGGCACCTGCCGCGCCGCCTGCCATGCCGCCGGCAAGCCCGCCGGCCAGGCCACCGGCGCCGAGGCCTGCTCCGGCACCGCCGCCGATGCCACCACCGGCACCGCCGCCGATACCGCCCCCTGCCCCGAGGCCGCCGGCACCGCCGCCGATGCCGCCACCTGCTCCGGCGCCCAGGCTCGGACCGGCGCTGTCGAGGCCCGTGTTGATCTGGGAGGATCCGCCACCGAACGGGTTCGACCCGGGCGTTGGCATCGTGGAGATCCCGGAGTCGTGTGTGGGCATGGTCGAGATGTCGGGCGACTTCACGCCATCCAGCCCGGAACCGCCGATACCGCCGCCTCCCAGTGAACCCGAGCCGAGGCCGCCACCGCCTGGAATGCTCGGATTGACGCCTCCCGAGCTCGGCACCTTCACGTTGCCAGGACCGGGGGTTTCAGGGTTGGGCATCTGCGGCGGGGTGTAGATGGGGTTGTCGACCTGCCCCAACTGGGTCGCGTTCGCCTTGTACACCGTGCCCAGCTGCTCCATGTAGGTAGCAGCTCGGAGTCCCGCCTCCTTGCGGGCGCCCATGCTGTCGCCCCACTTGTCGATGACGTCCTGGGTACGCATGCCGCTGGCGAGATCGGACTGGATGGTGGACTGAGCGTTCTGGATCCTGTTCATCGCCTGGTACTGCGCGTACGCGCCACCCACGGGATTGGCGAGCATGGCGGCGAACTCGGCCCCGGACATGTTGCTGAACATGTCCGTCGCGGAGTCCCACGCCTCGTCCCACCAGCTCACATCGAGGCTGTCGACCTGATCCTGGATCTGGTAGAGATTGTCCGAGGAGTTTTCCATGGCCTTGCCGGCGAGCTGTGCGAAGTTGCCGCCCTTGGCCATCTCCTGGCTGATCTTGTCAGCCTCTTCCCGGAACTTGTCCGCGGACGAGCCCTTCCAGCTCTCCAGGACCTTCTTCACCGCGTTGTCGAACTGCTGCTTGAGGCCGCCGCTGCCGTCGGCGCCCACGAGATGCTCGTGGACCTCCGTCCAACTCTGCGAGACCTCCTTGACGAGCTGCGGCTTCGCGTCGGAGACCATGTCCTTCAGCCGCTCGAGGTCACTCATGTTGAACTGGGTGTCCCAGCCCTTGCCCGACATACTGCCGCCCGACCCGCCAGGTGCTGCCGCAACCATTTCCTCGTCCCCCTTCAGGCGTTCCGGTCCGCGACGCCGGTGTCAGTGCTCTGGGCGCCCCGCGCCGAACCGGTGTCAGTGATCGAGTTCTCCGCTTCGGCGTCCTGGTACACGCCCCGCGCCTTCTCGGTCTTCTTGCCGAACTTGTCGACGAGCTTCTCGATCTTCTCGATCATGTCGACTTCGATCCGGTTCTTCATCTCCCCGTGCGCGTTGTACAGCTCCTGCGCTTCTGAGAAGCCCTTCCCCAACGCCCCGTCCGGCACATACGTTCCGTACTTCGCCTTGTCCTTCGGCCCGCCCATGTCCTTCAGGACCTGATTGAGCTCCTTGACCACCTGGTCCAGCGCGTCGAGATCGACCTCGTACCCGTCAGCCATCTCCGGCTGTCCTCCCCGTTAACGTCAACGACCCACACTCGGCGCCCACTTACGCCTACTTGCATGTGCATGCCTTGACGTACAGGGTGCCCTGCTTTACTAGCCCCTTACAAGTTTCCTCACAAACCGCTCACAGCACGTCGGCCCCGCGCTTGCGCAGCCAGTCTCGGCGGGCCATCGCTCCCGCCGAGATCACTCCGAGCAGCAGGCCGCCCCCGATCACCAGATACGTGCCGTACCGGGCATTGCGCTCCGCCGGGGTCTCCCCGAGGGTCAGCTTCGCGGCGATGATCTTTTCGGTGTCGCCGTTGTTCGCCGTCGCCGCGCTCTTCAGATCGGCGTCGGTGACCGGCCCCGTCGGTGTGGTGTCGTCCTTGACGGCGGTCATCGGGTCGATGACACCCCAGCCGATGTTGTTGTCGTGGAAGGGATGCGTGCGCGCCGCCGTCTTCTCCAGATGCCAGATGACCTGGGCCGGCGTCCAATCGGGGTGCTTCTGCTTGAGCAGGGCCGCCACACCGGCCGCGTACGGGGCCGAGAACGACGTTCCCTGATCGACGCACTGGCCGCTGACCGGGACCGTCGAGACCATGTCGACGCCGGGGGCCGCGATGTCCACGTGCTCGTTCGGGGTGGAGAACGCGGCGCGTTCGTTGTTGCGGTCCGAGGCTCCGACGGACAGGACGTTGGAGTTGTCCAGCGCCGCCGGGTACGTGTTGGTCGGCTTGCCGCTCGCGCCGTTGTTGCCGGCCGAGGCGACGATGAGGATCTTGGCGCGTTCCGCCTCGTCCACCGCCGCCTGCAGGGTGGGGAGCTGGGACTTGTCGGCCGTCGTGCCCTGGGAGATGTTGATGATGCCGACCTTCGCCTTCACGGCGGCCTTGATGGCGTCGACCATGGTCTCCAGGTTGCCGCCCTCCTCCGCCGTACTGGTCTGGAGGGGAAGGATCTTGGCTTCCGGCGCCATGCCGTGGAAACCGGTACCGGGGAAGCCGTCGGTGGCCGCGATGATGCCGGCCACCTTCGTGCCGTGACCGACGCCGTCGGCCGTGGCCTTGGACTTCGCGAACGACTTCCCGTCGAGGACCTTGCCCGCCAGCTGCGGGTTGCTCTTGTCGACGCCGGTGTCGATGACGGCGACGGTCTGCCCGGCGCCCTTGAGGGCCTTGCCCTCCCACAGCTGCTTGGTGATGACCCGCTGCAGCGACCACGGCGTGCCCTCGATGACCTGGCCGCCGAACTGGCAGTCCGTACTGGCCAGTTGGGTGCCGGGGGCGTCGTCGGCGAGGACCGGGGGCGTGGTCAGGGCGGCCAGCGCGGCGGTGGCCGCCAGCACCGCGGCCGGGCGGCGTACGGCGGCGACCGGCGGCCTGGAAGTCATGGAAGGCACGGTGACTGTCCCCCTAGGAATTCTGCGTCTGCTTGGCGGCCTTGGTCGTCAGGCTCGGCCCGGACGGCAGGAGCTTGGACCATTGCGAGGGCACCGTGACCTTCTGCGCGCTCTCGTAGCCGAGGCGGACCTTCGCCTGGTTGACCTCTGACTTGTCGTCACCCGACGTGCTCTTGCCCGAGTCGTTGTTGACCTGCAGGTAGTAGCGCAGGCCCGTGTCGGTGACCAGGTAGTTGAAGCCGGTGTCCGAGGTGCCCTCCTGCTCCTGGTAGAGCAGGCCGCTGCCCGGACTCACGTACGAGGACGCGCTCGCCGCGACCGACTTGACGGGCAGGGACGCGCCGGCCCAGGTGGTCAGATCGGTCGTACCGCTGCCGCCGCCGTAGACGGAGCAGGAGGTGTCCGCCCGCCCGCCGTTGGCGAGCGAGACGGCTTGGACGGGCCAGGACTCGCCGCCCGCCAGCTTCCCCGCCGTGTCGGGCTGGATGTCGGTCTGGCTGACCGTCTCCGACCGGGAGTCGGAGAGCGTCTCCCTGAGCAGGGTCGTCTGGAACTCCGTCACGGGGACGAGCCGGTCCTGCTCGACCAGGTAGTGCTGACCCCTGCGGGTCCTCAGCAGGGTGCCCGTGGTGCGGTACTTGGCGGGCACGCCCGTCGCCTGCGACGGCTGTCCGTCGTTCGGCACGGTCGGCATCGAGATCGCCTGCGGGCTCTTCCTGAGCGTGCTCAGCCATTCGTCCGTGACGGTGCGCGGCTCGGCACCGTCGCCGAAGAGCGTGCGGACCAGCGAGGGGAGGTCACCGGAGTTGCTCGCCCTGAGCTCGTACGAGAAACCGTTGCTGCTCACCAGGTACGGCTTGCCGGCCTTGTCCTGGACGTACAGCGCCTGGTTGCCCGCCAGCTTGCCGGAGCCCTTCTCGGTGACCTTCTTCGCGTCCTTGGCGTTGAGGACGAGGACGGTCTGCTGCACCGACGCCCTGTCCTGGCTGCCGCGGATCGCCTTCTGGCACAGCGCCCACACCTTCGCCGTACCCGCGTCCTTGACGCTCGGCAGCCGGTCGGGGGCGTAGGGAATTCCGACCATCGAACCCTGGGCGATATTCGACTCGTCGAGGAATTTTTCCTTGACGGTCTTCACAGAACCTTCTTTGGTCTTTTTCGGATCCAACAGAAGTTTCGCCGACGCGAGGTTCAGGACCGGGTGCAGGACAGGAATGTCCTTGCCGGTCTTCTTGTCCTTTTCGCCTGAGTTGAGGACCACGTACCGAGTGGCCGACGGATCCGTCACGATGATCCCGGCCTCCGGGGTGTCCCACCCCTCCGGCGCCACGGGGCTCAGCATGCCGCAGGCCCCGAACCCGGCCAGGATGACGACGCTCATCACGATGCCGGAGATCGCGTGCTTCAGCGGCTTGGGTGCCGACTCCACCGAGCCGTTGGGCAGCGGCTTCAGGAAAGAGGCAACTGTCCGCTTCCGTGAGAAGTTGTAGGCATTCAGCTCATCACGACGTGACGCCATCGTTACGTAATCTCCCCGTTCTTGCCGGACCGTACTGGTAACTAGCTGGGTCCACTTCCCGACCACCCCCGGCGCACGCGCCGCACGGGCCTCTACTATGCCGTGTGACGATCGACCCGTGGCGTACGGGTATCAATTTTCGAAGCGCCAGTGAAACTCAGGGCCCGGAGGCCTGTCGAACCGGCGCCACCGCCGGACGGGGCGGGTCACCAAAGCAGCGAGCGAAGGAGCAGGGCGGGGGATGTCCAGCGCCAGCAGGACCCGACAGCGCGGCAATCAGGGTCGACCGGCCCCGGCCGGGCGCCGTGGGACGGGAAGGTCCCAGCAGGGCCGCCCGCCCACCCGGCGCGGCGGCCGCACCACACCACCGACGCAGCCCGAGGCGGCCGCGCGCCCGCCTGCGGGCCCGGTGCGTCCGAAACTGCCGCGCAAGGCGGGCAGCCTCGGACCGGTCAGCGCCCACCATCTGCTCATCATCCAGATCGCCCTCGCGCTCGTCGTGGCGGCGGCGGCGATCAGCCCCATCCTGATGGTCCCCGCGGCCGTCGTCGGCGGGCTGCTCGTCTTCTTCAACCTCGGCCGCCGCAGGCGCCACCCGCTGCCCGAGTGGATGGCGATCGGCCGCGCCCTCAAGCGCCGCCGCCGCACCTTCACCGGCCCGCCGCCCGCGGAGGTCGACAGCTCCTTCGCACCGCTGCTCGAGGCGGACCCGGCGCTGCGCACCCATGAGTACGAGTCCCGCGACCGGCGCCTGGTCGGATTCGTCGGCGACGGCACGTTCCTCACCACCCTCGTCCAGGTGGACTCCGCGCCCGGGCCGCTGCGGCCGACGAGCGACGCGCGGCCGCTGCCGGTCGAGATCCTCGCCGACTCGCTCGACGTCGAGGACATCCACCTCGAGTCGGTGCAGCTGGTCCAGTACACCCAGCCCGCCCCGGCCCCCCACCTGCCGCCGCAGGCCCTCGCCGCCCAGGCGTACGCGGCCGTCCAGGCACAGGCGGGCGCCCCCGCGGTGCGGATGACCTGGGTCGCGCTCAAGCTGGACCCCGAACTCTGCCCCGAGGCCGTCGAGGCCCGCGGCGGTGGAGTGCGCGGCGCGCAGCGCGCCCTCCTTCGCGCCTCGGACCAGCTGATCAGCCGGCTCAACGGACTCGGCTTCCGCGCCGAGGCCCTCGACGAGAACGGCATCATCTCCGCGCTGTCGATGGCCGCCTGCGTCAACCCGCGCGCCAACCTCAACGCCCAGTCGCGCGGCGGCAGTTCGGGACCGCGCACCGAGGAGACCGTGCGGGCCTGGCGGTGCGACGACCGCTGGCACGCCTCGTACTGGGTCGGCACGTGGCCGCAGCTCGGTCACGGCGCGACCCCGCTCGGCGCGCTCACCGGTGGCCTGTCCACCACCCGCACCATGGCCACCACCGTCTCCCTCGCCGTCTCCGGCGCCGGACGCGACGACGTCGCGCTCAGCGGGCACGTCCGGCTGTCGGCGCGCAGCGAGAACGAGCTGGACCAGGCCAAGCGCGAGCTCGAACGCTCCTCCACCGCGCTCAAGGCCGGCCTCGTCCGCCTCGACCGGGAGCAGCTGCCCGGCCTCCTCGCCACCCTTCCCCTCGGAGGCACGCACTGATGAGCACCCCCGAAAACCGCGATCCCCGGGACCCGGGCGGGCAGTTGACCCCCGAGGAGTACGCCGAGCAGCAGCGCCGCGCCGCGGAGGCCGCCGAGCGCCGCCGCCAGTGGGAGGCCCAGCAGGCGGCCGCCCAGCAGCAGGGCGGATACGGCTACCCGCAGCAACAACAACAGCAGCAGCTCACGCCGGAGCAGCAGGCGGCTCAGCAGCAGGCAGCCCAGCACCAGGCGGCCCAGCAGCAGGCCGCCGAACAGCAGCGCCGCGCGGCGGAGGCCGAGATGCGCCGCCAGCAGTGGGAGGCGCAGCAGGCTGCGGAGCAGCAGGCGGCCCAGCAGCAGGCGGCTCAGCAGGCCGCAGCCCAGCAGGCCGCAGCTCAGCAGGCCGCAGCCGAACAGGCTGCCGCCCAACAGGCGGCCCAGCAGCAGGCAGCCCAGCAGGCCGCAGCCCAGCAGGCCGCGGCCGAACAGGCTGCCGCCCAGCAGGCGGCCCAGCAGCAAGCGGCCGCGCAGCAGCAGTACGCCGATGAACAGCGGCAGTTGCGGGCCCGCTACCAGGAGGAGCAGCGCCGGGCCGAGGAGGCCGAGGCGCGGCGCAGGCAGTGGGAGGACCAGCAGCGGCAGCAGCAGGCGGCGGCCCAGCAGCAGTACGCGCAGCCGTCCCAGCAGCCGCAGCCGCAACAGGCGCCGCCCCAGGCCGCGTTCCAAGGAGGCGTCCCCCCACAGGGCGACTTCTCCGGTGGCGCGGGCCACGTCCAGCAGCAGGCCGCGCCGGAGCCCGTCGCCTCCACCACCATGACGTACGCCCCGGCGCCCGAGGTCGGCTCCGGCCGGCCCACGCACCGGGCGCTGCCCGACGAGCCCGACGAGAACGACGACGACTTCGCGGAGTTCGAGGAGGAGTTCAGCCACGCCGGCTACGGCCTGCGCGGCCCGCGCCGCCGCCGCCACGTCCTGCCGAAGAAGTCGCTCGGCTCGCTCGGCGTCAACGTCGGCGACGACGGTGTCGTCATCGGCGTCGACCCGCAGGGCATGCCCGCCGTCCTCGACGTCCTGCGGCCCAAGCCCCTCGAAGTGGTCGTCGTCGGTTCGATGTGGACCGCGCAGATCATCGCGCTGCGCACCGCGGCCGTCGGCGCCCGTATCGCCGTCGAGTCGGTGCGCCCCCAGGCGTGGGCCCCGATGGCCCAGGCCGCGGGCGGCGGGCTGCAGTGCGTCGCGGTGTACGAGCCGAACCAGCTCGCCGCGCAGGGCGCGTCCGTCGCCAGCCCCGTACTCGTCGTACGGGACCTGGGCGCCCAGCCCGGACGCTCGCAACTCGCCCCGATGCCCTGGCAGTCGACGCTGACCGTGGTGCCGTTCCTCGGCCCGCGCGCGCCGCGGCTGCTCACCCGCGCCGACGTGATCGGCCTGCAGAGCGTCTCCCCCCAGGAGGCCGAGGTCATCGGGCGCGTCCTGCGCCTGCCCGACCAGCTCACCGAGACACTGCCGACGCTCAGCGACGCGACGATGCTGTGGATCTCCGGCGGCAAACACCAGTACGTGATGGTGCAGCCGACGGAGCCGGAGACCGGTCTGCTCGGCGGCCCGCGCCGCATGGACTGACCCCCGGACCCCGCACCCGGCCCCGCCGAGGGGTGGTACGAGAGTCGTGCGTACCGCCTTTACGGTGGGTGCCCCGGAGCGTTTAGGCTGTCTTGACGAACGGCAATGACGCGTGTGGTGCGGGAGCGCTTCAGCGGTCCGGGGAACGACCGGGGAGCCGTGCCAGGCCCAGTCGTTCAGATGTACAGCAAAGACCAGGAGGCGTAGTGACCAGTGACCGGGACCAGCGGAACCCGGACCTCGGCGACGGATCGATCGAGACGGAACTGACTGGCGAGTTCCACCTCGACTTCGACGCGCCGTCCTGGTACACGAATGCGGGTGAATCGGGCGCCCCGGCGGCGCCCGCGCCCCCTTCTTCCGGCACGCCCACGACCCCTCCGACCGGCACGCCCGTACCGCCGCCGCCCGCCCAGGCCGCGGCTCCGGCCGCGCCCGGCTTCCCCAGCTTCGGGAACCCCGGCGCGACCCCGGGCGCCGGCGCGGATCCGGGTACGAGTCCGGGGACGGGGGACGCCGCGGCTCCCGCACCCGCCGCGCCGCCGGCTCCGCCCGCCGACCCCGCAGCGTCGAGCCACCGGTCCGGCACCGTCGACCCCACGGGTGACCTGTGGGGGGACGACGACGATGACGACGACACGGCCGCCCCGGCGACCGCCGAATCGGGCACCGACAGCAACAACGACACCGACACCGGCGCGCAGGCCGCTCCGGTGCCGCAGGCCCCTCCGGCCCCGCAGGCGCCTCAGGCTCCGCAGGCCCCCGCGCCCGCTCCCGAGGCGCCCGCCCCCGCGCCGGCCGCACCGCAGCCCCAGCAGCAGATCCCGGGTCAGCCGACGCCTCCGGTGCCGGGTGCGCCGATGCCGCCCGCCGAGGGGTACGGCTACCCGCAGCAGCCGGCCCCGCAGGCCGCGCCGATGCCGCCCGCCGAGGGCTACGGCTATCCGCAGCAGCCGGCGCCGGGTCAGCCCACGCCGCCGCCCGCCGCAGGCGGTGCCGAGGGCTACGGCTACCCGCAGCAGCCGGTGCCGGGCCAGCCCACGCCGCCGCCCGCCGCCGGTGGTTACGGCTATCCGCAGCCTCAGCAGCAGGCCCCGCAGGCAGCCCCGGGTGCCCCGATGCCGCCCGCCGCGGGCGGTTACGGCTACCCGCAGCCGCAGGCCCAGCCCCAGCAGCAGGTTCCTGGCCAGCAGGCCCCGGGCTACCCGCAGCCCCAGCCCGCCCCCGGCCAGCCGATGCCGCATCAGGCGCCGGGCCCGTACGGACAGCAGCCCGCGCAGCAGCAGCCGCCGCCCGCCGGGTACGGCTATCCGCAGCAGCCCGGCCAGCAGCAGCCTCCGCAGCAGCCCCAACCGCAGCCGGGCCAGGCGCCGTTCGCCCCGTACGCGCAGCCGCAGCCCCCGCAGCAGCCGTACCAGCAGGCCGCGCCGCAGCCCGCCGCTCCGGCGCCCGCCCCGACCCCGTACCCCCAGCCGTCCGTCGATCCGCGCGCGGGCTGGGACCCGGGTGCGGGCCAGCAGCGTTCGGCGCCGGGCGCGCCGCTCGGGTACAACGCGCAGGTCGAGCTGAGCTCCGACCGCCTCCTGCGCAACCAGCCGAAGCGGAAGAACAACAACAAGGCCCCCAGCAAGTTCAAGCCGGGTGCCAAGGCGGCCGAGGCCGAGCGGCAGCGCAAGCTGCAGCTGATCCGTACGCCGGTCATGTCCTGCTACCGGATCGCCGTCATCAGCCTCAAGGGCGGCGTCGGCAAGACGACCACGACGATGTCGATCGGCGCCTCGCTCGCCTCCGAGCGGCAGGACAAGATCCTCGCGATCGACGCCAACCCGGACGCCGGCACGCTCGGTCGCCGCGTGCGCCGCGAGACCGGCGCGACCATCCGCGACCTGGTGCAGAACATCCCGCACCTGCACTCGTACATGGACATCCGCCGCTTCACCTCGCAGGCGCCCTCCGGCCTGGAGATCATCGCCAACGACGTGGACCCGGCCGTCTCGACGTCCTTCAACGACGCGGACTACCGCGCCGCGCTCGACGTGCTCGGCAAGCAGTACCCGATCATCCTGACCGACTCCGGCACCGGTCTCCTCTACTCCGCGATGCGCGGAGTCCTGGACCTGGCCGACCAGCTGGTCATCATCTCGACGCCGTCGGTGGACGGCGCGTCCAGCGCCAGCACCACCCTCGACTGGCTGTCGGCCCACGGGTACGCGGACCTCGTCCAGCGTTCCCTCACGGTCATCTCCGGGGTCCGCGAGACCGGCAAGATGATCAAGGTGGACGACATCGTCAGCCACTTCGAGACGCGCTGCCGCGGTGTGGTCGTCGTCCCGTTCGACGAGCACCTGGCGGCCGGCGCCGAGGTCGACCTCGACATGATGCGCCCGAAGACCCGGGAGGCGTACTTCGAGATCGCGGCCCTGATCGCCGAGGACTTCGCCCAGCGCGGCCAGCAGCAGATGCAGGCGGGCGGCATGTACGGCGCCCAGCCCGGCATGCCCCCGGCGGGCTTCCCGCAGCAGGGTTACGCGCCTCAGCCCCCGGCCCCCCAGCAGGGCTACGGCTACCCGCAGCAGCCCCAGGCCCCCCAGCAGCAGCCGCAACAGCCTCCGCAGCAGGGCGGCGGGCTCCCGTCGGGCTGGACGCAGCAGCAGCCGCCGCAGTAGACGCGAGCGGGACAGTACGAGAGTGGGGCCCCGTCCGTTCAACGCCGCGTCGACCAGAAATGTCACGCAGCAGGAGGTCAAACGGCTCTTTGCCGACCCGGCCGACCGCGATCTGCTGGGCTTCATCGCCACCGCCGG
>NZ_JBEYYU010000061.1:0-51322 GCF_040645755.1 Streptomyces sp. NPDC046716
ATCGTCGTCTCCGGCGGCCGTGGCGTCAACGGCGCGGAGAACTTCGCGATCATCGAGGCCCTTGCAGACTCCCTCGGCGCGGCCGTGGGCGCCTCCCGCGCCGCGGTGGACGCGGGCTGGTACCCGCACTCCAACCAGGTCGGCCAGACCGGCAAGAGCGTGTCGCCGCAGCTGTACATCGCCAACGGCATCTCCGGGGCGATCCAGCACCGGGCCGGCATGCAGACCTCGAAGACGATCGTCGCGGTCAACAAGGACGCCGAGGCCCCGATCTTCGACCTCGTCGACTACGGCGTCGTCGGCGACCTCTTCGACGTCGTGCCCGCCCTGACCGAAGAGGTCAAGACCCGCAAGGGCTGAGTCCGTTCGGCCGGTGACGGCAGCCGACGGGGCCGCGTGGTGTTCAGCACCGCGCGGCCCCGTCCGCGTACCGGGACCCGGAAAGATGACCATTGACCTGGACTGCGACGACAGTTAACTTCGCTATACGGATTGTTGATTCCGTGAAGCGGAAACATTGAGCGTATGGAGGGTGCACGAATGGGTCAGCAGGAGAAGGTGTCGACGAGCCTCGCGGGCGCGGTCAGCGAGGGCATCAGCGCCTCACTCGCCCCGGTCGACGCGGAGCTCGCGCGCCGGTACCCGGGAGACCCCGGCACCCGCCAGCCCGTCCACACGGTCTACGTCCCCGGGGACGCCTTCGACGCCGGCACCGTCCGCTCCTGGGGCGACCAGGCCCTCGCGCAGCTCGACGAGCACGCGCCGGACGCCGCCTCCTTCGCTGCCGTCCTCGGCCTCTCCGACGAGCTCGCCGAGCCCGTCTACAGCCGCGTACGCGCCAAGCTGGAGCGGGAGCCCGTCGAGGACCTGCGGGTCGACTTCGAGGACGGCTACCGCCCCGCCTCCTCCGCCGACGAGGACGAGACGGCCGCGCGGGCCGCGCGCGTCATCGCCGACGCCTACAAGAACGGCACGGCGGCGCCCTACATGGGCATCCGCATGAAGTGCATGGAGGAGGCCGTCCGCGACCGCGGCATCCGCACCCTCGACATCTTCCTCACCGGCCTCATGGAGCACGGCGGACTGCCCGACGGGCTGGTCCTGACCCTGCCCAAGGTCACGTACCCGGAGCAGGTCACCGCCATGGTCCGGCTCCTCGAGGCCTTCGAGAAGCAGCACGGTCTCGACGCCGGGCGGCTCGGGTTCGAGATCCAGATCGAGACCAGCCAGTCCATCCTCGCCGCCGACGGCACCGCCGCGGTGGCCCGCATGATCGACGCCGCCGAGGGCCGCGCGACCGGGCTGCACTACGGCACCTTCGACTACAGCGCCTGCCTCGGCGTCTCCGCCGCGTACCAGGCCAGCGACCACCCCGCCGCCGACCACGCGAAGGCCGTCATGCAGGTCGCCGCCGCCGGTACCGGAGTCCGCGTCTCCGACGGCTCCACCAACGTCCTGCCGGTCGGGTCCACCGCGAAGGTCCACGACGCCTGGCGCCTGCACTACGGCCTCACCCGCCGCGCCCTCGCCCGCGCCTACTACCAGGGCTGGGACATGCACCCGGGCCACATCCCGACCCGCTACGCCGCGGTCTTCGCCTTCTACCGCGAGGGCTTCGAGCAGGCCGCCGCCCGCCTCGCCGCCTACGCCAGCCAGTCCACCGGCGACATCGCCGACGAGCCCGCCACCGCCAAGGCCCTCGCCGGATACCTGCTGCGCGGCCTGGACTGCGGCGCCCTCGACAACGGCGAGGTCGCCCGCCGCGCCGGTCTGACCCGCGCCGACCTGGAGGGCTACGCGGCGCCGCGCCGCGGCGACCTCACGGTGACGGCCGGGCAGTAGGCGCTCGCGCACGCGGCATCACTGCCCTTTCCCGGGGACGGCCGGGGAAGGGCAGTGGTGTGCAGGGGGCCGCTCAGCTCGTCGTGCCGAGCAGAGCGGGCAGTTCGCGCATGTCGTGGAAGACCACGGTGTCCGCGCCCGCGAGCTGCGCGGCCGGGGTGAGCCCGCCGGCATAGCCGAAGGCACGCATCCCGGCGGAGCGCGCGGCCCGCACGCCGTTGCCGCTGTCCTCGACCACCGCGCAGGCCGCCGGGTCGACGCCCATCCGCCGGGCGGCGTGCAGGAAGACGTCGGGGGCGGGCTTGGCACGCGGGACCTCGGACGCGCTGAAGATCCGGCCCGCGAAGCGCTCGTACAATCCGGTGCGGCCCAGCGTGTGCCGCATCTTGTCGTGGGAGCCGCTGGAGGCCACGCAGGTCGGCACGGTGATGGCGTCGAGCGCCTCGCGAATCCCGTCGACCGCGACGAGGCCGGAGTCCACCTCCTCACGGTGGCGTTCCTCGAACCGCTTCGACCACATCGACGCGGTCTCCTCGCCCAGCCGGGCCGCCACCAGCGCGCGGATGTCGGCGTGCGAGCGTCCGATGAACCGGGCGACGACCTCCTCCGCCGTCAGCGGCCAGCCCAGCGCGGCGCCGAGCTCGACCTGCAGGCCGACCGCGATGCGTTCGCTGTCGACCAGGACGCCGTCGCAGTCGAATATCACCAGCTCAAGGGATCTGATCATCCCCGCAGCATAGGCGCGGGGTCCTACGGCGAAACCGGCAACGCTCAGACGGCGGGCGGCAGTTCGCCCGAGCCGCGGCGGATCAGCCGCGTCGGCAGCTCGATGCGCTCCGGCAGCAGCGTCGCCCCGTCCAGCTGCCGGAACAGCCGCTCCGCCGCGGTGCGGCCCAACTGCGCGGCGTCCTGCGCCACCACCGTCACCCCCGGCTGGAGCAGATCGCCGAGCTCGATGTCGTCGAAGCCCACCAGGGCCACGGCCCGGTCGAGTTCGGCGAGCACCCGGATCACGGTCACGGTCACCCGGTTGTTGCCGGCGAAGATCGCGGTGACCGGCTCGGGGTCCTTGAGCATCTCCTCGGCGGCCCTGCGCACACGCTCGGGATCGGTGACACCCAGCGACATCCAGCGGTCCGCCACCGATATCCCGGCGTCCTCCATCGCCGCCCGGTAACCCCGCAGTCGCTCGGCGGCCGTGTGGATGCGCGGCTGGTCGCCGATGAAGCCGATCCGGCGGTGACCGCCCGCGATCAGATGCGCCACGCCGTCACGGGCGCCGCCGAAGCTGTCGGAGAGCACGCAGTCCGCGTCGATCCGCCCCGCGGGACGGTCCACGAACACCGTCGCGACACCGGCCGCGATCTCCGGCTCCAGATACCGGTGGTCGTCCCCGGCGGGGATCACGACCAGACCGTCGACCCGGCGCGCGCACAGGGCGAGCACCAACTCCTGCTCGCGGTCCGGGTCCTCGGCACTCGACCCGTTGATGAGCAGCGCGCCGTGTGCCCGCGCGACCTCCTCCACCGCCCGGCTGAGCGGTCCGTAGAACGGGTCCGCCAGATCCTCCAGGACCAGCCCGATACTCGCCGTACGCCCCTTGCGCAGGACCCGCGCGCTGTCGTTGCGCCGGAAGCCGAGGGCCGCGATGGCCTCCTGCACGCGCCGCTCGGTGTCGGGCGTGACTCCGGCCTCACCATTGACGACACGGGACACCGTCTTGAGGCCCACTCCGGCGCGCGCGGCGACGTCCTTCATGGTCGGGCGATTGCCGTAGCGGTTCTCGGTGCGGCGGGCGGTGCGGTCCACTATGCGCTGTCCTGTCCTGTCGTCGCTGCCGTCATGAGCGGTGGCCCGGAAGGGGCGGAGGGCGACCGCTCATCGGGTTCATCATGCTGTACCGGCTGCCGTACGAGCATGTGGCGTCGAGCATAGGGCCTGGACAACGTTGTCAGATGCGGGAGAGACTGTCCACCGCTTTCCTGAGCCTTCCTACAGTGGGCTTCTGTGAACTGCCCCTTTCTCCCCTTTCCCGCAGGAGACCAGACACTGATGCACACGGACCTCGTCGCCGCGCTCGACATCGGCGGCACCAAGATCGCCGGCGCCCTGGTGGACAACCGGGGCCGGATCCTCGCGCGGACCCAGCGGCCGACCCCCGCGCAGGAGAACGGCGAGACGGTGATGGGCGCGGTCGAGGCGGTGTTCGCCGAGCTGACGGCGTCCGAACTGTGGTCGAGGACCGGGGCCGTCGGCATCGGCAGCGCGGGGCCCGTGGACCGCTCGGCGGGCACGGTCAGTCCGGTCAACGTGCCCGGCTGGCGCGCCTTCCCGCTCGTCGAGCGGGTCCGGTCCGTCACCGGCGGGCTGCCCGTCGAGCTGGTCGGCGACGGTGTGGCGATCACGGCGGCGGAACATTGGCAGGGAGCGGCGCGCGGCCACGACAACGCGCTGTGCATGGTCGTGTCCACCGGCGTCGGCGGCGGCCTGATCCTCAACGGCCAACTCCACCCCGGCCCCACCGGCAACGCGGGCCACATCGGCCACATCAGCGTCGACCTCGACGGCGACCTGTGCCCCTGCGGAGCGCGCGGCTGCGTCGAGCGCATCGCCTCGGGTCCCAACATCGCCCGGCGCGCGCTGGCTGACGGCTGGCGGCCGGGACCGGACGGCGACACGACCGCCGCGGCCGTGGCCACCGCGGCCCGGGCGGGCGACCCGGTCGCGGCAGCCTCCTTCGCCCGGGCCGCGCAGGCGCTCGCCGCCGGGATCGCCGCGACCGCGACACTCGTCGAGGTGGACATCGCGGTGATCGGCGGGGGCGTGGCGAAGGCGGGGGACGTCCTGTTCGAGCCGCTCCGCCGTGCCCTGCGCGACTACGCCACGCTCTCGTTCGTCCAGCGGCTCACCGTCGTCCCTGCCTCGACCGGCACGGACGCCGGGCTCGTGGGCGCCGCGGCAGCGGCGCTGCGCGGCGGGAGCGCGGTCGACGAGGCGCGGCGACAGGCCGTCTGACGACCCGCGGCGCGCATCCGGGCAGCACGGCGCCCTGCGGTCCCGTCCTTCCGGACGGGACCGCAGCGGCGCCGTGCTGTGGTCACGGGCAGGACTCGCCGAACTTGACGGCCCTGAAGGTCACCGGCCGGCCCGTCAGCTTCGTCCCGGCGGCCGGCGTCTGCGAGCACACCTTCCAGTTGGAGCCCAGGAAGACGAAGCGGTTGGTCCCGCCCACGTCCCTGACATCGACCGAGGTGTCCGCGTCGAGCGCCCCGCGAGCCGCCTTCACGCTCTTGCCCTTGAAGTCGGGCATCGTGCCGTCGGCCTTCGCCGGGGCCTGTTCGTCCTTCGCCGGGCACGCCTCGCCGGTCTTCACCGCGCCGAAGTCGAGCATCGTCGTCGTGGCCACCTTCGTGCCCGCCGGGACGGACTGGCTGCACACCTTCCAGTTCCGGTCGAAGGCCTGAAGGCGGCCGCGGCCGAGCGCGTCGTGCGACGTCAGGATGGCGAACCCCGTCTCCTGCGCCTTGTCCTGAGCCGATTGCAGGCCCATGCCGACGAACGTGGGCACCGCCTTCTTCGCCCCGGCGTCAGGAGCGCTCGTCGTCGGTGACGCGGGCGCCGTGGTGCTCGGCGAGAGCGTCGGCGACCGCGACGGCTCGGAACCCGAGGTGTCCGCCCCGCCGCAGGCGACCAGGGCCGTCGTGGCGGCGGAGCAGAGTATGACGGTGCTGATGACACGGGTGCGCACGGATTCCCCCCGAGTGATGCCGGTACAGGCGGAATACGTTAAGCGGCGAAGTCCCCGGGAGTCATCTCAGTGCCTCTTCCACCGTCGGCACGGGGCGCAGCACCTCGGTGAGCCGGGACATCGCGATGATGCGCAGCGTCAGCCGGCGCCGGCACACGACGGTGACGCGGCCGCCCCGCTCCAGCGCCCGGCGATGTGCTCGGACCAGCAGGCTGAGGCCCGAGCAGTCGAAGAAGGTGGTCGCGGTCAGGTCGACCGCGACGACCCGGTAGGGGCCGTCCGCCACGGTGTCGAGGAGGGGAGCCAGCCGGTGGAAGGCCAGGAGGTCGATGTCACCGCTGAGTTCGACGACGGCGCAGTCGTCGATCATGTGGACCACGGCGGGGTGCACGGCGTTGTCGGGATCGGCCGTGCCCGCGAGCACACCGCAGCCTCCGAGGAGCCCGCAGCGCTCGGAATCTCCGAAGTCGTCGGACAGAAAGTCCTGTTGATTGCCTTGCCTCATCAAGCCCCCCGGCCTGAACACCTGTCCGGCTCCGGAGGGAGCCGTCCACTCTGGCGCGAACGAAACGTCGGTGTGCGAACGAATCACGAGGTCGCCGGGGGCTGGGGCGCCTGGTCGGCCACCGTAGCGGGAGGAGTGAGGCCACGTCGTGCCGTAACGATTCCCGGCCCCGCGCATCACTTGATGAGGTGAATTCAATACAAAACGCTTGACACCGAAGATGTGCGGCTGGAGAAAAAGCGTGCGACAGATGGGGTGCGGTGCGCTGTCATGGACCCTCTGCCCACAGCCCATCGGGGGATGGGCCCTCTCCAGGAGAGCCGCCTTGGCGACAGCGCAGGACACGTCTGGTGCGGGGGATGCCGACGAGCGGCCGTTCATCGACACCGCACTCGTACGGGACCTTCTCGACCGCCAGTTTCCGCAGTGGTCCGGGCTGGCGCTCACGCCTGTCGTGCCCGGCGGTTCCGACCACGTCATCCACCGGCTCGGCGACGAACTGGCCGTGCGACTGCCCCGCCACTCCGGTGCCATCGGGCAGGCCGAGAAGGAGCGGGACCGGCTGCCCGGCCTCGCGCCCCGGCTGCCGCTCGCCGTGCCCGTCCCCGTGGCCGTGGGACGTCCTGGGCTCGGGTACCCGTGGCCCTGGGCGGTGACCCGGTGGCTGGGCGGCGAGGTCGCCACCGTCGAGGGGCTGGGGGACTCCGTCGAGACGGCGCGTGAACTCGCGGCCTTTCTGCGGGCGTTGCAGGCGGTGGATCCGCATCGCGCCGGGCCGGCCGAGGTGCGGGAGACGCTCGCCGACCGGGACGCGGCGACCCGGGCCGCCATCGCCCGCGCGGCCGACGCCTTCGACGCCGGGGCGACGACAGCGCTGTGGGACGCGGCCCTCGCCGCCCCGGCCTGGCCCGGACCGCCCGTGCTGTGCCACGGCGACTTCCACACCGGCAATCTGCTCACCACCGACGGCCGCCTGAGCGCGGTCATCGACTTCGGCAGCCTGGGGGCGGGGGATCCCGCGGTCGATCTGATGATCGCCTTCACGCTGCTGTCGCCGCGCTGCGCCACGGTGTTCCGGGCCGCGCTCGGGGTGGACGACGCGACCTGGCTGCGCGGTCGTGGCTGGGCCCTGACCTCCGGCCTGATCGCCTACACGGCGTACGCCGCCGAGAGTCCACGGATCGCCGAGGCCACCACCCGGCAGATCCGGGCGGCGCTCGCGCGGCCCGGCGACGACGGTGTGCGGGACGCACACCCCGTGTGAATTCCGCGCCGCGACAGCGTGTGCGCACACGGCTGCGCCGCCCGGCCGACTGCGCTTGACTGCGGAGGCAGGAAGGCAGCGGAAGGCCGAAAGCGGGACGGCCGCCGATCGTCGGGCAGCGGTCGGCGCGACGTCCCAGGTCCTTCCGCGGGCGGCTCCGGACTCTCCCCCCGATGTCCGGAGGCGCACGGGAGGATGTGGGGTCCGCATCCGCCCCTTACGGATGACCCGCCCGCCGTGACGTCGCCGAGACACCCGAGGCGGTGGGCGGGCGCCGTTCGTTCGGCGCCCAGGGGGTACGCGCAAACGCCCTCGGGCCAGGGCTGCCGACAGCGCCGGCACGACGGACGTCGGCGCGATGCCCGACAGGAAGCTCGGCCAGGCTGGTGCCGAACCCGCCGAGCGCAGGCGCGAATCGAGATCGTCCCCCGGCCCGGCGTGGTCGGTGGGGTACGCGCGGCACCGCGGCGTGGGCCGCGGCGCGCGCCCCGATATTCCGTGCCACTGGCGACGATCACGGTGCAGACTCGCCCCATGGAAGACGTAGGGGCGTTCAGAGACGCGGTGGCGCGATGGGCGGCCGGTGGGCCGGGGGAGCCGGCGGGCGAGCTGAGCCGTCGGCTCGGGCTGCGGACGGCGGTCCTGGTCGAGGGGGCCAGCGATCTCGCGGCCGTCGAGACCCTCGCCGTCCGGCGCGGCCGTGACCTGACCGCCGAAGGGGTGTGCGTCGTCGCGATGGGCGGTGCCATGAGCGTCGGCCGGTACGCGGACCTCCTCGGGCCGCCCGGCCTCGGCCTGCGCCTGACGGGGCTGTGCGACGAGGGGGAGCGGGACTACTTCACGCGCGGTCTGGAGCGGGCCGGGGCGCCGTCCGGGGACTTCTTCGTGTGCGTCGTCGACCTGGAGGACGAGCTGATCCGGGCCCTGGGCACCGACGCCGTCGAGGACGTCTTCCGGACCGAGGGCGACCTGCGGTCCTGGCAGATCTTCCTGACCCAGCCCGCCCAGCGCGGCCGCCCCCGCGAGCAGCAGGTGCGGCGCTTTCTCAGCACCAAGAAGGGCCGCAAGATCCGCTACGGCGGACTCCTCGTGGCGGCCCTCGACCCGGCCCGGGTGCCGGCGCCGCTCGACGGGCTGCTCGCGGGCGTCTGACCGCCCGCGCGAACACGCTCATCAGCACCGGGTTTCCCCGGCAGGGTGTTGCGGGCAAGCCTCAGGGGGCCGACGGAAGAGGGGGAACCGTGATCGTCTGGGTCAACGGGGCATCCCGCGCGGGCAAGACGACCGCCGCGCGCGAATTGCTCGACCTGATCCCCAACTGCACGCTCTTCGACCCCGAGGAGATCGACGCGGAGCTGGAGCGGCTGCTGCCGCCCAAGCGGCTCGCCGAGGTCAGCGACCATCAGGACCTGCCGATCTGGCGGCGGCTCGTCGTCGACACGGCGGCCGCCCTCCTCGCCGAACTCGGCGGAGTCCTCGTGGTGCCGATGGGGCTGATGCGCCAGGAGTACCGCGACGAGATCTTCGGTGGGCTCGCCGCCCGGCGGATCCCTGTGTGCCATGTGGTCCTTGCTCCAGGTGAAACGATCCTGCGCAGCCGTGACCCCAGCGGCGAGGCGCCCGCCGACATCGAGCCCTACCGCGCCGCGCTCGCGGGCTGGCTCGCCGCGGACGCCTACCTCGTCGACAGCGGCACGCTGTCCCCGTACGACACCGCCGTCCGCATCGCCGCCGCCGTGCGCACCGGCGAGGCGGCGCCCTGCGACATCGTGCAGACGGCCGAGCCCACCGCCGAGACGGTCGCCGCGGGCGTGCTCCTCTTCGACGAGCAGGACCGTGTCCTGCTCGTCGACCCCACCTACAAGCCGGGCTGGGAGTTCCCCGGCGGCGTCGTCGAGCCGGGCGAGGCGCCCGCGCGGGCGGGCATGCGGGAGGTCCTGGAGGAGACCGGCATCCAACTCGTCGACGTACCCGGGCTGTTGGTCGTCGACTGGGAGCGGCCCGTGCCGCCCGGCTTCGGCGGTCTGCGGCTGCTCTTCGACGGCGGGCGGCTCGACCGCGACGTGGCGGCCCATGTGCTGCTGCCCGGACCGGAGCTGCGGGGCTGGCGGTTCGTCGACGAGGCCGAGGCGGCGGGTCTGCTGCCGCCCGTGCGGTACGAGCGGCTGCGATGGGCCCTTCGTGCTCGCGAACGGGGTGCGGCGCACTACCTGGAGGCCGGTGTCCCACTCGGCTGAGAAGCGACTCGACACCCGGCTCCGCTCTGCCGACGCCCCTGATTCTCAAGGGATGGTCTCACCGTGAAAGCGCAGCTCACCTCGAACCGCTGTGAACCTCAAGCGGGTTGATACGTCGCCGATGCCGCCCTGAGCGCGGCGCCGGCGTTCTCGGTCAGCGGATCGCCGTGCCCGAAGCAGGCCACCTCGCTCTCCAGCGCGGCGAGCCGGGCGAAGGAGGCGACGGCCCGCTTCCGGTCCAGGTTCAGCACGCCCAGCATGATCTGCCCGTCGACCGGTGACGCGGCGACCGCGTCGCCGGTGAGCAGCACGCCGTGCCGGGGCAGATGCACGGCGATGGATCCGTCGGTGTGGCCGGGCGCGCCGACGATCCGCGCCCCGTCGCCGAGATCCAGCGTGTCGCCGTCCGTCAACTCCCGCACCACGAGCGGTAGATCGGGCTCGGGCAGCGGCGGCGGGAGCTGCGCCAGGGCCTGGGCGTGCAGCGGCCGCTCCCAGTCCTCGTAGACCGGCGGCGGCCCGGCCGCCTCGCCCCGCACGAACGGGGCGTCCAGGTGGTGCGCGTACACCTCGGCGCCGCTGAGCCGGGCGAACTCGGCGGCGCCGCCCACGTGGTCCTCGTGGAAGTGGGTGAGCACGATCCGCCGTACGTCCTCGGGCGCATGCCCCCAGGCACGTACGGCATCGGCGATCGGCAGGCCCGCGCCGGGCGCGCCCGCGTCGATCAGGGTGAGCCCGTCGTCGTCCCGCCACAGGTAGGCCTGCCCCACGGGGAAGCGCAGCAGCCGCAGCCGTGGGGTGACGTCGAACGCGTCGATGAGGTCGTAGGTCGTCATGCGGCGACCGTACGAGCCGTCTCCGCCGAAGCTCCCACGTCTTGGCCGAGAGCAGAGCCGGCGGTGGGGCGGGTCAGTTCGCGGCGGCGTACTTCTGCAGGAACAGCGCCTCCGCGACCGAGAGCCGCTCCAACTCCTGCGGCGACACCGACTCGTTGACCGCGTGGATCTGCGCCTCCGGCTCGCTGAGGCCGATCAGCAGGATCTCCGCCTCCGGGTAGAGCGACGCGAGCGTGTTGCACAGCGGGATCGAGCCGCCCTGGCCCGCGTAGCTCATCTCCTGGCCGTCGTACGCCTCGGCCATCGCGTCCGCCAGCGCGGCGTACGCGGGGCTCTGGGTGTTCGCCCGGAACGGCTGGCCCTGGCCGACCTGCTCGACCGACACCCGGGCGCCCCACGGAGTGTGCGCCTCGATGTGCGCCATCAGCAGCTTCGTCGCCTCGCCGGCGTCCGTGCCCGGCGGCACCCGCAGGCTGACCAGCGCGCGGGCGCCGGCCTGCACGGACGGCGTCGCGCCGACGACCGGCGGGCAGTCGATGCCGAGCACCGTCACGGCAGGGCGCGCCCAGATCCGGTCGGCCACCGTGCCCGCGCCGATCAGCTCGACGCCGTCGAGCACCTTGGCGTCCTTGCGGAACGCCTCCTCCTCGTACTGCAGACCGCTCCAGGACTCGGCCCCGTCCAGACCGTCGACCGTCGTCGAACCGTCCTCGGCCCGCAGCGAGTCCAGTACGCGCACCAGCGCGGCCAGCGCGTCGGGCGCGGCCCCGCCGAACTGGCCCGAGTGCAGGTTGCCTTCGAGCGTGTCGACCTGCACCCGCACCAGCGTCATGCCGCGCAGCGTCGCCGTCGCGGTGGGCAGACCGCACTGGAAGTTGCCCGCGTCACCGATGACGATGGTGTCGGCGGTCAGCAGCTCCGGGTGCTGCTCGGCGTAGCGCTCCAGGCCGCCGGTGCCCATCTCCTCCGAGCCTTCGGCGATCACCTTGACGCCCACCGGCACCCCGCCGTTCGCCTTCAGCGCGCGGATCGCCAGCAGGTGCAGCAGCACACCGCCCTTGCAGTCGGCGCTGCCCCGCCCGTACCAGCGGCCGTCCTCGCGCTCGGTGAGCTCGAACGGGGGCGTCACCCACGCCTCCTCGTCCAGCGGCGGCTGCACGTCGTAGTGCGCGTACAGCAGGACCGTGGGCGCGCCCTCGGGGCCGGGCAGATGGCCGTAGACCGACTGGGTGCCGTCCGGGGTGTCGAGCAGTGCCACGTCCTGGAAGCCCTCGGCGCGCAGGGCGTCCGCGACCCAGTTGGCCGCGCCCTCGCTCTCGCTCTTCGGATACTGCTCGAAGTCCGCCACCGACTTGAAGGCCACCAGCTCGGCCAGCTCCGCCTTGGCGCGGGGCAGCAGGGAGGCGACGGATTCGGCGATCGGATGCGGCGACATGGGCACGCTCCTCGTAGGTGCGACGTTGTACAGGGGGTACGGAAGATCCTCCCACAGAGGGTCACGGCGCCGCCCGCCGTAGGATGCCTGGGAAACGTGCGGCAGGCGGCTGAAGACGGAGCATCAAACCATCGTGAGCAGCGAGAACCCCGAGAACGCGGCGGGCAACGACATGGGCGACGAGCGGGACATGAGCGTGTGGGACGTCGTGGTCGTGGGCGCGGGCCCCGCCGGCGCCTCCGCCGCGTACGCGGCCGCGGTCGCGGGACGCCGTGTGCTGCTGCTGGAGAAGGCGGAACTGCCGCGCTACAAGACGTGCGGCGGCGGCATCATCGGCCCGTCCCGCGACTCCCTGCCACCCGGCTTCGAGCTGCCGTTCAAGGACCGGGTCAACGCGGTCACGTTCTCGCTGAACGGCAAGTACACGCGGACGCGCCGGTCGCGCAGCATGCTGTTCGGGCTCATCAACCGCCCGGAGTTCGACGCCCAGCTCGTCGAGCACGCGCAGAAGGCGGGCGCGGAGCTGCGCACCGGGGTCACGGTGACGCGGGTCGAGCAGCACGGTTCAGCGGTGCCCGACCGGCGGACCGTCGCGGTCGTGCTGCAGGACGGCGAGACGGTGCTCGCCCGCGCCGTGGTCGGCGCCGACGGCAGCGCCAGCCGGATAGGAGCGCACGTCGGGGTGAAGCTGGACCAGGTCGACCTCGGCCTGGAGGCGGAGATCCCGGTGCCGGAGACGGTCGCCGAGGACTGGCGCGGCCGGGTCCTCATCGACTGGGGCCCGATCCCGGGCAGTTACGGCTGGGTCTTCCCCAAGGACGACACGCTCACCGTCGGCGTCATCTCGGCGCGCGGCGAAGGCGCCGCCACCAAGAAGTACTTGGAGGACTTCATCGCCCGCCTGGGGCTCGCGGGCTTCGAACCCGCGGTCTCCTCGGGGCACCTGACGCGCTGCCGGGCCGACGACTCGCCGCTGTCGCGCGGGCGGGTCCTGGTCTGCGGCGACGCGGCAGGACTGCTCGAGCCGTGGACCCGCGAGGGCATCTCCTTCGCCCTGCGCTCGGGCCGGCTCGCGGGGGAGTGGGCGGTGCGCGTCGCCGAGTCCCACGACGCCGTGGACGCCCGCCGCCAGGCGCTGAACTACGCGTTCGCCATCAAGGCGGGCCTGGGCGTCGAGATGGCCGTCGGCAAGCGCATGCTGACCGTCTTCGAGCGCAAGCCGGCCCTGCTGCACGCGGCCCTGACGGGCCTGCGCCCGGCGTGGAACGCGTTCGCGAGGATCACCCGGGGTTCGTCCTCCCTGGGCGAGCTGGTGCGGACGCATCCGATGGCGGGACGGGCGCTGTCCCGGTTCGAGCGCTGACGTCGGCGGCGCCCGCCGCGCCGGGACCGGGTGTGCCGGTGCCGGTCGGCGCGGGCGTCGGTCGCCGACGGCGTCAGTCGGCGACGGTGATCCGGAAGACCGGGTGGTCGGGGGACGCGGCCGAGAGCTCGGCGTCCGTCGACTTCGCCGTGACGCCCTTGAAGTAGTCGTTGACCTGCCAGCCCCAGCGCTCCAGGTAGGTGCGCAGGACCTCGCGCTTCAGGTCGCCGTCGGGGAGTTCGACGGCCTCGAAGGTGCGGACCTTGCGGCCGACGCGCAGTTCGCCGCCGCCCGCGGCGAGCATGTTCTTCACCCACTGGGAGTGGCCGCGGGCCGACACCAGGTACTGGACGCCCTCGTACGTGTGCGGGTTCACCGGGATCCGCTGCAGCTGACCGCTCTTGCGGCCGCGCACCGAGAGTTCGGCGGAGCCGGCGAGGCTGAGGCCGCGCCGGGCCAGCCACCCGATCACCTTGTTGAGGCGGATCGCGGTGGGGCTGCCCTTGAGGTAGTAGGGCTCGGACTGTGCGCTCATGGTGACCCCCAGGATGAGTGCGGGCGGCGCTCCGAAGTGTGAGCACTGCTCTCGCTTAAGAGCAGTGTGCACGAGAGGGGCGCTCCAAAGCAAGAGCAGTGCTCTCGTTTTTGGTCAGCGCTCCGAAACGTGTGCACCGCTCCGTCGGCGTGGAACACTGAAGCCATGAGTACGAGCCGCACCACACAAGGGGCCCGCGCCCGCGCCCGGCAGGAGATCACCGCCGCCATCAAGGACGAGGCGCGCAGACAGCTCGCCGCCGACGGCGCCGCCAAGCTCTCGCTGCGCGCGGTCGCCCGGGAACTCGACATGGTCTCGTCGGCCCTGTACCGCTACTTCCCCAGCCGGGACGAGCTGCTCACCGCGCTCATCATCGACGCCTACGACTCGCTGGGCGAGGCCGCCGAGCGCGCCGACGCCGCCCGGCAGCCGACCGCCACCGCGGCCCAGCGCTGGGTCGCCGTCTGCCGGGCCGTGCGCGAGTGGGCCCTCGCCCGTCCGCACGAGTACACCCTCATCTACGGCTCCCCGGTGCCGGGTTACACCGCTCCGATGGCCACCGTCGAGGCCGCCTCACGGGTCGGACTGCTGCTCATCGGCGTCGTCCGGGAGGCGTACGAGGACAAGGGCGTGGCCCTGCCCAAGCTGCCGGCTGCGCTGCGCCCGGAGGCCGAGCGGATGGCCGCCGACATCGCGCCCGACCTGCCGCCCGAGCTCATGGCCGCGCTGATCGCCGCCTGGGCGCAACTGTTCGGGCTCATCGGGTTCGAGCTGTTCGGCCAGTTCAACCGGGTCGTCGAGGACCGGGCCGCCTTCTTCGACCACGCGGCGGCGCAGCTCGCCCACGGGGTCGGGCTCGTGAAGTGACCCGGTCGGGACAACGGCCGACGGGTACTCCGCGGGGAGTACGCGTGATCGCCACGCCCGGCTGACGCCCGGGACGGTCCGCGGCCCTTAGCGTGGCCGCATGGACGAGCAGCGCGAGCGGGCCGGGGGTCCGCCCAGGGCGCCCGGAGACCTGGGCGGACCCCCGTGGCGACGCGGCGGCGGGCCGCCGTGGGGGCCGCCGGGGCCCACGTGGTGGAACCGGGCCGACGGTGGCCGCCTGCCGTGGCGGTCGACGGTGTTCGTCACCCTGATCGTCCTCGTCGGCTCGAGCATGGCCGCGCACGGCCGGGGCGGCGACCGCGTCGGCCTCGACGCGTTCGCGCACCTGCTCCTCCTCCTGGCCTCGGTCCAGCTCCTGTGGCGGCAGCGGTACCCGGTGGCGGTCGCGTACGGCACGGCCCTGTGCGCGACGGTGTACCTGGCGGCCGGATACCCGTACGGGCCCGTCTTCCTCCCCGTCGCCCTGGGGTGCTTCGTCGCGATCGTCGCGGGGCGCCGGTACGCGGCGTGGGGCGCCGTCGCCTTCTTCTGGGCCGGGCACGTGGTCGTGGGGCACCGGCTGTACCGGTATCTGCCGCCGGCCGGGGACGGTCCCGCGGCCTGGGGGCAGGAGGGGATCGTCGCGGCGTGGGTGCTCGCCGTCGCCGCCGCTGCCGAACTGGTCCGGGTCAGGCGCGAGCAGTGGGCGCAGGCCCGCGCCGAGCGGGAGCGGGCGGCGCGGCGGCGGGCCGACGAGGAGCGGCTCCGCATCGCCCGCGAACTGCACGACGTGCTGGCCCACTCCCTCTCCGTCATCAACGTCCAGGCGGGAGTGGGGCTCGCGCTGCTCGACGCCGATCCGGAACAGGCGCGTACGGCACTGACGACGATCAAGGGCGCCAGCAAGGAGGCGCTGGGGGAGGTGCGGCAGGTCCTCGACACGCTGCGGGCGCCCGGCGAGGCCCCCCGCGCCCCCGCCCCGGGGCTCGACCGGCTGCCCGAGCTCGTGGAGCAGGCGGCCGGGGCCGGGCTCACCGTCGACGTCGGCACCGGCGGGGAGCGGGTGACGGCCGCGCCGGGGGCGGACCTCGCCGCGTTCCGGATCGTGCAGGAGGCTCTGACGAACGTCGTCCGGCACTCGGAGTCCCGGCGGGCGAGCGTGCGACTCGACTACCGGCAGGGCGCGTTGACGGTGACCGTCGACGACGACGGGCCCGCGAGCCACGCCGAGGCGGGCGGCAGCGGCAACGGACTCGCCGGGATGCGCGAGCGCGCCGCCGCCCTGGGTGGCACCATCGAGGCGGGGCCGCGCCCCGACGGCGGCTTCCGCGTCGTCGCCGAACTGCCGCTCGCCCCGCCCGCCCCGTCTTCGGAGGACTCCCGGTGATCCGCGTACTTCTCGCCGACGACCAGTCGCTGGTCCGCGCAGGATTCCGGGCACTGCTCGACGCGCAGAGCGACATCGAGGTCGCCGCCGAGGCCGCCGACGGGGAGGAGGCCGTCCGCCTCGTGCGCGAACTGCGTCCCGACGTGGTCCTGATGGACATCCGGATGCCGCTGCTCGACGGGCTCGCGGCGACCCGCCGGATCGGCGCCGACCCGGAACTCGCGGCGGTGCGGGTGGTCATGCTCACCACCTTCGAGCTCGACGAGTACGTCTTCGAGGCGATCCGCTCCGGCGCCTCCGGCTTCCTCGTGAAGGACACCGAGCCGGACGAACTGCTGCGGGCGGTACGGGCCGTGGTGCACGGCGACGCGCTGCTGTCGCCGGGCGTGACCCGGCGGCTCGTCGCCGAGTTCGCGGCCCGCTCCAAGGAGCCCGCGGGCGCGGTGTCGCTGGCCGGGCTGACCGAGCGGGAGCGTGAGGTGATGGCGCTCGTCGGGATCGGCCTGTCGAACGCGGAGATCGCCCGGCGCCTCGTCGTCAGCCCGCTCACGGCGAAGACCCACGTGAGCCGCGCCATGGTCAAGCTGGGCGCCCGCGACCGGGCCCAACTCGTCGTCCTCGCCTACGAGTCGGGCCTGGTGCGGCCGGGATGGCTCGGCTGATCAGCCGGCTTCCAGGGCCTCGGCGCGGCGTACCAGGGCGGCCGCGATGTCGTCCCAGTCGGGGCCGTGCATCCACAGATGGTCGGCGGCGCCGCGCAGCAGCGCGGGCTCGTCCGGCCGCTGCAGCAGCACCAGACGGTGGGCCAGATTGCGGATCCACACGGGGAGATGGCCGTCGACCACGTGCGGGCACAGCTCGTGGAGCATCGTGAGGATCGCCTCCGCGTGGGCGAACGTCAGCTCCTCGACGAAGTAGCGCTCGTGGTGCTCGAGCGCGCACTCCGGGGTGGGACGGTACTCGTCGCCGTACAGGCAGCGGGCGTGGTCGGTGAGGGTGCTGTGCATGGCCACGAGCCTAGGGCGAGCGGGACGCGACAGTCAGGCGGTTACGCGCGGGGGCCGGGTTCGTCCGCGGCGGACCGGTGGCGGTCGAAGCGCGACAGCACCCGTGCCACCCGGGCGAGGAAGGCCACGGCCGCCACGGTTCCCGCCGCCTTGTAGAGCCCGCCGCCCGACACGATGCCGAGGAACGCCGGAAGGGCGAGCAGCGCAAAGACCGCGCCGGCCAGCAGGGCGCCGGTGAACAGCGCGAACCCGATCTCCACGGTCGTCGCGTCCCGCTGGGCCTGTGTTCTGCGTGTGCGTGCTGTCTCCATCGTGGTGTCCCCCGTGTGCGTCACGCCGGTGATGGTGGCACACGCGGGCCCCGGGGGCGAGGGTATGCGTCCGCCGCCCACGGGGCCCGCCCACTCCATGTCAGTCGCGCAGGGCGAGTCGCTGAGCGTCGGCCTCCGCGCCCTTCGCCGCGTCGACCGGTGCCGATCCCGCGATCACCACGGTCTCCCGGACCCGGCGCGAGCGCAGACCGGTTAGCGTGACCAGCAGTCCCGCCAGGGCGATCGCCGTGATGACCACGAGGCCGGGGCGGAAGCTGTCCAGGACGGCCTGCGGCGAGGCCCCCTCGGGCGCGTTCGCCGTGATGACGGCCGTCACCACCGCGAGGAAGATCGCCCCGCCCACCTGTACGGAGGTGTTGAGCAGCCCGGAGACCATGCCCTGCTCGTCGTCGTGCACTCCGTTCGTGGCCTGGATGTTGAGGGACGGGAAGACGAGGGCGCACGCCGCGCCGATCAGCAGCATGGTGGGCAGGATGACGGCCGCGTAGACCGGGTCGAGGCTGATGCGCAGGAAGAGCGCGTAGCCGATGACCATGAAGGTGAAGCCGACGGCGATGACCCGGGGCGTACCGAAGCGGTCCACGATCGAGCCGACCTTCGTCGACGACAGGGCGACGAGCGCGCCCGCGGGCAGGAACGCCAGCGCCATGCTCAGCGCCGACCAGCCCAGCAGCGACTGCAGATACAGCGTGGCCAGGAACTGGAAGCCGACGTAGGAGCCGAAGAAGGTCATCGCGCCGAGCTGCGCGCGGATCTGCGAACCGGAGCGCAGTACGCCGAGCCGGATCAGCGGCGACGGCGAGCGCCGTTCGACCCGGACGAAGACCGCCAGGAGGACGACGACCGCCAGGAACGAGAGCAGGGTGCGCGCCGAGGTCCAGCCCGCCTCCGGCGCCTGCACCACCGTGAAGACGAGAAGGAGCATCGACAGGGTGCCCAGCGCGGCGCCGGGGATGTCGTAGCCGCGGTGGTTCTCCTCCTTGGCGCTGTGCGGGATCAGCTTCAGGCCGAGCAGCAGCGCGACGACCGCGATCGGCGCGGGCAGCAGCATCGTCAGGCGCCAACTGGCCTCCGTCAGCAGGCCGGAGAGGACGAGACCCATGGAGAAGCCGGTGGCGGCGCAGGTGGTGTAGATGGACAGGGCCCGGTTGCGTACGGGGCCCTCGGCGAACGTCGTCGTGATGATGGACAGACCGGCCGGCGCGGTGAACGCGGCGCTCAGCCCCTTGATGAAGCGGCTCGCGATGAGCAGCGGCCCGGAGTCGACGAGACCGCCGAGCAGCGAGGCGAGCGCGAAGACGCCGAGGGCGATCAGGAAGACGCGGCGCCGCCCGAGCAGATCGGCCGCCCGGCCGCCGAGGAGCAACAGGCCGCCGTAGCCGAGGATGTAGCCGCTGACGACCCATTGCAGGGTCGCCGTCGACAGATCCAGTTCCGAGCCGATGGACGGCAGGGCGACACCGACCATCGAGACGTCGAGCGCGTCCAGGAACATCGCGGCGCAGAGCACGAGCAGCGTGCCCCACAGGCGCGGGGACCAGTGCTCCGACGAGGCCTCGGGGGACGAGGGAGCAGCGGTGAGCGGAGAAGTCATGCGGAGCACAGTACATGCACATGCATTGACTGCACGTGCATTTAATGACGATGCAATAAATGGGGGATTTTCTGCTACGGTGCGGTCATGGCGGCAGGAAAAGCGGAGGCCGGGACGCCGGTCGGCCTGGTGGAACAGTGGCGGGACATCCTCTCGCTGCACGCGCGCACGATGTGCGAACTCGACCGCGAGCTGCACCGGCACGGCCTGGGCGCGAGCGACTTCGAGGTGCTCGACGTGCTCGCCGAGGGCACGCCGGAGGACAGCGCGTCCGGCTATCGCGTACAGGAGATCGCCGGCCAGGTGCACCTGAGCCAGAGCGCCCTGTCCCGGCTCATCGGCCGACTGGAGAAGGACGGTCTCGTGGAGCGCGGCATGTGCAGCGAGGACCGGCGCGGGGTCCGGGTCTGCATCACGGCCAAGGGGCGTGCCCTGCACACCGAGGTGCGCCCGCTGCAGCGGGCCGTGCTGAGCCGGATGCTGGAGTCCGACTCCCCGGCGTGACGGCCCGCCCCTGAACGGTCAGACCCCCGAGCGCTCCCGCCACAGTGCGGCGAGGGAGGCGTCCCCGGTGACCTCGGGGAAGGGCAGTCGGTTCCAGAGCGCCAGATAGAGCCGCGCCGCCGGGCCGGACACCTCGCACTCGGCGTCCCCTGCGGCGCCCCGCTCCGCGGCGGGCGGGTCCTGGGTGATCCGCACCGTCCAGGCGGCGTCGGCGTCCGTGGCCCGTACCCGCAGCAGGCGGGGCGTGTCGGAGCGCATCCGGCTGCGGTCCCGCGCGTGGAACCCGGACAGCAACTCGTCGATCCCGTCGACCGCGAACTCCTCGGTGACCGGCTCGGACGCGTCCCGGGACGGCCGGTCGAGCGCCGACTCGGCGTCCACCCGGTGCACCGCCGTCTCGTGCGCCTGCCGTCGCGCCCAGAACGCCAGTGGCGACGGCGCCGGAAGGAACGCGAAGCACTCCAGGTCGAGCGGCGCTCCTGTCAATGTGTCGACAAGTCTTCCGTGCCCCTCCCGGTACCAGGCGAGCAGCGCGTCGCCGTCGAGATCCGGCGGGACGTCCGGCAGCGGGTGGCGGGTCAGGTGTCCTTCGGCCAGGAATCCGGTGGCCCAGCGGTGCACCTGTCCCTGGTGGCGCACGAGGTCGCGGATCCGCCAGCCGGGGCAGGTGGCGACCTCGGCGTCGACCCCGGCCTTCTCGGCGGCGGCCGCCAGCAACCGGCCCTCCGTGTCCACGACGTGAATGTGTTCGGCGATCTCCATGGGGCGAGTGTGCCCGGTGGACCCGTGCCGCGGCGCGGAATTTCCGGGACTCAGTCGACGGCCGCGCGGCGCGTCGCGAACCCGATCGTCGCCGCGACCGCCGCGAGCAGCGCCACGCTCGTCAGCGCCAGGGGCAGTGAGAACCAGTCCGCCATGAACCCGATCGCGGGCGGCCCGAGCAGCATGCCGCCGTAGCCGAGCGTGGACGCGGCGGCGACACCCGTCGGACCGGCCAGCGCCCCGGCCCGCTCGACCGCGACGGGGAAGATGTTCGCCAGCCCCAGGCCGGTGATCGCGAAGCCGACGAGGGCGAGCCACACCGAGGGCGCCAGCGCGCCGAACAGCATGCCGACGGCGCCGGTCGCGCCGCCGAGGACCACGGTGCGGGTCCGGCCGAGCCGTTCCAGCAGGGTGGTGCCGGAGAGCCGGCCGATCGTCATGGCGAAGGCGAAACACGAGTAACTGGCCGCCGCCACACCCGGATGCGCGTGCAGGTCCTCCTCCATGTGCAGCGCGCTCCAGTCGGCCAGGGCCCCTTCCCCGTACGCCGTGCACAGCGCGATCAGGCCGAAGACGAGGACGAGCAGCCGGGTGCCGCGGTCCGGACGCCGCGCCGGCGCGGGCTCCTCGGGCCGGGGGCGTGCCGGTATGCGTTCCCGGGTGCCGGGGGAGCGGTGGCGCAGCAGCGTCGGCCCGGCCGCGGCCGTGACCACGAGGCCGATCACCATGATCGCCATCAGGTGCCGGGTCGGCGACAGATGCGCCGCGACCAGCCCGCCGAGACCCGAACCGACCATGCCGCCCAGGCTGAACGCGGCGTGGAAGCTGGGCATCACCGGCCTGCCGAGCGCGGCGACCAGCTCGACGGCCGCACTGTTCATCGCCACGTTGATGCCGCCGTACGCCGCTCCGAACACCAGCAGCACCAGGCCGAGCGTGAGCGGCGAGTGGGTCAGCGGCGGCAGCACGATGGTCAGCGGCAGCAGCACCCCGCACGCGACCGTCACCTCGTGGCTGCCGAAGCGCCGGCACAGCCGCCCGGTCAGCATCATCGTGATCACGGCGCCGGCGGACACCCCGAGCAGGGCGAGCCCGAGCGTGCTCGCCGACGCCCCCGTCTGCTCCTTGATGGCGGGGATGCGGACCACCCAGCCCGCGAAGATGAAGCCGTCGAGGGCGAAGAAGACCGTGATGGCGATGCGCAGACGGGTCAGGGAGGGGAGGCGGGGGCTGTCGGCGCTGACCGTCCCCAGTTTGTTTAGTAGCGGCACAAAGTCAGGTTAGAGGCGTGGCCGCCCTCGCGGCAAGGGGGGTCGGGAAGGGGCGCGCCGCCGGTCGCGGGCATGCCGAGGCGCGCGGTGCACGAGTGCACCGCGCGCCCGGAGTGATCACTTCGGGTGGGGGACGTCAGACGGCGAGGACCCGCACGCCCGCCTCCTCGAAATGCTCCAGCGTCGCCCTGTCGGCGGACTCGTCCGTCACGAGGATGTCGACCTGCGCCACGTCGCAGATCCGGGCGAAGGCGCGCTGGCCCAGCTTGCTGGCGTCCGCCGCGACCACGACGCGCTCGGCGCGCTCGCACAGCAGCCGGTTGATCGCCGCCTCCGCCTCGTCGTGCGCGGAGGCGCCGTGCGTGACGTCGAGGCCGACGACGCCCAGCACGGCGGTGTCCAGGGTGATCTGGCCGAGGACCCCGTCGGCGAGCGGACCGATCAACTCGTACGACTGCGGGCGCGCGACCCCGCCCGTCAGCACGATCTTGAACTGGGGGCGCACCGCCAGTTCGTTGGCGATGTTGAGGGCGTTCGTGACGATCGTCAGGGCGGGGGTGCCGGAGGCGAGGTCCGGGCGGACCGCGAGCGCCCGCGCCACCTCGGTCGTCGTCGTGCCGCCGGTCAGGCCCACCGCCTCGCCCGGGGTGAGGAGTTCGGCGACCGCGGTGGCGATGCGCTGCTTCTCCGAGGCGTTGCGGGCGGTCTTGTAGCGCAGCGGCAGTTCGTAGCTGACGCCGTGCACGACGGCGCCGCCGCGGGTGCGCACCAGCATCTGCTGCTCGGCGAGCTGGTCGAAATCGCGGCGGATCGTCGCGGCCGACACCCCCAGTTCGCCGGCCGCGTCCTCCACGTCGAGGCGGCCGCGCTCGACGAGCAGTTCGAGGAGGGACTTCCAGCGGGCGTCGCGGGACATCCGCGGCCTCCAATCGACGATCGACTCGGTCGCGCAAACCCTAGCTGCTGTGCCCATGAATGCTTGATTGTGCTTGAAAGCTGGCTATATCTTGCAGGAACAAGCAGTCGCTTGAGTAGCTCGAAACATACATAGGGGAGTGGGGCCCGGCATGAGCCATGTCGAGAACGAGTTGAACAGCCAGCCGGAGTGCTGGACGCGCGCCGCGGGACTGGCCGCGCGGCACGAGGCGGCGCTGCCGGCCGCCGGGGAGCGGGTCGCGATCGTCGGCTGCGGCACCTCCTGGTTCATGGCGCAGGCGGCGGCCGTGCTGCGCGAGGAGTCGGGGCAGGGGGAGACCGACGCGTTCGCCGCGTCCGAGTTCCCGGCGGGCCGCCGTTACGACCGGGTGATCGCCCTGACCCGCTCCGGCACCACCACCGAGGTCCTCGAACTCCTCGCCGCCGTCCGGGGCACCGTCCGCACCACCGCGATCACCGGCGACCCGGACACCCCGATCCGCACGGCCGCCGACGACCTCGTGGTGCTCGACTTCGCCGACGAGAAGTCCGTGGTCCAGACCCGCTTCGCCACCACCGCCCTGACCCTGCTCCGCGCCCACCTCGGCCTGCACACCGAGCAGGCCGTCGCCGACGCCCGCACCGCGCTGGCCGGACCGCTGCCCGAAGGGCTCGTGGACTGCGGGCAGTTCACCTTCCTGGGCCGCGGCTGGACGGTGGGTCTCGCCAACGAGGCCGCCCTCAAGATGCGCGAGGCCTCCCTGTCCTGGACCGAGGCGTACCCGGCGATGGAGTACCGGCACGGCCCGATCTCCGTCACCACCTCCGGCACCGCCACCTGGATGCTCGGCGAGGCGCCCGAGGGCCTGGCCGAGCAGGTCGCCGGGACCGGCGCGCTCTGGATCGAGGGCCGCCTCGATCCGCTGGCCGAGCTCGTCCGCGCCCAGCGCCTCGCGGTGGCCGTCGCCGCCCGCAGCGGCCTCGACCCCGATCAGCCGCGCCACCTCACCCGTTCCGTGATCCTCGACGCCAACTGACCTTCGCCACCGCCGACATGAGAAGGGAGAGGCAGTGCCTCTCGCAGCCACCGGCACCCTCGTCGGTGCGGCGGCGGCCCGGCAGGGCGCCGTCGCCGCGTTCAACGTCATCACCCTCGAACACATCGAGGCCGTCGTCGCCGGCGCCGAGACGGTCGACGCCCCCGTCATCCTGCAGATCAGCGAGAACGCCGTCCGCTACCGGTACGGACGGCTCCTGCCGCTGGCCCGCGCGGCGGTCGCCGTCGCCGAGCGGGCCGGTGTCGACGTCGCCCTCCACCTGGACCACGTACAGAGCGACGACCTGCTGCGGCAGGCGGCCGACGCCGGATTCAGCTCGGTGATGTACGACGCCGCCCATCTGCCCTACGACGAGAACCTCGCCGCGACCCGTGCCGCCGCCGACTGGGGGCACGCCCACGGGCTCTGGGTGGAGGCCGAGCTGGGCGAGGTCGGCGGGAAGAACGGGGCCGCGCCGCTGGACGCGCACGCACCCGGTGCCCGCACCGACCCCGGGGAGGCCCGCGCCTACGTCTCCGACTCCGGGGTCGACGCGCTGGCCGTCGCGGTCGGCTCCTCGCACGCGATGACGACCCGCACGGCGAGCCTCGACCACGATCTGCTCAAACGGCTCGCGGAAGGGCTCGGCGACCTCGGCGTACCGCTCGTGCTGCACGGCTCGTCGGGCGTGCCCGACGCGGAGCTGGCCGCGGCCGTGCGCGGCGGCATCGCCAAGGTCAACGTGGGCACCGCCCTGAACATCGCGATGACCGGCGCCATCAGGGAGTTCCTCGCGGCGCACCCCGACGCCGTCGACTCCCGCAAGTACCTCACCGTGGGCCGGGAGGCGATGGCGCGCACGGTCGGCGCGTTCATCACGGTGCTGCGGAGCCGGTGAACTCCGGGGCCAGGGCGCGGGCCGCCGCGTCGACGCCCCGGACGCTCAACGAACGCAGGGCCGGCAGGGCCGTCAGCAGATCGCTGGTCAGGCAGGCGTTGCGCGGCCGGGACGCGTAGCGGGTCCGCGCCTTCGGCACCGGGACCACCAGGCGGGCGTCCGCGCCGAGGGCGTCGGCGATCGTCAGCGCCCACTCGGCGCGGGTGACCCGGTCCGGGCCGGCCAGATGCAGCACCGGCGGCAGCGGCCCGGCCGCGTCCAGCAGCGCCGCCGTCACCCGGGCCACGTCGTCGACGGCGATCGGCGTGGTCCAGTGGTCGTCCGGGGCCCGCACCGGTTCGCCGCGCAGCAGATGGTGCGCGCAGGCCGCGAAGAAGTTGAGCCACTTCCCCGCGTCGGCCGGCTCGTACCCGTAGACGAGACTGACCCGCAACGCCACCGCGTCCGCCGCCGTGGCGAGGAGCACCTCCTCGGCGCGGCGCTTGGCGCGGCCGTACGCGTTCGCGGGGGAGACCGGCGCCGACTCGGCGTTCCGCTCGGCGGCGCCGTCGAAGACGTTGTCGGTCGAGATCAGCACGATCCGCACACCGGGCGCCAGCGAGGCGATGTTGTCGGCGACCACCGTGTGCGCCCGCTCGGCCGCGGCGGGATGCGCCTCGCACCACGTCACGTCCGACGGCCCGTGCACCAGGACGACACCGTCCGGGCGCACCCGGTCGAGCAGCCGCCCGCACGCCTCCGGGACGGTGGCGTCCAGCGCCGACCACCGCGCCCCGTACGCGGCCGGCGGCGTCGCGGGACGCCCCCGGGAGGCCAGGGTGACCGGGATGCCGTCGGCGCTGAGCCGACGGGCGACACCGGTGCCCACGAACCCGCTGCCGATGACGAGTACGCCGCTCATCGCACCCCCTGCCCGGCCGGCACCGGCAGCCGCTCGGCCAGCAGCCGGCCCGCGCCGATCAGCCCGTGATCGTCGTCCGCGACCCCCAGCGCGACCATCGCGTCGACCCCCTCCGCGGCCAGCCCGAAACAGCCGAGCCGCGCCAACTCGCCGACCAGCAGCCGCCGGTAGCGTTCCCCGACGGCCAGCGCGAAGCCGCCCATCACGATGTACCGGCAGATCCCGATCGACGTGAACACGGACGCGATCGCCTGCGCGAGCGGGGTGAGCGTGCTCCGCAGCACGGCGGTCGCGAACGGGTCGTCCGCGCGGACCGCCGCCGCCAGCGCCTCGTTGGTGAGCGCGGCGGGGCGCCCGCCGGGCGTGAGGGCGGACAGCAGCGACGCGGCGAATCCGTCCGGGTCGGACTCCGCCGCCCTGCGGGCCGCCGCCAGCACCCCGCGGCCCGAGGCGATCGCGCCCAGATGGCCGCGGCCCCCGCAGTCGCACAGCGGCGCGTCCGGCGAGGTGTCACAGGTCCAGTGGCCCAGCTCGCCGCCGTGCCCGTCCGCGTCGAGCAGGATCTCACCGCCGCGGAACACCTTGTTGCCGATGCCCGAGCTGACGGTCAGCAGACAGAACGGCTCGTCCTCCGTCGCCGCGTAGCGCCAGGCCGCGGCGGTCAGATCGTTGACGACGACCACCGGGACGCCCAGCCGCGCGGTGAGCCGCGCGCCGAGCGGCAGCGGCTCGCCGCGCCCGCCCCACACCGTCGGCGCCGCCAGCACCAGACCCGCGGCCGTGATCGGCCCGGCGAAGGCGACACCGACGGCGCGCGGGGCGGGACCGGCCGCCGAGTGCGCCTCGATCTCCCGGACCAGCTGGGCCACGACCCGTTCCTGGAGAACCGGTACGGGCGCCTCCGCGTCCTGGGCCATGCCGTCCACCGGCACCCGGCGCACCCGGGACAGTGCCCCGGTCTCCGGCGCGTACTCCGCGATCCGCAGTGTGGTGCCGCCGACGTCCAGGACGGTGAAGGGGGCATGTGGAGAAGGGGAGTTCACGCGGAACCTCCTGGAGTGGACGCCGGGTCGGAGTCGGGCAGCGGCTCCTCGAAGACCAGCAGGCGCAGCTCCCGCGTGCCGTCGTTGACGAGGCCGTGCTCGCCGTACGGCCGGTTGACGACGACATCACCTGCGGCGACCCGGAAGCGGACCCCGTCGCGGAACATCAGGCCGCTGCCGTCGAGCACGATGTACGTCTCCCGGTCCGCGCCGTGCCGGTGCCGCCCGATGGACGTGCCCGGCGGCAGCACGGCCAGATCGACGAACTCGGCGCCGTGGCCGCCGGGCCGCCGCGCGAAGGCCCGGTGGGCGTGGAGGGTGCCCGTCCCGCCGTGGTCGTGCGTCTTGGGCGCGAGCAGGTCGCGCAGATTGGGTACTTTCCCGGCGTCAGCCACCGTGCCGCTCCCCGTCCCGCGCCAGCGCGTCGAGGGCCGACCGCAGCAACGTCTGCGGGACGTCCTCCAGTTCGTCGACGAACGCCGCCCTGCCCGGCGCCGTCGGCACCACCAGGTGCAGCCTGCGCCCGCGCCGCTCCCAGGAGGCGCGCAGGGCGTCGGACATCAGCTCGGGGGTGCAGGTCCGCGGATCGTGCACGGGCAGCCCGATGCGCCGCAGCAGCCGGACGATCCGCGCGCAGGTGTCGGCGTCCGTCAGGCCGAGCAGCCGGGCGATGTGCGCGGACAGCGCCATGTCGACGGCGACCGCCTCCCCGTGCTCCAGCCGGTGATCGCCCGCCGTCTCGATGACCGGACTGAAGGTGTGGCCGAAGTCCACGAGCCGGGCCAGCTCGTGCTCGCGCAGATTGGGGCAGAGCTCCTCCATCATCAGCCGCATCGAGGTCCGCAGGACGTGCGTCTCCAACGGGCCGGGAGTGCGGGACGAGTTGAGGAAGACGTCCGGACGGTCCTCGAGGGTGCGCAGCAGGTCCGCGTCCAGGATCACCGCCATCTTCACGATCTCGGCGAGCCCGCAGCGGACCTCGCGCGGTGGCAGCGACGACAGGAACGCGGGGTCGTTGAGCGACGCGTGGGCGGGATGGTAGGCGCCGAACATGTTCTTGGTGCGCAGCGCGTTGACCCCCGTCTTCACGCCGACGCCGACGTCCACCTGCCCCACCAGCGTCGTGTTCACCTTGACGTAGCGGATGCCGCGGGCGTACATCGACGCCGCGAAGCCTACGACGTCCGCCACGATCCCGCCGCCCACGGCCAGCATCACCCCGTGCCGGTCGAGCCCCGCCGCCTTGGCGGTCGCGCACACCTGCTCGGCTGCGGCGAGCGTCTTGTGGTGCTCGCCCGTACGGATTTGATGGACGCTCCAACTGCCCGGATCCACATGTGTGTTGAGATAGGCGCGCAGCCGGTCGCCGTACAGCCGGTCGACCGTCGGGCTGACGAAGGCGACGACCCTGCGGCCCGCGACGGACCGCGCGAGCAGCGGATTGTCCTGGTCGAACACGCCGTCGGTGACGTCCACGCGATAGGCCGTGCCGTCGGGCGCCCGCAGGCCGAAGCCGCCGGCGTCCTCGCGTACGCCCGATCCGGCCTGGTCAAGAAGCTGGCCTGGCATCTCTCTCTTCTCTCTCGTGAGGCTCCGGCGTCTCCCGCCCGCAGGCGCGGGGGAGCGTGGTGAACAGCTGGGTGATCCTGCGGACCAGCGGGTGCTCCGCCAGCTCCTCCAGCGGAACGGGGCGCCCGGCTCCGTCCGCCGTCGGCAGCCGCCAGTTCGGGTGCACCCCGGACGTGCCCGGCAGGTTCTGCGGGCGGCGGTCCCCGACGGCGTCCGGCAGCCATACGCCGAGCAGCCGGGACGGGGTCAGCAGCAGGAACCGGTGCAGTGCCGACAGCGCGGTCTCCGGGTCGTGGTCGCCCTCGTCGAGCAGGCCGCAGCGGACCAGCTCGGCGAGCCAGCCGTCCCGCTCCGCCGCGGCCTGCGCCTTCTCCTCCGCCTCCGGACGCGTCAACAGGTCGAGCCGCGAACGGAGTTCGACGTGCTCGCCGGTCAGCCACGCCGTCGTGGTCGGGAGGTCGTGCGTGGTCAGCGTGGCCAGACAGTCGCCGCGCCACCGCTGTGCGGGCAGCGGACCCGCCCGGCCCTCGGAGCCGCCCACGTACTCGAAGCGCTGGACGGACGTGCCGAGGATGCCGCGCCGCGCGAGCCGCTCCCGTACGCCCGGCTCGACCGTGCCCAGGTCCTCCCCGATGACGGCGGCGCCCGCCCGGTGGGCCTCCAGCACGAGCGTGCCGAGGAGGGCGTCGGCGTCGTAGCGGACGTAGGTGCCCTCGGCGGGCGGCCGGCCCTCCGGGATCCACCACAGCCGGAACAGGCCCATCACATGGTCCACGCGGAGCGCGCCCGCGTGGCGCAGCCCGGCCCGCAGCACTCCGGCGAGCGGACGGTACCCGGCGGCCTCCAACGCGTCCGGCCGCCAGGGCGGCTGGCCCCAGTCCTGGCCGCGCCGGTTGAAGTCGTCGGGCGGCGCGCCGACGCTCGTCCCGGCGGCGAGGAAGTCCTGGTGGGCCCAGGCGTCCGCACCGTCGGGGGAGACCCCCACGGCGAGATCGTGCACGAGCCCGATCGGCATCCCGGCCGCCGTCGCCCGCCGCTGGGCCCCGGCCAGTTGCTCGTCCGTGATCCAGGCCAGCCAGCGATGGAAGGCGACGGCGTCGGCGAGTTCGGCCCGGGCGCGCTCCACCGCGCCGGAGCGCGGGTCGCGCAGCGCGGCCGGCCAGGAGCGCCAGGCCCCGCCGTGCACCTCGGCCAGCGCGCACCACGTGGCGAAGTCCGTGAGATCGCGGCCCTCGCGCCGCACGAACGCGGCGAAGGACGCGGCGCGGGCCGGAGTCGGCGGGACACCGGCGTGCAGCTCCCGGAGCGCGCCCAGCTTCAGCTCCCGCACGGCGTCCCGGTCGATCAGCGAACCGCCCCTCAGGAGCGCGTCGTTGAGGGCGTGGGCGCGGGCCGCGCACCTGTCGACGCGGTCGCGCGCCCTGCCCCCGAGGTACGCGTACTCGGGCACCGCCTCGACGCGCAGATGCAATGGGTCGGGAAAGCGGCGCGAGCCCGGCCGGTACGGGGAGGGGTCGGTGCCGGGCCCCGGCTCCGCCGCGTGCAGCGGGCCCAGTTGCACGAAACCCGCGCCGAGATCACGGGCCGACCACTCCGCGAGGTCGGCCAGGTCGGCGAGGTCGCCCATGCCCCAGGAGCGGCGCGAGACGGTGGCGTACAGCTGGACGAGGAACCCCCAGTGACGGCCCCCGGGCAGCGCGAGGCGTTCGGGGGCGACGAGCAGCGGGGTGCTCTCGGCGGCGCGGTCGGTGCGGACGTGGAGGGTGTGCAGGCCCGCCGGGAGCCCGGCGAGGGGGCCCGTCACGGGGGCCGTTCCCGCGCCGTCCTCCCACTCGATGTCGGCCCGAGCACCGTCCGGCAGGTCGAGGCGCAGCGTGTCGGACGTGCCGAGCGTCATGAAGGGCGGCAACAGCCGTGTGCCGCGCCGCTGTTCGAGCGCCGCCAGGGCCTCGGCAGCGGCGGCGGGAGTGCTCGCGTCGACACCGAGCGCGGCGAGCACCGCGACCAGGGTGTCGGGCGGGACGTCGGTACGGGTGCCGCGGTCCGTGGTGTAGGAGGTGGCGACGCCCCGGGCACGGGCCAGGCGGAGCAGGGCGTCTTCGGCGGGCGGGGACATGAGGTCGCCTTTCGAGGGTGGGTGTCGGGCGCGGAGGGACGGAGGTCCGGCGCCCTCACGGGGCGTAGGTGCTCGCGAAGAGGCGTTCCAGGACCCTGGCCACGCCGTCCTGCTCGTTGGCGGGGGCGATCTCGTCGGCGGCGGCCAGGAGCGCGGGGTGGGCGTTGGCGACGGCCACGCCGTGGGCCGCCCACGCAAGCAGCGGAAGGTCGTTGGGCATGTCGCCGAAGGCCAGGGTGTCGGCGGCCGTGCAGCCGAGGAGACGGGCGGCGCGTTCGATGCCGGCGGCCTTGGTGGTGCCGGGCGGCAGGACTTCGACCATGCCCTTCACCGAATGCACGACCGTCGCCTCGGCACCGCACAACCGCTGCACCGCGACGGCGAGTTCGTCCTCCGGGACGGTCGGATGGTGGAGGATCAGCTTGTCCACCGGGGTGTCCCACAGCCGGTCCCGGTCGGCCGTCACGTCCCAGCCGTGCCGGATGCGTTCGCCGAACCGCTCGGTGACCTTGAACCGGCTGTCCGGCGCCGCGGTCACCACCCCGAGTTCCACGGGCCCCAGCTCCCCCTCCACACGCGTGACGATCCGGCGGGCCAGGGCACGGGACAGCCGGGCCGAGGACAGCAGCCGCCCGGACCCGGCGTCGTAGAGCTGCGCGCCCTGCCCGCACACGGCGAGCCCCCGGTAGCCGAGCGCGTCGAGGACGCGGGCGCAGGCGGCCGCCGGCCGGCCGGTGACGACGACATGGTGTGCGCCCGCGTCGGCCACCGCCGCCAGCGCGCGCAGGGTGCGCTCCGACACGGACTGGTCGTCGCGGAGCAGCGTGCCGTCGAGATCGGTGGCGACCAGCCGGAACGGCGGTCCCGCGGGCGACAGGCTGTCCCAGGCGACCCGGCCCGTGGCCAGCGTGACCATGACGACCACGGCACCGGCGTCGGAGAGGGTGTCGGGCGGCCCGGTGAGACCGAGCGGGCCGGTGAAGGTGCCCGGGGCGGTCCTGGCCAGGGCGCGGAAGGTGGTGCCGGTGGCGGCCGGGGCCGGTTCGTCCGAGGCCAGCGTCTCGGCGGCGGTCTCCAGGAGGGCGCGGGCCGGGGCCGCCGCGCCCTCCCGCACGATCTCCACCGTCGCCGCCCCGTCGTGCCGGTACGTGAGCCGCCACGAGCCGTCCGGGTCCCGGGTGACGCGGGCCCGCCCGTGGACCCGGTCGGCCAGATCGGGGCGGTTCGCGAGGATCGCGGTGCGCAGACAGCGGGCGAAGTCCGCCCGCGACCAGGCGGCGGCGAAGAGTTCCTCGTACCGTCGCGGGTCGAGGGTGCCGCCCGCCCGTTCCCACGCCTCGGCGTCCCCGTGGGCCAGCGCGGCGGCGCGGATCGTCCCGGGGCGGTCCCGCCACGCGGAGTCGGGGAGGTCGTCGAACCAGCCGTCGGCCGCCGCCTCCTCCACGGGGTACGGGCGCGGCGCGTCCCCGAGGAGACCGGTGAAGGCGTCGAGGCGGGCCCGGGCCGCGCGCCGCCAGGTGAACCGCCGGGCGGTCGCCCGCGAGGTGGCGGACAGCCGTGCGTAGGTGCCGGGGCGGCGGGCGTGGACGGCTGCCGCCTCCCGTATGCGCTCGGCGAGCAGCCGCGCCAGCTCCGGGTCGTCGTCCCGGAACGAGGCGGGCACCGCGAACCCCGTCGCCTCCGGATGGTCGAGCGGCAGCGCGTGCCGGAAGTGCCGGGTCACCTGCTGGTCGGTCGCGAGCGGGACGGCGCCGCACGCCATCGCCTCCGCCTGCGCGATGAGGAAACCGTCGAGCTCGAACTTGGAGGGGAACACGCAGAACTCCGCCGAGGCCGCCTCCCGGAAGAGGGTGTCCTCGTCGGCCAGCTCCCAGGTGAGGCGGACGCGGTCGGGGTGCCGGTCGGCGACCGACCGGAAGTACGCGTTCGCCGCGGCGCCGTCCGCGGTGGCGCACCGGATCAGGAAGCTCGCCTCCAGACCGCCGTCGAGCACCTCCTCGACGGCCCGCATCAGCTCCAACTGCCCCTTGTGGTGCACCGCGTAGCGCGCCGCGTGATAGAAGACCGGCCGGTCCGGATCGAGACCCAGGCCGCGCAGGAACCCGGTGCGGTCCACCGCGGAGGGGTCCCGGGCCAGCCAGCTGTCGGTCACCCCGCAGCCGCCGGTCAGCAGCCGGTCCGCGCGGGCCCGGAGCACCTTCGCCACCGGCAGCGACTCGAACAGCGCCTCGACCGGCGCGTCCCGGAACGTGCTGTAGTACGTGCGCTGTCCGGGCGACACGAAGTCGACGAGGTCGGCGTGGGCCGCGACGAGCGGGAACAGGCCGACATGGCCGGGCCCGTACTCGACGTGCATCCGCGTTCCCGCCAGGGCGCGGCCCATCGTCGCCCGCGCCGAGCCCTCGGCGGGCAGCGGTCCGTCCAGCGCGTCGAGCGCGACGTCGTCCGCGCCGAACAGCGCCAGCATCCGTTCCACCAGGGGCCGGTACACCTTCTGCCCGATCGGCGCGTTCGCGGCGACGGTGCTCACCGTGCGCAGGAGCGGGTCCCGGGCGAGCACGGGAGGCAGCAGATAGTGGTAGGCGGGCTCGAAGGCGTGGACCACGGCCGGTTCGCCGGGGGTGCGCAGATGCTCCTGGACGAACCGCAGACCGGCCGCCTGGAACACCAGGGGCTTGAAGTGCGCCGGATCTTGGCCCTCCGCTCCCGGCGGCGGATACAGCCGGTCCGGCAGCAGATCGAGAAAGGCGTCCGACAGGAAGTGGATGTCGACGCCGTCGAGCCGCAGCAGGTGCGCGGTGGTCGTCAGCTCCAGGGAGAGGTCCGGGGGACGGCCCGTCCAGATCTTCGGATCCAGCGCGAGCGGCACCGTGTGGGTGAGGGTGCGGTGCGGCTGGTCCTCGACGGCGTACGTGTCCCGCAGCCGGTCCAGCTGACCGTGCGCCGGGGTGACGAGCGAGACGCGGTGGCCCTGCGCCGCGTACTGGCGCGCCAACTGCCACACCAGCGGGGAGAGACCGCCCCGCATCAGCCGCCGGTCGAAGCCGCCGCACTCGAAGGAGAACGCGATGATGTGCACGTCGGTGTCGTCCCCGCCCTCAGCCGGCCGTCGCCGCTGCGCACCCGGACCGCAGCCCGGCCTCGTCGATGAACTCGGTGTGCGTACCGGCGCTGGTGCAGGCGAACGCCCCCGACACCGATCCGGCGAGCACGCACTGTGCGACCGGCAGGCCCTGCGCGAGCCCGTACAGGAAGGCGCTCACGAAGGCGTCCCCGGCGCCGTTGCTGTCGACGACGGGACGCGGCGGCCGCACGGCCGCGAAGTGCCGCGGCTTGTCGTCGCCGCGCTCCAGGACATGGCAGCCGGCGGCGCCGTCCGTCGCGACGACCAGGCGCGCCCGTCCCCGGTCCACGATCGAGCGCAGGACGTCGTCGAGACGGTCGTGGATCGCGGCGGCGCTGAGGAACACGTAGTCGGAGGCGAGCGCGTAGGTCAGGTGGTGCTCGTTCTCGCCGTCCCAGTCGTGCAGGTCGGTGGAGCTGGGGATGCCGAGCCGGTGGATGTCCTCGTACAGGTCCTTCGTGACGCCCGTGATGGACAGGTGGACGTGCCGGGCCCGCTCCAGGAAGGGCAGACAGAAGTCGCGGGGCAGCCGCAGGTCCGCCGGGTGGCGGCCGTCGTAGAAGGAGAAGCGGCGGCCCTGCGGGTCGACGAGGTTCACCCCGCGCGGGGTGCCGTGCGGCGAGACGACATGGCTGAAGTCGAGGCCGTCGGCGGCGTACGCGTCCAGGATCGTGCGGCCCTGGATGTCGTCGCCGAGGAAGTCGATGAACTTGGTGGCCATGCCGAGCGCGCGGGCGCCGCGCGCCACGCCGTTGCCGGTGTGCGCCACGTAGTCGTGCACGGGCGGCACGAACACCGAGTCGCCGGGCGGCACTTGGAGGGCCGGTACCCGGACGATGGTGTCCACTCCGGCGCCGCCCGCCACCAGGATGTCGTACGAGGAGGGGCTGGGGTTCGCTGTCATGTCAGTGCTCCTTCGGTCTGCGGCACGTGCTGGACGGTCCCGTCCTCCAGGACCACCGCCGCGTCGATGTCGGCCCCCGCGGGAACGACGGCGCCGGGCAGCACGACACTGCGGTTCACCCGCGCGCCCGCGCCGACGCGCACGCCGGGGAAGAGCACGCTGCGTTCCACGTGCCCGTCGTTGACGAGGTCGCGCGGCACCCACGAGCTCCGCACGCCGGGCCGGTCGGCCACCCAGGTGCGGCGCACCCCGGGCCGGACCGTCCACGGCATCCGGTCCACCGGCAGGCCGTCGCGGGGCGCGTCCGCCAGGGCCAGATGGGCGCGGTGGTAGCGCTCGACGGTGCCGATGTCCGCCCAGTGGTCGCGCACCTCGTAGCCGCGGATGTCCTCCCCGGCGGCGAGCATCGCCGGGATGACGTCACGGCTGATGTCGTGCTGCCAGTCCGTGCCGTCGAGCTGTTCGAGGTACCGGTGCAGGATCGCGGAGTCGAAGACGCAGAACGCCGCGAACACCAGGTCCGACGTGGGCAGTTCGGGCTTCTCGACGAACCGGGTCAGCCGGCCGTGACCGTCGAACTCGACCATCCCGAAGAGGTGCACCCAGCGCCGCTCGATCCGCTGGTACGCGATGGTCAGCGCGGCGCCGGAGGCTCGGTGGGCGGCGATCAGCGGGCCGTAGTCGAAGCGGTAGGCGTGGTCCGCGTGCAGCACGAGGACCTGTTCGGCACCGAAGACGTACGGGGCCTTGCGGATCAGCGCGTCGGCCGTACCGCGCTCCGGCGCACCGGACGGGGGCGGAAGTTCACGTGGCAGTTCACCGGGCGGGGTCGCCCGGTACGCGGCGTCGTACGGGCCGAAGTGCACCCGGAGCCCCGGCCGTGCGTGCCACACCCGGTGCAGATCGTCCATCAGCCGCCGCTCCTCGAACTGCGAGAGCAGCAGCACCTCGCCGAGCCCGGAGGCGTGCGCGTTCGCCAGGCTGAAATCGATGAGCCGGCACGCCCCGCCGTACGGGACGAGCGGTTTGAGGCGGCCCGTGCCCAGCGGGCCCATGCGTCTGCCCTCACCGCCCGCGAGCAGTACGGCGCGCACCCCGTCACGTTCAGCCATGCCGCACCTCGTCCCAGGTCACACGCCCCGAGTCGAGCGTGAGCAGCAGCAGCGCGCCGGGCCCGGGCGGCGGCCCCTCGAAGGTGCCGGGAGCCGTCCGCGCCAGCGGCCGTACGCCGGGCAGGGCGCGGTCGCCCGCGGCGGTGGCGGGGGAGACGACCTCGACGCGGGCCGCGTGCGGGAGCCGGTAGCGCAGGGTGCCGTCGGCCGACACCGTGGCGCGCGTCCGCAGCCGCTCCAGGTCCGCGTCGGCGACGGCGCCCGGCCGGCGCTCGGCGGCGACGGCACAGGCGGCGAAGTCGGCCCGCTCCCAGGCGGCGGCGAACAGCGTGCGGGCCGCCGCGTCGTCCAGCGGCGCGCACCGCTCGTACGCGGCCGGATCGCCGTGCGCGACGGCCGCCTCCGGCGTGAGCGCGGCGTCGTCCAGCAGGTCGAACCAGCCGTGCCGCAGCGCGCGCCGCACATCGAGGCGGGGCGGCTCGCCCCGCCACAGCCGGGTGAACGCCTCCAGGTGCAGATCGGCGCAGTGGTCCCAGGTGAAGACCCGGGCCACGATGGTGGCCCGCCGCGACAACTCCCGGTAGCGGTCCGGCTGTTCGTGCCAGAGCGCCGTCGCCTCGTGGACGCGTGCGACGAGCGCGGCGACGAGCAGGTCGTCGTCCTCGGCGAACGAACGGTTCACGGCGAACCCGGTGGTCGTCTCCGGGCCGTCCGCGTGCCGGAAGTGCTCCATGCCGCGCTGGTCCGTGGCGAGGGGCACCGCGCCGACCGCCATCGCCTCGCCCTGAGCGATCAGGAAGGTGTCCATCTCGAACTTCGACGGGAACAGACAGAAGTCCGACGCGGCGGCGTACCCGAACACCTGCCGCTCCGCCACCCGCTCCCACTCCAGGTGGAGCCGCCCCTTGTGGCGCTCGGCGATCTCGTGGAACAGCGGGTCGGCGATGCCGTCGCCGGAGATGCAGCGGACCACGAAGTTGGCCGCGAGACCGGCGTTCAGGACCTGGTCCACGGCCCGGATCAGCTCCCGCTGGCCCTTGTGGTGGACGGCGTAGCGGGCGTTGTGGAAGAAGGTCGGCAGCCCGGGGTCGAGCCCGAGCGCGCCGAGCACCGCCGACCGGTCGACGTCCGCCGGGTCCCAGGCGAGCCAACGGTCCGAGATCGCGCAGCCGCCGACGAACATCTTGTGCGCGTTGCGGCGCACCACGTCCGCGATCGAAAGCCGGGCGAACAGCTCCTCGAAGGGGGTGTCGCGGAACGAGGCGTAGAAGTCGAGCTGGCCAGCCGACAGGAAGTCGATCAAGTCGGCGTTGTCCGCCGTCAGTTCGTACACGGGGACGTGGTCGGGTCCGTACGTGTAGTGCAGGTGGGTGCGCCGCTGGTACTGGACCATCGCCGCCGGAGCGTCGGGTGCGCTCTCCTCGGCGGCCCGGGGCGCGCAAACACCCAACAGGTCCAGCAGCCGTCGCACTTCGGGCGCGTAGACCTGCTTCGCGATCGGCATGTTGCTCTGCACATTGCTGACGACCAGCTTGGTGGGGTCGTCGCGGAGGGCCGCCGGAAGGAGGTAGTGGTAGTACGGCTCGTGCGCGTGCACCAGCGCCTTCTCGTCGCCGAACCAGCTCCGCAGGAACCGCACCGCGTCCACCTGGAACACGAGCGGCTTGAAGAAGACCAGGTCGCGGCCCTTGCTGTCGTAGGGCGGATAGAAGGTGTCCGGCAGCCGGTCCAGCCACTCGTTGGCCAGGAAGTACAGGTCGACGCCGTCGAGACGGATGCGGTGCGCCGTGGTCCGCAGCTCCAGGGCGGCCTCGGCCGGGAAGCCGTGCCACACCTCGGGGTCGAGGGGGAGCGGAAGCGTGTACGCGTCCTCGTACGGCAGGTCCTCGACCTCGTACCGGTCCCGCAGATCACCGAGACGGCCGTGGGCCGGGGTGACGATCGAGACGCGGTGCCCGCGCGCGGCGAACGTCCGGGACAGATTCCACAGATAGACGGAGGTGCCGCCCTGGATGAAGGTGTGGTCGAAACCGCAGCATTCGAAGTACGTCTCGATGATGTGCATACGCTCGCCCGTGGGCTGTCGCATGAGCTGGTCACTTCCTCGCGAAGGCGATGGCGGGGGCGAGCGCGCGGGCGTGCCGCAGGTCGATCGCCGCGTGGTAGGGGCGGGCATGGGCCTGGTTGTAGGCCAGCTCGTGCAGCAGCCGGCGCACATGGAGAAGACGGCGCAGCGGATCGCGCGCGGCGGGGCCGAGCAGCAGCCGCAGCACCCGCTCCCGCCAGGCGTCGGCCGCGCCGAACACCTGCCGCACCACCGCCCGTCGGGGCTCGGAAAGGTCGTGGGTGTCGTCGAGCGCGGCGAGCATCGTCTCCAGCGAGTCGACCCCCAGGCGCCGCGCGCTCTCGAAGGCGGCCTCGTCCGCCGCGAAGTACTCCAGGGCCCGCTCGACCGCGACCAGGTCCTGGAGCGGGGACTGTTCGGACCAGCGCGGTTCGGCGGGGGAGAGGGCGGGGGTGGACAGGTCGATGACGGTCAGCCGCCAGGCGTCGTCGCCGGTGCGCAGCAGATGCGACAGATGCAGGTCGCCGTGGCACGGACCGGCGGCCGGAAGTCCGGAAGACTCCTCGAACTCGGCATCCAGGGATGTGAGTTCGGTGCGCAGAGACGCGTAGGCCGCGGCGCGCGCCGCCGGTGGCAGCGGCAACGCGTCGTGCCGGCCGAGGTGGTCGAGCCTGCGGGTCGCGTCCGCGAGAGCTTCGCGCACCGGATACACGGCCGTACCGGGAAGCCGCTCGGCCAGGTCGCGGTGGAAGGCGGAGAGGAAGACGCCGACGCCCCTCAACTTCGCCTCCAGCGGCCGCAGATGAGCCTCCACCACACGCCCGTGCGGCATGGCGTCGGTGAGGAGCGGCCACATCGAGCGCAGGTTCTCCCGCAGCGGGGTGTCGATGCCGTCGCCCGGGGCGTAGCGGTAGACCACGCCCAGCGGGTGGCGGGTGCCGTCGGCCGGGTCCGTGTAGGCGTAGTCGCCGACCCACTCCGGGGTGCGGCCGGTGCCATTCATCCGGCGCAGCAGCTCCGGCTCGTGCACCGGCTCGTCCAGACTCCGGTACGTCTTGTGGATGCAGGGCGTGCCCGCGATGTCCACCAGGGACAGCGCGTTGGAGGACCAGCCCTGCTCGAAGGGGAGCCGCCGCACCCGCGCGGCGGCCCGCCCGGTGCCCCGGAACTCGATCGTGCCGCCCCGCGCCGTGTGCACCCGGCCGCCGGCCAGGGTCCGGGCGACCACGGCCTCGTCGAACGCGTCGCTGCCGACCGCCTCCTCCAGCCGCCCGTCCCGGCCCGCCCGCACCGGCACGAAGAACCGCCGCCCCGCCGCGGCCACCACGAGGAGCAGCGCGGCCGGGCCCAGCACGGCGTGGTCGACCCGCTCGTAGCGCTCGGCCGCGCGCCCGTCCTCCGGCATCCAGGGGGCGGTGCGCAGCAGCGCGTCCAGTGCGCCGTCGTCGATCATGCGGCTCTCAACTCCCGGTCATCTCGTACGTGGTGATGCCGCGCCGCCACACCGCGAGCGCGAGACCCAGCGCGGCGGCCGTCACCAGCGGCAGCCACACCACGAGTCCGGTGTCGCCGTCGAGGAGGTACGCGCACGGGGCGTAGGACGTGAAGGCGAAGGGCAGCACCCAGGTCAGCAGGGCGCGCAGCGTCGGGTGGTAGAGGTCGAGCGGGTAGGCGGCGAACTCGGAGACCTGGCTCGCCGCGTACATCGCGGGCAGGCTCGTCACCGTCCAGAAGGACAGGGAGGCGAAGAGCAGCTTCACCGCGGTGTGGATCAGCGCCCCGCACAGCACGAGCAAGGGGGCAAGCGCCCACTGAGTGGCGGTCGGATCCAGGCCGAGCTCGCTCCCCGACCAGGCCACCAGGGCGGCGCCGACGACCAGTTCACCGAAGCCGTCCGGATGGAAGAACCGCTCCGACAGCAGCGAGAAGAGCGGGCTGACCGGGCGCACCAGATGCCGGAAGAACTCGCCGCGCTGCACCAGCTTGCGGCCCAGCTCCCACAGCTGGTCCGTGAAGAGGTGGTCGAGGCCGCGCGGCAGCAGCGAGAAGCCCAGCAGGAACACCACCTCGTGGTACGACCAGCCGGCCACCACCGGCACCTGCCGGAAGACCAGACCGACCACCGCCGTCTGCACCCCGACCCGCACGAGGAAGGCGCCCGCGCCGAGCACGAAGTCGAGCCGGTACGCGGTCAGCCGGTGCAGGCCCACCCCGCCCAGGAACCAGGACAGGCGCGCGTACCGCGCCACCGTGCGCAGTCCGCTCATCCGCCCAGCACCTCGAGCCGGCCGAGCGCGGCCCGCCACAGCGCCGCGCAGAGCGCTCCCAGGCCGAGCACCCAGCCCGCCTGCTGGGCGAGGACCGACCACGCGCCCGCCGCACCGTCGTACCGGCCGAGCAGCAGGGTCAGCGGGCCGTCGACCATGCCGCGGAACGGCAGCGCGTACGCGAGCGCCGCCAGCGGGCCCGGCATCAGCGCGATCGGCACGAGCTGCCCGGCGAAGAAGGCGACGACGCTCTGCTTCACCATCCGCACCCCCCAGGTGTTGGTGGTGACGAAGCCGGTCATGCCGGTGAGCAGATTGACGCAGAACGCGATGAGGACCGAGAGCCCCGTCGACGCCACGAACAGCGCCAGGTCGGCGGGGCGCGGCACGGCGAGCGGCACGACGGCCGCGAAGAGCGCGAGGACCGGCACCCCGACGAGCGCCGCGTTGGCGACGACCACCGGCAGACACGCGAAGAACCGCACCAGCGGATAGCTGACCGGCCGCACCAGCATCACGGCGACGTCCCCGCGGTACACCTCGGCCGCGACCTCGTCGTCCACCCGGTTCGTGTGCAGGACCTGAAGCACCTGCGCCACCAGCAGATACGTGGTGATACCGGTGAGCGTGAAGCCGCCGGGCCCGCCGCCGTCCGGGGCGTCCGCGTACACCGCCCGCCACAGGAACACCGTCACGGCGGCGCCCGCGGCCGCGGTCACCCCGGTGATCACGAACATCGACCGGTACTGGAGCAGCGACTGGAGCCCGCCCGTCGCGAACGGCAGATGGGCCCTGAACGAGGTCCGCACGCTCATGCGCCGCTCACCTCGGCCGGCTCCGGGGCCCGCCCCCGGCCGTAGATCTGCCGCAGCACGTCCTCCAGGTCCGGCTCGGGCGCGTAGCAGTCCACGAGGTCGAACCGGTCGAGGAGGAACGCCAGCACCTGGCGGGAGGTGAACTCCGCCGCCGGATAGTCGACCTGGACGCGGCCGCCCTCGGCGGGCACGGCCCGCACCCCGGGCAGCTGCCGCTCGACGAGCGCGCACGCGGCGTCCGCCGCCAGCCGGTCCCGGTGGTCGAAGACGACCGACCTGCGGTCGGCGGTGCGCAGCAGCTCCTGGAGGGTGCCCTGGTGCACCACCCGGCCCCGGTCCACGACCAGCGCGCTGTCGCAGATCGCGGCGATGTCCGCGATGTCGTGGCTGGTCAGCACGACGGTCGTACCGAGGTCCCGGTGGGCCCTGACGACCAGTTCGCGCACCGCCTCCTTGAGCACCATGTCGAGCCCGATGGTCGGCTCGTCCCAGAACACGACGGCCGGATCGTGCAGCAGACTCGCCGCGATCTCCGCCCGCATCCGCTGCCCGAGACTCAGCTGCCGCACGGGCGTCGTACCGAGCGCGTCGATGTCGAGCAGCTCGCGGTACAGGGCGAGATTGCGGTGGTAGACGGCGTTGGGGATGTCGTAGATCCGGCGCAGGATGCGGAACGAGTCCGGCACCGACAGGTCCCACCACAGCTGGCTGCGCTGCCCGAAGACGACCCCGATCGAGCGGGCGTTGCGCTGCCGGTGGCGGTACGGCTCGATGCCCCGCACCCGGCAGTGTCCCGAGGTCGGTGTCATGATCCCGGTGAGCATCTTGATGGTCGTCGACTTGCCCGCGCCGTTCGCCCCGATGTAGGCGGTGCGCGAGCCCGCCGGGATCTCGAACGACACCCCGTCCACCGCCCGCACCACGCGGTGCCGGCGCGTGAACAGCGTCCCGATGCTGCCGGCCAGGCCCGGCCCGCGCTCGGGGATCCGGAACTCCTTGACCAGTTCGTGCGCGACGATCACGCGGTCACCGCCTGCTCGATCGCCTTTTCGAGTAGACCGACGCCCTCGTCGAGCAGCGCCTCGTCGATCGTGAACGGCGGCGCGAGGCGCAGCACATGACCGCCGAGGGCGACCCGGAGTCCCAGATCGAGCGCCGCCGCGTACACCGCGCGGGCGAGCGCGGGGGCGGGCGTTCGGCTCGCCCGGTCCGTCACGAACTCCAGGCCCCACAGCAGCCCGAGCCCGCGTACGTCGCCGAGCCGGTCGAAGCGGTCGTGCAGCCCGAGCAGGCGCTCCTGAAGCAACTCGCCCAGCCTGTTGACCTGTTCGATCAGGTGGTCGCGCTCGATGATCTCCAGCGTGGCGCGGGCCGCCGCGATGCCGAGCGGGTTGCTCGCGTACGTCGACGCGTACGCGCCCGGTGTCGCCGCCGCCGGATCGTGCAGCAGGGCGCGGCGGCCCGCCAGCACCGCGAACGGGAAGCCGTTCGCCATGCCCTTGGACAGCGCCACCAGGTCCGGCTCCACGCCCACGCGCTCACTGGCCAGGAAGGCGCCGGTCCGGCCGCCGCCGGTCAGCACCTCGTCGGCGACGAGCAGCACCCCGTTCTCACGGCAGGCGTCACCGATCTGCTCCCAGTAGCCGGGCGGCGGCACGATGACACCGGCCGCGCCGAGCACCGGCTCGAAGACCAGCGCGGCCGTGCTCGGCTTGTCCGCGATGTGCCGCCGCACCAGCGACGCGCAGCGCAGCCCGCACGACGAGCGGTCGAGACCGAGCGGGCAGCGGTAGCAGTAGGGCGCGTAGCCCAGCACGCTGTTGCCCGCGAACGACTGGTGCCCGATGTCCCAGTGCACCAGCATCCGCGCGCCCATCGTCTTGCCGTGGAAACCGTGGCGCAGCGCGCCGATCCGGTTGCGGCCCGGGGCCGCCGTCGCCTGCACCACCCGCAGCGCGGCCTCCACCACCTCGGCGCCGGTCGAGAACAGGGCGTACGTGTCGAGGTGTTCGGGCAGCGACCGGGCGAGCGTGTCGAGGAGCCGGGCCCGGTCGGGGGTGGCCGTGTCGTGCACGTTCCACAAACGTGCGGCCTGCGCCGTCAGCGCCGCCACCACCTCGGGATGGGTGTGGCCGAGGGACTGGGTGAGCGTGCCCGCGGCGAAGTCCAGGTACTGATTGCCGTCGAGGTCCGTCAGTACCGGGCCGCGGCCCTCGGCGAACACCCGTCGGCCCACGGCCGCCTCCTCCGACGCGCCCGGCGCCAGACGCCGATCCTCCCGCTCCAACTGGGCGAGCTGGCGGCTGTGTTGCCTCACTGCGGCTCCCTCGGTGCTGCCGGACGGCGCGAACTGGCCGGTGGATCAAGGCTGTTGAGTGCTGCGGGCACCGAGTGAAACACCACGGCGACGGCTCTAGCAAGTAGTTGCTGAAAATTTCAGACTGGTCTTGCGGAAGGGTTCGGGGGTCTGCTTGAGTCGGGGCCGGCGGGTGGTCGTCACCCGGGCCCGTCTTGCTCGCGTCGCCGAGGAGGAACCCTTGAGACCACATCCACCGGCAGGACCGCCCCGCCGGGGGTACGCGTGAAAGCCCTGCTCCTGGCGGGCGGGACCGGCAGCAGACTGCGTCCCTTCACCCACACCGGAGCCAAACAGCTCCTGCCGATCGCCAACCGGCCCGTGCTCTTCTACGCGCTGGACGCGCTGGCCGCGGCCGGTGTCACCGAGACCGGCATCGTCGTCGGCGCGCACGAACCGGAGATCCGGCACGCCGCGGGCGACGGCTCGGCGTTCGGCCTGCGGCTCACCTACCTCCGCCAGGAGCACCCCCTGGGCCTCGCCCACGCGGTGCTCGTCGCCCGCGACTTCCTCGGCGACGACGACTTCCTCCTCTACCTCGGCGACAACTACCTCCCCGACGGCGTCCACGGCTTTCTCCACCGGGCCCGCACGACGCCGGCCGCCGCGCGACTGCTCCTGACCCGGGTCGCCGACCCCACCGCCTTCGGCGTCGCGCAGCTCGACCCCGCGAACGACGAGCGGGTCATCGGCCTGGAGGAGAAACCCGAACGCCCGCGCAGCGACCTCGCCCTGGTCGGCGTCTACGCCTTCACGCCCGCCGTCCACGACGCGGTCCGCGCCATCACCCCGTCCGCGCGCGGCGAGCTGGAGCTCACCCACGCCGTGCAGTGGATGATCGAGCAGGGGCTGCCCGTCCGCGCCGAGACCACCACCGCGCCCTGGCGCGACACCGGCAACGTCGACGACATGCTGGAGGCCAACCGGCAGGTCCTCGACACCCTGGTCGGAACGGTCGAGGGCAAGGTCGACGCGTGCAGCACCGTGCGCGGCCGGGTCAGCATCGCCGAGGGCGCGGTCGTGCGCGGCTCCCGGATCACCGGACCGGTGATCATCGGGGCCGGGGCGGTCGTCACCGGATCCCACATCGGTCCGTACACTGCCGTCGCCGAGGGCTGTCGCGTCGAGGACAGCGCGATCGCCCACTCGGTGCTGCTACCCGGGGCGCGGGTGGCGGGCGCCGCGCGCATCGAGGACTCCCTCATCGGGCGCGGCGCGGTCGTCGCACCCGCGCCCGCCCTGTCCCGGGCCCACCGGCTCGTCATCGGAGACCACAGCAAGGTGCACCTGACCTCATGACGCGACGCCTCCTCGTCACCGGCGGAGCCGGCTTCATCGGCTCCGCCTACGCGCGCGCCCTGCTCGGCCCCGCCGGGCCGCCCGCCGTCCGGGTGACCGTGCTCGACGCCCTCACCTACGCGGGCAGCACGGCGCGGCTCGACGCCGTGCACGACGATCCCCGGCTCACCTTCGTGCACGGCGACGTGTGCGACGCCCCGCTCGTGGACCGGCTCGCCGCCCAGCACGACGACATCGTGCACTTCGCCGCCGAGTCCCACGTCGACCGCTCGATCGAGTCCGGCGCCGCCTTCGCCCGCACCAATGTGCTCGGCACCCAGACCCTCCTGGACGCGGCACTGCGCCACGGCATCCGCACCTTCGTGCAGATCTCGACCGACGAGGTGTACGGCGACCTGCCCACCGGGGCGGCCACCGAGGACACCGCGCTGAGCCCCAACTCGCCCTACGCGGCGTCGAAGGCGGCCGCCGACCACCTCGCGCTGGCCCACCACCGCACCCACGGCCTCGACGTCCGGGTCACCCGCTGCTCCAACAACTTCGGCCCGTACCAGCACCCCGAGAAGCTGATCCCGCGCTTCCTCACCGCCCTGCTCGACGGCGGCACGGTCCCGGTCTACGGCGACGGGCTGCAGATCCGCGACTGGCTGCACGTCGACGACCACGTACGCGGCATCGAACTGGTCCGCACCGCCGGCCGCCCCGGCCGCACGTACAACATCGGCGGCGGCACCTCCCTGACCAACCTCGACCTCACCCGCCGCCTGCTGACCCTGTGCGGAGCGGGCCCGGAGCGGATCCGCCACGTCACGGACCGCAAGGGCCACGACCGGCGCTACGCCGTGGACCACACCCGCATCACCGAGGAACTGGGCTACCGGCCGGGCGGCGACTTCGAACGGCGCCTCGCGGACACCGCCCGCTGGTACCGGGAGCACACGGACTGGTGGACGTCCCTGCACGCGGCGGCCTGACCGGACGATACTGACCGGCATGCCCCTGTCGCTGCATCACATCGTGATCGACGCCCACGACCTGCCGGGCCTGGCCCGTTTCTGGGCGGCGGCGCTGCGCTGGCGGATCCTGTCCGAGCGGGACCGGGAGATCGTGATCGGGCCGGACGAGACCGCCCCCGTGGGCATCTGCTTCATGCCGGTGAGCGACCCGAAGACGGTCAAGAACCGGCTGCACCTGGATCTGACGTCGGCGGCGGGGGACCGGGCGGAGGAGATCGAGCGGCTGCTCGCGCTCGGCGCCCGGCGGGCGGACGTCGGGCAGCGCGGCGACGAGTCGTGGACCGTGCTCGCCGACCCGGAGGGCAATGAGTTCTGCGTGGTCCGGCCGAAGGAGACGCTCATCGGCTGACCGCGGACAGCGGCCGCGGCCCGCTCAGTCGCGCCGGTCGGGCGCCGCCGCCGTCGAACCGCGGACGACCAGCTCCGGCATGAACACGAACTCCGTGTGCGGCGCGGGCGTCCCGCCGATCTCCTCCAGGACCGCGCGCACCGCCGCCTGCCCCATGGCCTGCACCGGCTGACGGATCGTCGTCAGCGGCGGATCGGTGAAGGCGATCAGCGGGGAGTCGTCGAAGCCCACCACCGACACGTCCTGCGGGACCCGGTGGCCCGCCTGGCGGGCGGCGCGGATCGCGCCCAGCGCCATCATGTCGCTGGCGCACACGATGGCTGTGCAACCTTGCGCAAGAAGTGCCGCGGCCGCCGCCTGTCCGCCCTCCATCGTGTAAAGGGAGTGCTGGACCAGCTCCTCGCTCTGCTCCGTGCCGAGGCCCAGCTGCTCGGCCATGCCCGACTGGAAGCCCTCGATCTTGCGCTGCACGGGCACGAACCGGCGCGGGCCGACGGCCAGGCCGATCCGGGTGTGCCCGAGCGAGGCGAGATGCTGCACGGACAGCCGGGTCGCGGCCCGGTCGTCGGTGGACACGAACGGCGCCTTGATCTGCGCCGAGAAGCCGTTGACGAGGACGAACGGGATGCCCTGGCCGCGCAGTTGGTCGTAGCGCTGGGTGTCGGCCGTGGTGTCGGCGTGCAGCCCGGACACGTAGATGATCCCGGAGACGCTGCGCTCCACGAGCATCTCGGTCAGCTCGTCCTCCGTGGACCCGCCCGGGGTCTGGGTGGCGAGCACCGGCGTGTAGCCCTGGCGGGTCAGCGCCTGGCCGATGACCTGCGCGAGCGCGGGGAAGATGGGGTTGTCCAGCTCCGGGGTGATCAGGCCGACCAGGCCGGCGCTGCGGGTGCGCAGTCGCGGCGGCCGCTCGTAACCGAGCACGTCGAGCGCGGCCATGACGGATTCGCGGGTGCCGGAGGCCACACCGGGCTTGCCGTTGAGCACGCGGCTGACTGTGGCTTCGCTGACCCCCGCCTGGGCTGCAATGTCGGAGAGCCGCGCGGTCATGGCATTGGACTGTACCGGTTGCCTGCGGGAATGCCCACCGACAGGGAGAAACCGCTGCCCGCAACTTCTTTGGAAGGTGTTGCAGAGCGTTGTGGGGTCGTGAACCGGCCGCGACGACGGGCCAACGCGACGTCTTGCGCACGCATTTGCAGACCATTGGCGGGCTTATGTCCGTGTCTGGAGGTGGGAGTCAAGCGATCCTCCGGCAACCTTCAGGACACGGCGATGTAACGATGACTCCGTCTTGCAGAAATTTCGCGCAAGGTCTTTCGCCGCGCTTTCCACGCTGTTACGTTCACGTCGCCCGGCGGCCGCAGCGGAGCGTCCGGCAAGTCGGTCAGGGGAGCGGTCGGGACCGTGCCCCCATCCACTCACGGGCTTTCACTCTCTAGGAGATCTCATGCGGCGTGGCATAGCGGCCACCGCGGTGGTGGCGTCCCTCGCACTCGCGGCGACGGCCTGTGGCGGTAGCGACGACGACGGCGGCAAGTCCTCGGGGCCGGTCACCATCACGTGGTGGGACACGTCGAACGCCACGAACGAGTCGCCCACGTTCAAGGCCTTGGTCAAGGACTTCGAGAAGGCCAACAAGGGCATCAAGGTCAAGTACGTCAACGTGCCGTTCGACCAGGCGCAGAACAAGTTCGACACCGCGGCCGGTGCCAGCGGCGCCCCGGACGTGCTGCGCGCCGAGGTCGGCTGGACGCCCGCCTTCGCGAAGAAGAGCTACCTGCTGCCGCTGGACGGCACCGAGGCCCTCGCGGACAAGGACAAGTTCAAGCCGAACCTGATCAAGCAGGCCCAGTACGAGGGCAAGACCTACGGCGTTCCGCTGCTCACCGACACCCTCGGGCTCGTCTACAACAAGGCCCTCTTCAAGAAGGCCGGCATCACCGAGGCGCCCACCACCTGGGACGACCTGAAGAAGGACGCCGCCACCATCAAGGCGAAGACCGGCGTCGACGGCTACTTCGGCTCCGAGAAGGGCTACTACTTCGAGCCCTTCCTGCTGGGCGAGGGCGTCGACACCGTCGACGCCGCCGCCAAGAAGATCACCCTGGACTCGGCCGAGGGCCAGAAGGCCGCCAAGACCTGGCTGAGCACCTTCAACGGCAAGGGCCTGCACAAGGCCGACATCACCGCCGACTCGTACGCCCACCGCCAGGACGCCTTCGTCAACGGCAAGGTCGCCATGACGATCGAGGGCCCGTGGGAGGTCACCAACTTCTACAAGGGCTCGGCGTTCAAGGACAAGGCGAACCTCGGCGTCGCCACCGTCCCGGCCGGCTCCTCCGGCAAGGCGGGCGCCCCGACCGGCGGCCACAACCTGTCGGTGTACGCGGGTTCGGACAAGGCCCACCAGGACGCGTCCCTGAAGTTCGTCCAGTGGATGACGTCGGCGAAGACGCAGACGCAGATCGCGCTGAAGAACTCGACGCTGCCGACGCGCGACGACGCCTACACCTCCGAGGTCACCTCCGACCCGGGCCTGGCCGGCTTCCAGAAGGTGCTGGCCGCCGCCTCGCCGCGCCCCGAACTGCCCGAGTACAGCTCGCTGTGGGGCCCGCTCGACACCGAGCTGCCGAAGGCCGCGAGCGGCAAGGAGAGCCTGGACAAGATGTTCACCTCCGTCACCACCCAGTACGGCAAGCTCCTGCCCGACGGCTTCACCAAGTAACCGAGCACGCCCCTGATCAGGTGCCGCGGTCCCACCCGACAGCCCGCCCCGCGCGTGGGACCGCGGCACCCGCACTCCGTACCACCCCGAAGCCGTGCACCACCCGCAGACCAGAAGGTGTTCCCCATGACTGTCGCCGTCGAGCGCCCGGCCGCCCCCAGCGGAGGTGACCGCGGCCGGCGTCCGGGCCTCATAGCCCGGCTCAAGAACGGTTACCAGAAGCACTGGTACGCGTACGCCATGATCGCCCCGGTGGTCGCCGTACTCGCGCTGATCGTGCTCTACCCCCTGGTCCGCGGCTTCTACCTGACGCTCACCGACGCCGACAGCCTCAACTCGGCCCGCACCATCGGCGTCAACCACATCGACGCCACCTACAAGTTCATCGGCCTCGACAACTACGCCGACATCCTGTGGGGGCCCACCTCCTACGACCGTTTCTGGTCGCACTTCATCTGGACGATCGTCTGGACGGCGTCCTGCGTCACGCTGCACTACGTGATCGGGCTCGGCCTCGCGCTGCTGCTCAACCAGAAGGACCTGCGCGCCCGCACCGCCTACCGGCTGATGCTGATCCTGCCGTGGGCGGTCCCGACCTTCGTCACCGTCTTCGCCTGGCGGTTCATGCTCGCCGACTCCGGCGTCATCAACACCACGCTCGACGCCCTGAGTCTGCCCTCGCCGTCCTGGCTCGAGGACCCCCTCTTCCAGCAGATCGCCGCGATCCTCGTCAACACCTGGTGCGGTGTGCCGTTCATGATGGTCTCGCTGCTCGGCGGGCTCCAGTCCATCGACTCGACGCTCTACGAGGCCGCCGAGATGGACGGCGCGAGCGCCTGGCAGCAGTTCCGCAACGTGACCCTGCCCGGCCTGCGCTCGGTCAGCTCCACGGTGGTCCTGCTCGGCATCATCTGGACGTTCAACCAGTTCGCCATCATCTTCCTGCTCTTCGGCAACACCGCGCCGGACGCGCAGATCCTCGTCACCTGGGCCTACTACCTCGGCTTCGGCCAGACACCCCGCGACTACGCCCAGTCCGCCACGTACGGCGTGCTGCTCCTGTCCCTTCTCATCGTCTTCACCTCCGTCTACCGCCGCTGGCTGAACCGCAATGACGTTCAAGCCGCCATCTGACGCCGCAGGAGCAGCCACCGCCATGAGCACCGAGACCCTGACGAAGACCCCCGTCCCCGAACCCGCCGCGGCCCCGCGGTACGTGAACGCGCCCCAGCGCGGCCGGCGCAGCCGCAAGGCGTCCTTCGCCACCCATGCCGTCCTCATCGTGGCGAGCCTCGTCGCGCTGTTCCCGATCGCCTGGCTGGTCTTCCTCTCCCTCGGCCCGGACAAGGACGACTACCTCCACCCGTCGCGGATCCTCGACACGGCGACCCTGAGCAACTACACGTACGTGCTCGGGCAGACCAACTTCCTGAAGTGGCTGGGCAACACGCTCATCGTGTCGCTCGGCACCACCGTGATCGGCGTGCTCGTCGCCGCCACCAGCGGCTACGCGGTGTCGCGGATGCGCTTCCCGGGCTACCGGAAGTTCATGTGGGTCCTGCTGGTCACGCAGATGTTCCCCATCGCGGTCCTCATGGTCCCGATGTACGTGATCCTCTCGGACCTCGGCCTCATCGACACCTACGCCGGCCTGATCATCGTCTATCTGACGACCGCCGTGCCGTACTGCGCCTGGCTGATGAAGGGCTATTTCGACACGATCCCCCTGGAGATCGACGAGGCGGGCCGGGTCGACGGGCTCTCGCCGTTCGGTACGTTCTTCCGCCTCATCCTGCCGCTGGCCCGGCCGGGTCTCGCCGTCGCCGCGTTCTACACCATGATCACGGCATGGAGCGAGGTCGCCTTCGCCACGACCTTCTTGCTCGACGACCAGAAGTACACCCTCGCGGTGGGACTCCAGAGCTTCATCAGCGAGCATGACGCACAGCGCCAGTACATGGCGGCGACGGCCGTGCTGATCGCCGTCCCGATCTCCGCGGTCTTCTACCTCGTCCAGAAGAACCTGGTCACCGGTCTGACCGCCGGCGGCACCAAGGGCTGAACCGCCCCGCACCACCCACCAGTCGTCCAGCCCCTCACGTCTCAAGGACACCATGAGCCAGCACTCCACGGACCAGTCAGCTGTGCCCGCTTCGTTTGCCACCACGACCCGCGAGGCCGCCGACTGGTGGCGGGACGCGGTGATCTACCAGGTGTACCCGCGCAGTTTCGCCGACAGTGATGCCGATGGGACGGGTGATCTGGAGGGCATCCGGCGCCGTCTGCCGTACCTGAAGGAGCTGGGGGCGGATGCCGTCTGGTTGTCGCCGTTCTACGCGTCCCCGCAGGCCGACGGCGGCTACGACGTCGCGGACTACCGGGCCGTCGACCCGATGTACGGCACGCTGCTCGACGCCGATGCGGTGATCCGGGACGCGCACGACTTGGGGCTGCGGATCATCGTGGACCTCGTGCCGAACCACTCCTCGGACCAGCACGAGTGGTTCAAGCGGGCGGTGGCGGAGGGTTCCGGGTCGCCGCTGCGGGACCGCTACCACTTCCGCCCCGGCAAGGGCGAGAGCGGTGAACTGCCCCCGAACGACTGGGAGTCCATCTTCGGTGGTCCGGCGTGGACGCGGCTGCCGGACGGGGAGTGGTACCTCCATCTGTTCGCGCCGGAGCAGCCGGACTTCAACTGGGAGCATCCGGCGGTCGCGGACGAGTTCCGGTCGATCCTGCGTTTCTGGCTCGACATGGGTGTGGACGGTTTCCGGATCGATGTGGCGCACGGTCTGGTGAAGGCGGAGGGGCTGCCGGACCTCGGTGGCGGTGATCAGTTGAAGTTGCTGGGCAACGATGTCATGCCGTTCTTCGACCAGGACGGTGTGCACGCGATCTACCGTTCGTGGCGGACGATCCTGGACGAGTACGACGGTGAGCGGATCTTCGTCGCGGAGGCGTGGACCCCGACCGTGGAGCGCACCGCGAACTATGTGCGTCCTGACGAGCTGCACCAGGCCTTCAACTTCCAGTACCTGGGCGCCCCTTGGGAGGCCGACGAGCTCCGGAAGATCATCGACACGTCGCTGGACGCGATGCGTCCGGTGGGCGCGCCGGCGACCTGGGTGCTGTCGAACCACGACGTGACGCGGCATGCGACGCGGTACGCGAATCCGTCGGGTCTGGGTACGCAGATCAGGACGGCGGGCGACCGGGAACTGGGGCTGCGCCGGGCCCGCGCGGCCACCCTGTTGATGCTGGCGCTGCCGGGTTCGGCGTACATCTACCAGGGCGAGGAGCTGGGCCTGCCGGACGTCAC
>NZ_JBEYYU010000062.1:0-51048 GCF_040645755.1 Streptomyces sp. NPDC046716
ACGTTGCCGAACTCGTCGGACTGCTCCATGGCGCCCCTGAAGGCATGCGCTGCGCGCAGCCTTCCCCGAGGAGATGGCGCACGAAGTGCGCATCTCAGGGGCGCGGGGAACTGCGCGACCAGCCACGACGAAAGCCGCACCCGGCAGCGGAACGGATACTGCCCCGGCGAACGGCCGGATCCCGATGAAGCGCCCACGGAAGATCTCGGCCGAGCATAGGCTCGGCGCCATGAGCGGCGGCGACACGGAGGACTTCGGGGTCGCCCTGCGGGCCCTGGGCCGCACCCTGCGCCGCGATCTGGTCACCCTCGCCCCGATGCCGCTCCCGCCCCTGACCCGACCGCGCCGGCTGCGCTGGGCACCCCACCTGCTGGTCTTCTGGATCACGCTCGGCACGACGCTGTCGAACATCGACCAGATCGGCATCCGCTACGACGCGGGCGTCGCGCTCGGCACCTTCCTCGCCGTGGTGCAGGGCGCCGCGATGCTGCTCGCGCTGTGGCGGCCGGTTCCGGCGTTCTGGCTGTCGCTGCTCGACATGGTGCTCGTCGCCCGGCTCGCCGAGCACCGGCTGACCCAGCAGACGGCGTCGCCCGACACCGAGTGGCCCTGGGCCGGCCCCGCGCTCGTCGCGCACGCCACGGTGCTGATGCTCCTCGCGCTGCGCGCGCCGGCCCGGGCCGTGGTCGTCGCGGCGGGCCTGAGCGCCCTGGCCGGGCCACTGCTCCAGCGCACGGTGTCCGACGTGGCCACGTACTCCTCGACGACCTTGCTCTCGGCGGTCGTGTTCGCGGTGATCGCCCTGCTCGGCATCGCGATACGCGGCCGCAGCGAGGCCCGCACCCGGCTCGTCGCGCAGGAGGAGATCACCGCGGAGGAGCGGTCCCGGCGCACGGCGCTCGAGGAGCGCGGCCGCATCGCCCGCGAGCTGCACGACGTGGTCGCCCACCACATGTCCGTCATCTCCATCCAGGCGCAGGTCGCCCCGCACCTGGTCGAGGACCCGTCGGCCGAGCTGACGGAGAACCTGGAGAGCATCAGACAGAACGCGGTGGAGGCGCTCGCCGAGCTGCGCCGGGTCCTCGGCGTGCTCCGCGCGGACCCGGCCGAGGGCCCCGCCGACGAGACCGACCCGGGCACCGCCGCCGCGCCCCAGCTCCCGCAGCCCACCCTGGACCGCCTCGACGGCCTCGTCGCGGGCACCCGGGCCGCCGGGCTCACCGTGACCACCCTGGAGACGGGGCGGCGGCGGCCCCTGCCGCCCGGCGTCGAGCTGTCGGCGTACCGGATCGTGCAGGAGGCGTTGAGCAACGCGCTGCGGCACGCGCCCGGTTCCCGGGTGGAGGTGGCGCTCGACCACGGCCCGGACGGGCTGCGGGTCCGCGTCACGAACACGGCGCCCGAGGGCCCGGTGCCGGACTCGCCCGGCGCGGGCCACGGCCTGCTCGGCATGCGGGAGCGCGCCGCGATGCTCGGCGGCACCCTGGAGTCGGGCCCGGTGCCGGAGACCGGCGGCTTCGAGATCCGCGTCTTTCTTCCCGCAGGAGGCAGCTGATGGCCACCCCGCCCACCCCGCTCACCCAGTCCACCGCACCACCGATCCGGGTGCTGATCGCCGACGACCAGATGATGGTCCGCCAGGGCTTCTCGGTGCTGCTGAACACCCAGCCCGACATCGAGGTCGTCGGGCAGGCCGTCGACGGACTCGACGCCCTCTCCCAGATCGCCGAACTCCGCCCCGACGTGGTCCTGATGGACATCCGCATGCCGGAGCTGAGCGGCATCGAGGCCACCCGGCGGGCCACGGCGTCCGACGCGGCGGTGCGGGTGCTCGTCCTGACCACGTTCGACCTCGACGAGTACGTGTACGAGGCGCTGCGCGCGGGCGCGTCCGGGTTCCTGCTCAAGGACGCCTCGGCCGACCAACTGGCCGAGGCGGTACGGGTCGTGGCGTCCGGCGAGGCCCTCCTCGCGCCGACCGTCACCCGCCGCCTGATCGCCGAGTACGCGCGCCTTGCGGACGGCTCTGGCGGGCCGGCCCCGACCGGAGCGCGGCCCCCGGAGCTGACCGAGCGGGAGACGGAGGTGCTGATCCTCATCGCCCAGGGCCGGTCGAACGCGGAGATCGCGGGGGAGTTGGTGGTGGCCGAGCAGACGGTGAAGACCCATGTGGGCCGGATCCTGGTGAAGCTGGGCCTGCGCGACCGCACGCAGGCGGCGGTGTTCGCGTACGAATCGGGACTGGTCCGGCCCAGATCCGCTTCCTAGCGGGGCCGGATCCGCGACCTCACAGGACGAACACGAACGTCGTCACCGCGAACAGCAGCAGACAGGTCACCGGCCAGTACAGCAGCCGGGCCGCGCTGTTCCCGCGCCAGTCGACGAGCCGGATCCGCTTGTCCGACGTGTGCTCGACCGCGTTCAGCGCCACCAGGCCGATGACCAGGTACAGGATGAAGTAGAAGTACTCGGCGTAGACGATGCCGCCGGAGCCGGTGTCGGACCGCAGCGAACTGTGCTGCACCGACACCACCAGCATCATCGATCCGCAGAAGCCGATCACGGCCCAGGTGCTGAACCCGGACAGCGAGCGCCGGTCGGAGTCCTTCGTGACCACGAACAGCGACGCGAACACCAGCATCGCGATCACGACCAGCGGCACGAGCCGGTTCAGCAGCGGGCTGAGGAAGGCCCGGTTCAGGCCGATCGAGTACGTGAGCTGGGGGATCTGGTTGCCGACGGAGAGGCCGGGGCGCCCGTAGTTGGTGTGGGCGGTGCCGTGGCCGACGCTGAAGGTCGAGAACTGCCGCGACCAGTCGCCGCTGACCAGATCGTGGTAGACGCCGTACCCGTCGTGCGTCTTCCACGGCGGGTACGCGGCGAAGTCCGGCACCAGCGTGTTCTCGGCGGAGTGCTTGGGCCACAGGGTCAGCCACACGACCTGCCGGTCGAGCGGGTAGTGGCTGTAGTCGAAGTACTCGCGGACCGTGGTGTTCAGCTTCCAGCCGACGACCTCCCGGCCGCCCGGCGCCGGGTCCCGGTAGATCTCGTCGCCGATGCCGCCCTCGACGGCGTTCGGGAGATCGATCTCGGCGGTCTCGGTGCCCTTGGGCAGCCGCTGCCAGAGGTAGCCGGTGAGCTTCACGTTGTTGCTGCTGGTGTACTGCATCGTCTCGATCATCACGCCCGTGGGGATCGCCGCGCGGCCGCTCGCGAGGCCCTGCTTCTCCAGGGCCTGCCGGGCCTGTGCCGGAGTGGAGACGGCGGAGCCGGGGATCGAGTGCAGCTGGTCGTCGACGGACACGCACACCCAGATGAACACGGTGGCCGCCACGCACAGCACGCTCACGGCGCCGCTGAACAGGGCCAGCGAGCGGGGTTTCGCGGTCGAGGGCCACAGCAGCGCGGCGGCCAGCAGCGACAGACCGAGGACGCCGCACACGAGGGTGAGCGTGGAGCGCAGGCCGGGACCTTGCAGGTCCTGCACCGGATCGTCCATGGTGACGGCCGCGACGAGAGCGACCGCGAGGAGGACGACCGCGAGCACCGCCACGCCGATCCGGGTCCGCCCCCAGCCGGTCCGGGCTGGGGTCTCGGGGTCCTTCGCCGACGTGTTCACCTCGACCAGCATCCGACGGTCCCGGGAGGCCCGCATGTCGGCGGGTAGTACTCAAGGCGGACCACAGTGACCCGTCTCCCTGGGGACGACCGGCGCCCCGGCCGCCCCGTACGGTCGTGGCATGACCGAGACGACCACCTCCACGGCTCCCCGCGAGCACAGCCCGGAGTTCGCTTCCGCGCAGGCGGCGCTGCGGGGGCTGCGCACGGACCTGTTCCAGAATGTGCGGGACTACCGCCCGCTGCCGCGGATGGCCACGGACGGGCCGATCGCCCAGCTGTTCGGGGAGCGGACCCGGCGGCAGCTGGAGCTCCTGCCGCACGCCGTCGTCCTGAGCCTGGCGCTGATCAGCCTGGCGATCGGCGTGATGTCCCCCGTCGGCGAGTTCACCGCGCTGCTGACGGGGCCGCTCGCCGCGATCTCCGTGGCGCTCACGCTGGTGCGCCCGGTGCTCGCCTGGTGGGTCTCGCTCGCCGCGGCCCCCATACTCGCCGCGGCGAGCGGCGACCTCTACCCGTGGGCGGGCGCGAGCATCGTGGCGCACACGGCGGTGATGGCGGTCGTCGCGGCCCGCACCCGGCCGCGTACGGCGGCGTGGATGTGGGCGATCAGCGGGGTGTACGGGGTGTTGGGCGGCGGGGTGCTCGGCGGCTGGTACGACAGCGACGCGGTGCCGATGGCGCTGTTCTCCGGCATCGTGCTGGCCCTCGTCGTCCTGATCCAGGCCAACCGCACCAGCAGGCGCCAGGTCGTCGCCGAGCGCACCGTCACCGCCGTCGAGCGCGACAAGCGGACCCTCCTCGAAGAGCGCACGACCATCGCCCGCGAACTGCACGACGTCGTCGCCCACCACATGTCGGTGGTGGCGATCCAGGCGGAGGCGGCGCCCTACCGCGTGGAGAACCCGCCGCCCGAGCTGGAGCAGGCCTTCGTCACCATCCGGGAGAACGCGGTGGCGGCCCTCACCGAGCTGCGCCGGGTCCTGGGCGTCGTACGGGTGGACTCCGCCGCGTACCCGACCGCGCCGGACGCGCCGCAGCCCACGCTCGCCGACCTCGACCGGCTCCTGGAGAACGTGCGGGAGGCGGGCCTGACCGTCACCAGGACCGTCACCGGCGCCGTCCGCGACCTGCCGCCCGGCGTCGAGCTGTCGGCGTACCGGATCGTGCAGGAGGCGCTGAGCAACGCCCTGCGCCACGCGCCCGGCGCCGAGGCCGCCGTCGAGGTCAGCTACGTCCTGGGCGGGCTCGGCCTGCGCGTCGTCAACGGCCCGGCCACCGGCCTGCTCAAGCCCTCGCCCGGCGCCGGCCACGGCATCACCGGGATGCGCGAGCGGGTCTCCATGCTCAGCGGCGAGATGACGGCGGGCGGAACCGCCGACGGCGGCTACGAGATCACGGTCTTCGTGCCCGTCGCCTCCGCGCCGGAGGCCGACGCATGATCAAGGTACTGATCGCCGACGACCAGATGATGGTCCGCGAGGGTTTCTCGGTGCTGCTGGGCGCGATGCCCGACATCGAGGTCGTCGGCGAGGCGGTCAACGGCATCGAGGCGGTAGCCCGGGTCCGCGACCTGAGCCCCGACGTGGTCCTGATGGACATCCGCATGCCCGAGATGAACGGCATCGACGCCACCCGCGAGATCGTCGCCGCCTCGACGGCGACGAAGGTGCTCGTCCTGACCACCTTCGATCTCGACGAGTACGTGTACGAGGCGCTGCGGGCCGGGGCCTCCGGGTTCCTCCTCAAGGACGCCTCCGCGCGCCAACTCGCCGACGGTGTACGGGTGGTGGCGTCCGGCGAGGCGCTGCTCGCGCCGTCCGTGACCCGCCGTCTGATCACCGAGTTCTCGAAGCTGTCCGACACCCCGAAGCTGCCGGCGGCGCAGAACCCGGGCGCGTACGGCGAACTCACCGACCGCGAGACCGAGGTCCTGGTCCTCATCGCGCAGGGCCTGTCGAACGCGGAGATCGCCGAGCGGCTGGTCGTCGCCGAGTCGACGATCAAGACCCACGTCAGCCGCATCCTGGTGAAACTGGGCCTGCGCGACCGCACCCAGGCAGCGGTCTTCGCCTACGAGGCCCGCCTGGTCACCCCGGGCTGACCGGACGGCCCGTGCGGCTTTCGTCGTGGCTGGTCGCGCAGTTCCCCGCGCCCCTGGGTTGTACGTCGTCCGCGGGCCGGTGGCCGCTTCTCGCGCAGTTCCCCGCGCCCCTGAGGCATGCGCTTCGCGCAGCCTCCCCTGGGCGAGCGGAGCTCGCTTCAGGGGCGCGGGGAACTGCGCGACCGGCCACGACGAAAGCCGCACCCGCCCACCCCCGGAAACCCGGCAGACGAACAGCCCCTACCCGCACCCCGCCCCCCGGCACTAACGTCACGCCATGAACGACACCGCCCCCTTCGACCCCTGGTCCCCGGCCTTCCTGACCGACCCGTACCCCGCATACGCGGAACTCCGCGCAAAGGGCCGCGTCCACCGGTTCGAGCCCACGAACCAGTACCTGATCCCGCACCACGCCGACGTCTCGGCGCTGCTCAGAGACCGCAGGCTCGGCCGCACCTACCAGCACCGCTTCGCCCACGAGGAGTTCGGCCGGACGGCACCCCCGCCGGAGCACGAGCCGTTCCACACCCTCAACGACCACGGCATGCTCGACCTGGAGCCGCCGGACCACACCCGGATCCGCCGCCTGGTCTCGAAGGCGTTCACCCCGCGCACGGTCCAGCGGCTCCAGCCGTACGTGGAGAAGCTGGCGTCCGAGCTGGTGGCCGGGCTCGTCGCGGACGGCGGCGGCGATCTGCTCACGCAGGTCGCCGAGCCGCTCCCCGTCGCGGTCATCGCCGAGATGCTCGGCGTCCCCGAGGCCGACCGGGCCCCGCTGCGGCCCTGGTCGGCGGCGATCTGCGGCATGTACGAGCTGAACCCGCCGGAGGAGGTCGCCCGGGCCGCGGTGACGGCGTCGGTCGAATTCACGGAGTATCTGCGGGAGTTGATCGCACAGCGGCGCACGGACCCGGGCGACGACCTCGTCTCCGGACTGATCGCCGCCCACGACGACGGCGACCGGCTCACCGAGCAGGAGATGATCTCGACCTGCGTGCTGCTCCTCAACGCGGGCCACGAGGCCACGGTCAACTCGACGGTGAACGGCTGGGCGGCCCTCTTCCGCCACCCCGCGCAGCTCGCCGCCCTGCGCGCCGACCACGCGCTCGTGCCGTCCGCCGTCGAGGAGCTGATGCGCTACGACACCCCGCTCCAGCTCTTCGAGCGCTGGGTCCTGGAGGACATCGAGATCGCGGGAACCACCATCCCGCGCGGCTCGGAGGTGGCCCTCCTCTTCGGCTCGGCCAACCACGACCCGGCGGTCTTCGCCGACCCGGACCGGCTCGACCTGACGCGCGCCGACAACCCGCACATCTCCTTCTCGGCGGGCATCCACTACTGCATCGGCGCCCCGCTGGCCCGGCTCGAACTCGCCGCCTCCATGCGGGCGTTGCTCACCCAGGCGCCCGCGCTGCGGCTCGCCGCCGAACCGGTGCGCAAGCCGAACTTCGTCATCCGGGGTCTTGCGGGCCTTGCCGTCGCGATCTGAGGCGAGGCCCGAGCAGCCGGTGCAGGAGGAGCCCGGCGAAGGTGCCGACGAGGACGCCCCCGGCGAGGCAGGCGGGCAGCGCGAGATACACGAGCCGCCAGTCGGGGCCCGTCTCGAACCGGTGGACCCGTCCCTCGGTCAGCTCGATCCACACGGCGAGTCCGAGACCGAGCCCGGCGAGCGCGGAGAGGCAGCCGGCGGTGGCTTGTGTGCGTTGGCCCATGCCCCTCACGGACGCTGAAACCTTTCTGCAAGGTTCCCGGGGCAGGACCTCCGGGGTGGGCTCCGCCGGGCTCAGGCGGACAGATCGCGCCGCCCGAGCCCGGTGAGCCCGGCCGCGACCAGCGCCACCGCGAGCGCGCTCAGCACCAGCACCGGACCCCACGCCATCTCCCCGCCCGGCAGCTTCGGCAGATGCCCGAAGGGGGACAGGTTCAGCACGGTCCGCGGCAGGTCGAGCGCCGGGCCGATCCAGCCGAGCAGCAGCGCCGCGCCCGCGACGCCCCAGCCGCCGCCGACGGCGGCCCGCGGGGCGAGGCCGTAGAGGAGGACCGCCACCGCGCCGAGCGTCCAGATCGCGGGGAGCTGGACCAGGCAGGCACCCAGGATCGGCCCGAGATCCCGCCCGTACCCGGCCGCCAGACCGAGCCCGCCGAGCAGCATGACGAGCACCGCCCCGCCGAACGCGACGGTCAGATGGCCCGCGGCCCAGCGCAGCCGGCCCACCGCGCCGGAGAGCACCGGCTCGGCGCGCTGCGAGGTCTCCTCGGCGTGCATCCGCAGGACCGCCTGGACGACGTAGAGCGCGGCGACCATCCCGAGCAGGCCGGTCATCCCGGCGAGGAACGCGTCGGTGAGCCCGGTCTGCCCGCCCATCCGCTCGATGATCTCGCGGGTGTTCGCGCTGCCGCCGACCAGATCCGCCGCCCCGTCGGTGACCCCGCCGAGCACCGCGCCCGACGCGAGGAAGGCCAGCGACCAGCCGAGGACGCTGCCGCGCTGGAGGCGCCAGGAGAGCGCGCCCGCCGAGCCGAGGCGCCCCTGGGCGGGCCCCGGCCGCGAGGGCCAGAAGCTCATGCCGAGGTCGCGCCGCCCGGCCAGTACGTACGCGACCGCGCCCTGGGCGAGCACGGCGGCGGCGAAGAGCAGCAGCACCCACCAGCGTTCCCCGGCGTAGGCGCGGGTGTTCTCCAGCCAGCCGATGGGGGAGAGCCAGGTCAGCGCGGACGAGCCGGTCGCGCTGCCCGCGTCCCCGGCCGCCCGCAGCACGAACGCGGCGCCCAGCAGGCCCGCGCTCAGCCCCCGGGCGAGCCGCGCGCTCTCGGTGAACTGGGCGACGATCGCCGCCAGCGTCGCGAACACCATCCCCGTGCCGCCGGTCGCGAGGCCGAGGGCGAGCGCGCCCGCGAGCCCCGAACCGGCGGTCAGCGCCAGGCCCGCCGCGATCAGCACGGCCACCGCGCCATTGGCGACGAGCGCGGTGAGCAGCGCGGAGGTGAGCGGCGCCCGGCGGCCCACCGCGGCGGCGGACACCATCTCCTGCCGCCCGCTCTCCTCCTCGTCCCGCGTGTGCCGTACGACGATCAGCAGGCTCATCGCCGCCGCGAACAGCCCCGCGTACGCGCCGACCCGCCAGACGGTCAGCCCGCCGAGGGAGTCGTCGAGCGCCGGGCCGTACAGGGCGCGCAGCGAGCCGTCGGCCCGCATCGTCGTCAGCACTCCGGCGCGCTCGGCGGCCGTGCCGTACAGGCCGTTCAGCGTCCTCGGCATGGAGATCACGGTCAGCGCGACGACGTAGACCCACAGCGGGAGCATCAGCCGGTCGCGGCGCAGCGCGAGCCTCAGCAGCGTCCCGGTGCCCGCCACGGCGGTCATCGCGCGGCCTCCTGGTAGTGCCGCAGGAACAGCTCCTCCAGGGTCGGCGGGGTGCTGGTCAGCGACCGGACGCCGGCCCCGGTGAGCGAGCGCAGTACGGCGTCGAGCTTGTCGGTGTCGACCTGGAGCCTGACCCGCCGGCCCTGCACGTCGAGATCGTGGACACCCGGGAGCGAGGCCAACTCCGTTGGTGCGCCCGCCAGTTCCGCGGTGATGCTGGTCCGGGTCAGATGCCGCAGCTCGGCGAGGGTGCCGCTCTCGACGGTCTGCCCGTTCCTGATGATCGAGACCCGGTCGCACAACTCCTCGACCTCGCTGAGGATGTGGGACGACAGCAGCACCGTCCGGCCGTGCTCGCGGGCGGCCTCCTCCACGTACGACTGGAAGACCTCCTCCATCAGCGGGTCGAGCCCGGAGGTGGGTTCGTCGAGGATCAGCAGGTCGGCGCCGGCCGCGGCGAAGGCGGCGACGAGCGCGACCTTCTGCCGGTTCCCCTTGGAGTACGTGCGGCCCTTCTTGGTGGGGTCCAGCTCGAACCGCTCGATGAGCTCGGCCCGGCGCTTCTGGTCGAGCCCGCCCCTCAACCGCCCGTACAGGTCGATGACTTCACCGCCGCTGAGGTTGCGCCACAGCGTCACGTCGCCGGGGACGTACGCGACCTTGCGGTGCAGTTCGACGGCGTCCGCCCACGGGTCGCGGCCGAGCAGCTGCACGGCTCCGGAGTCGGCGCGCAGCAGGCCGAGCAGGACGCGCAGGGTGGTCGACTTCCCCGCCCCGTTCGGCCCGAGGAAGCCGTGCACCTCGCCGGCCTCGACGTCCAGGTCGAGTCCGTCGAGCGCGCGCGTCCTGCCGAACGACTTGTGCAGCCCGGAGACCGTGATTGCCTTCGTCATGATTCTGAAATTACGCGCACTTCACAAATTTGTGAAGTTAAGGAAGCGTATAAACTCAGGGGCGCGGAACAGGACACGTCGGACAGGGGAGATGATCGGGACATGGACGCGGCAGAGGTGGCGGCGCAGGCACGGGCCCGCTTCGTCGAGAGCTTCGCGGCACAGCTCACCGAGGCCGGCATGACCCGGATGCCCGCGCGGATCTTCGCGGCGCTGCTCGCCTCCGACTCCGGCGCGCTGACCTCGGCCGAGCTGGGGGAGCGGCTCCGGGTGAGCCCGGCCGCCGTCTCGGGGGCCGTGCGCTATCTGACCCAGCAGCACATGGTCACCCGGGAGCGCGAGCCGGGGACGCGGCGGGACCTGTTCCGGGTGCACGGCAACCAGTGGTACGAGGCGCTCACCAACCGCGACAGCGTGCTCAAGCGCTGGGAGGACGCCCTGCGCGAAGGAGTCGACGCCATCGGCGCCGACTCCCCGGCGGGCCGGCGGCTCTCCGAGACGCTGGCCTTCTTCGAGTTCGTCCAGGCCGAGCTGACCGGAATGACGGAGCGCTGGCGGGAGCACCGCAAGACGCTCGGCCTGGACGGGTAGCGCGCCGTGGTCAGACGGCGGACCAGCCGCCGTCCACCGGGAGGACGGCCCCGCTGATGTTGCTCGCCGCGTCCGAGGCCAGGAACACGATGGCCGCGGCCTGGGTCTCGGCCCCGGCCGGGGTGCCGACGTTGCCCATGTAGGCGCCGAGCGCCTGCGGTCCCGCGGCCTCCGGGTCGACGGTCAGCCGGATGTTGGTGATCGTGCCGCCGGGCGCGATGGCGTTGGCCCGGATCCCCCGGCCCCGGTACATCACGGCTATCGACTTGGTCAGGCCCACGATGCCGTGCTTGGCGGCGGTGTAGGCGGCCCCGGCGGCCGATCCGCGCAGCGCGGCCTCCGACGCCGTGAAGACGATCGAACCCCGCCCGGCGTCGAGCATGTGCGGCACCACGGCCCGGGACAGCAGGAACGGCGCCGTCAGATTGATCCGCAGCAGCCGCTCCCACTCGGCGTCGGTGACATCGGCGACGGCCGACATCGAGTCCATGATCCCGGCGTTGTTGACGAGCACGTCGATCGCGCCGAACCGGGCCAGCGCCGTCGCGACGACCTCGTCGACGACCTTCTGGTCGCTCAGGTCGCCGACGACGGCGACGGCGGCGCCGCCCGCGCCCTCGATCTCGGCGACGACCGCGGTGGCCGCCTCCGCGTTCAGATCGGCGACGACCACCCGGTCGCCCTGCCCGGCGAAGGCGAGCGCGGCGGCCCGCCCGATGCCGGAACCGGCTCCGGTGACGACGACGGCGCGGTGGTTCTCGGTGCTCACGTGGTGCTCCTCGGTGGTGCTCGGTGCTCGGTGTTTCTGGGTGCGGGCGGTCGGTCAGGACTGCGGGGAGGGCGCGAGGCCGGCCGGGGCCGGCTCGGCCGCGGTGACGGCCTGCGCCTTGCGGTACGGGATCGTCAGCGTGATCAGGGCGGCGACGACCGCGACACCGCAGCCGAGGAGCATTCCGGTGCGGAACGCGTTCTCCGACGGCAGGGTGACGGGGCCGAGCTGCGTGGTCATGTGGGCGAGGACGAGACCGATCACGGCCGCCGACACGGAGGTGCCGATGGAGCGCATCAGCGTGTTGAAGCTGTTGGCCGCCGCGGTCTCCGACTGCGGCACACCGCCCATGATCAGCGCGGGCATGGCCCCGTACGCGAGCCCGACCCCCGCGGTGATGACGCACATCGCGACCATCAACTGCCAGGCGGCGCCCATCAGGAAGACCGAGATGCCGTAGCCGGCCGCGATCACGATCGTGCCGAGCAGCAGCGTCAGCTTCGGCCCGTGCTTGCCGGTGAGCTTTCCGCCCAGCGGTGCGACGACCATCATCATCAGGCCGCCCGGCATCATCCACAGGCCCATCGCCATCATCGACTGGCCGAGTCCGTAGCCGGTCGCCTTCGGCAGCTGGAGCAGCTGCGGCACGAGCAGCGACGAGGCGTACATCGCGAAGCCGACGACGACCGAGGCCGCGTTGGTCAGCAGCACCTGCGGGCGGGCCGTGGTGCGCAGGTCCACCATCGGCTCGGCGGTGCGCAGCTCCCACAGGCCCCAGCCGCCGAGGACGACGACCGCGACGGCGAAGAGGCCCAGCGTGGTTCCGCTGCCCCAGCCCCAGTCGGCGCCCTTGGACACGGCGAGCAGCAGGGCCACGAGTCCGGCGCCCAGGCCGGCGGCGCCCGCGTAGTCGAAGCCGCCCGCGGTCTCCCGGCGCTGTTCGTTGTCGGGCACGACGACCTTGTAGAGCACGGCGATGACCGCGCTGAGCGCGGCCGACACCCAGAACAGCACCCGCCAGCTGCCGTAGTCCGCGATGGCGGAGGCGAAGGGCAGACCGAGGGCGCCGCCGATGCCGAGCGAGGCGCTCATCAGGGCGATGGAGGTGCCGAGCTTCTCCGGCGGTACGAGGTCGCGCAGGAGGCTGATGCCGAGCGGGACCAGGCCGACGCCGAGGCCCTGGAGGGCGCGACCGGCGATCATCGTCGCCAGGTTCGTGGAGAGCGCCGCGACGACCGAGCCCAGGATCAGCGGCACGGTCGAGACGAGCAGCATCCGTCGCTTGCCGTAGAGGTCGCCGAGGCGGCCCATGATGGGCGTGGCCACGGCGGCGGCGAGCAGGGTGACGGTGGCCACCCAGGTCGCGTTCGACGCGGAGGTGTCGAGGATCGTCGGCAGTTCGCCGAGCAGTGGCACGACCAGCGTCTGCATGATCGAGGCCACGATGCCGCCGAACGCGAGGACGGCGACGATGCGCCCGGAGCCCTCGGCCTCGGGCTTGCTTGCTTCCATGACTGACGGTGCTCCTTGTCGGTGGGTCCCCTCCGCGTTCCTGCGTGCGGGGCATGTGCACCGTACAGCCAATATGCATGATGCACAACGTATGTATGACACACATCTCGCGTGATATACCTGCTGAGCAGGGGCAGTGCGAGAAAGGTGAAGGTGGACGCGGTGGGCAAGGGCACGGGCAAGGACAAGACCACGCGCCAGGTCGAGTTCGAGACCATGCTGCTCGGTCGGCACGGCTACCTGTTCGGTCCGCGCGCCAGGGGTGCCGACTGGCATCTCGACCGCAGTGCCTACATCCTGCTCACCCGGATCCAGATGGTCGGGCCGATGTCGATCGGTCAGCTCAGCGAGGCGACGGGGCTCGACGCGTCCACGCTCAACCGGCAGACGGCGGCGATGATGCGGGCCGGGCTCGTCGAGCGCATCCCGGATCCGGACGGGGGGATCGCCCGCAAGTTCCGGATCACCGTGGAGGGCGCGAAGTTCCTCGATGACGACCGGGCGCGGTATCTCGGGGTGCTCGAGGGGCTCATGGAGGACTGGAGCGAGGACGAGGTCGCCGATTTCGCCGCCAGCCTGCAGCGGTTGAACCGGGCGATCGAGCGGCTGGACGGGCGGCCTTGGCCCCGGCCGTGAGTTGTCCCCCGACTGCGGGCCGGTGGGACTTCTCGCGCAGTTCCCCGCGCCCCTGAAGCGTGCGCTGCGCGCTGCTTTTCCGTTGTCGTGTGCGGCTCTCGTCGTGGCTGGTCGCGCAGTTCCCCGCGCCCCTGAGGCATGCGCTCCGCGCAGCCTCCCACCTGGGGCGGGCGCCCGATGAGATGCCGCACGAAGTGCGCATCTCAGGGGCGCGGGGAACTGCGCGACCAGCCACGGCGCGACCCGCGCTCGGATGACGACCCCCGCCCGCCTCCGTCCGGGCGAACCTCGCCCCCCGTCACGGCCCGGCCCCTAGGTGCCACCCCCGGTCAACCGCTATGCCCTATATGTCGGTAGTCATAGGAACGTACTGCTAGGGCGGTGGATCCGGATGCGTGGGGCGACCCGGTCAGTGATCGTGCGATGGGCGGGCCCCGCGCTGGGGACGCTGATGGCCCTGGCCTGCGTCCTCGCGGGCCTGGGCCACACAGGAGCCCAGGCGGCCGCGGCAGCGGCGGCGCAGAACCCGCTGTCGGTCACCTTCGTGGCCCGCAAGTGCCCCCAGTACACCGACGTGATGGCCAACAAGGCCCGCAACAACATCCAGGAGTCGCTGCGCGACCTCGGCCCCGACTCCAACTACTCGTCCGGAGAGGCGGTCTCGGCCGCCAAGGAGGCGTCCGGCACCCCGCTGCCGCCGTGCGAGGCCCTGCCGGACTGGACGTTCTCCACCGGCACCGGCATCACCGGCAAGACCTCCGCCTCGCTCAACCTGTCGACCGTCACCAGCCCGGTCCGGCAGAACCTCACCACCAGGGCGAGCACCCCCGAGCTCGACGCCCAGGGCAACGACACCGGCCGCACCCTCGACGGCGCCGTCACCGTCGACCTCAACAGCCGGGAACTCGCGGCCGGTTCGGGCCTGGTCGTGCAGGGCGGCACCAAGTCCCAGCCGCTCAACGGCCTCCAGGAACAGTACGGATTCGCCGCGCTGCGCTGCGCGCAGGACTCCGTCAACGGCGACAACGTCGAGTACGTGACGTTCCCCTCCGGCACCCGGCACGTCTTCTGCTACTACTACGCGATCACGCCTCCGCCGGACGCCGGCACCATCAAGGTGATCAAGAAGGCCGTCCCGGAGACGGCGGGCGAGGGCGACTTCCGCTTCGACGGCAACGTCTCCTACGCCGACACCAACGGCGACGGCACCAACGACTTCGTCCTGCACGCCTCGGCCCAGAAGCAGGACGAGATCACGTTCATCCGCGGCGCGGGCGGCGCCCCGTGGACGTTCAAGGAGGTCGTGCCCGCCGACAGCGGCTGGACCCCGCCGACCCAGCCCAGTTGCACCGTCGTCGCCGCCGACGGCAGTCCGGGCACGAGCGCGGTGCGGACGGACTCCGCCGGCGCCACCTCCGTGGAACTGGCCGCGGGCGACACCGTCACCTGCACGTACACCAACACCAGAGCCAGCGGTAAGGCCCTGCTGGAGAAGGAGTCGATCGGCGGCACCGGCACCTTCGACATCGACCTCGGGACGCCGCCCGGCGCACCGCCCGTGAACGTCGCCCCGGTGACCACCCGCCGCGAGGGCGTGCCCGTCACCGTGGCGGAGGCCCCGGCGGGAGCGACCCCCGGCACGTACACGATCGACGAGGCGATCCCGGCCCCCGACGGCACCGGCACCTGGGAGCTGACCGGCCTGAACTGCGACGGCACGGACGTGCCGATCACCAAGGGGCCCGCGACGGACGACGCCCCGCGCGGCACCTGGCACGCCACCTACGACCTGGCCTCCGTCGACGACGCGAACTGCCTGCTCACCAACAAGTTCACGCCCGGCGGCGCCATCAACATCGAGAAGGTCACCGAGGGCGGCACCGGCTCCTTCGCCTACGACGTCATCGCCCACCCGCTCGCCCGGCTCAGGGACGCCACGACCTACCGCTCCACCGCCACCACCGAGACCGAGGGCGTCCCCGTCACCGCCCACCCGGAGGACGGCACCGGCCCCGCCGCCGACGAGCTGGCCGTGAACGACAGCACTCACTACACCGTCCAGGAGTACCTGCCGCCGCCCACGGCCGAGGGGCACTGGGAGATGACCGACGCCGACTGCGGCACGGCCGGGTCGGGGCTGAACACCGCGCAGGGCACGGTGCAGGTCCGGCTCACCTCCGACAACCCGCGCCCCACCTGCCGGTTCACCAACCGCTTCGTCAAGGTGGGCACCCTCGACGTCACCAAGCGCACCAGCGGCGACACCGGCCTGCGTCCCGGCACCGCGCACCTCACCCTCAGCTGCGCCGACGGCACCGAGGACGCCCTGGACGTCGAGGCCGGCGCCACCTCGGGCGCCCTCACCCGGCACCGGTTCCCGAACGACACGACCTGCACCCTGGAGGAGACCGCCACCGGCGCCGCCGACCAGGCCGACGTCGACACCTCGGCCGTGCTCACCGTGACGGGCGAGGAGCCGAGGACGATCACGCTGGGCCAGAGCTTCCCGGTGCGGACGAACGAGGAGGCGACCGTCGTCGTGACCAACACGTTCAAGACGTCCCCGCCGCCGACGTCCCCGCCGCCCACCTCGCCCACGCCCACCCCGTCGACGACTTCCCCCTCGACACCCTCGACACCCTCGACGCCGAGCGTCCCGGGCACGCCGTCCCCCGGCCCCTCGCACCCCGGCCACCACCTGGCCGAGACCGGCACCTCCACGACGGCCCTGTGGCTGGCCTTCGCCGCCTCCCTGGCGGTGGCCCTCGGCACCCTCACGGTGACCGCGGTCAGGCGCCGCTAGGCCGTTCCCGCACCGGGACACGGGGGCCGGTACCGCTCACGGCAGTGCCAGCCCCCACGCCCCCACCCGGACCGTCCAGGTCCGGCGGCGCACCGGCCCGCCGATGGACACGGAGTCCGACCGGTAGCGGAAGTCCTCGCCGGACACCGTGACCGTGTGCGCCCGGGTCGTCAGGCCCGGCGTCCGCGCGCACCGCACCTCCACCCGCGCGAGCCCCGTCCCGGTCGCGGGCCCCACGCGGACGCCCTCCACCGGCTGGTCCAGGTCGACCAGGGTCACCCCGTCCGCCTCCACCCGCAGCCGCGCGGGCGCACCGGAGTCCGCCGGAAGCGGCCGGACGGGCCGCGCGGCCAGCGAGCGCACCAGCGAACGGCACGTCCGCAGCCACGGCCGCCCGGCACCGGGGCCCGCCGGGGCCTCGGCCAGCGGCGGGATGCGCAGATCGCCGAGCACCACCCCGTCGCTGTCGTCGACCAGCAGATCGAGCCGCCGCTCCGTGCCGTAGAGCGCGGCCCGCGCCGCGGCGACCGCCCCGGAGGGCACCCCCAGCGAGCGCGCCAGCGAGACGCCGGCCCCCACCGGCACCATCGAGAGCACCGCGCCGGACAGCTCGCGCTCCCGGTGCAGCAGCGACACCGCGCGCAGCAGCGCGCGGTCGTCACCGACCACCACGGGCCGCCGCGCACCCCGCTTGGCCAGCGCTTTCGCGAAATCCTCCGGGCCCTCGGGGAGACACACCTTGGCCGTCGCGCCCGCGCACAGCACATCCTTGGCGATCCGCACGGACTCCCCGTCCGTGCGCCGGGCGAACGGGTCGACGATCACCAGCAACTGCCGGGACAGCTCCTCGCCCGTACGGTCAGATGGAAGGTCCAACGCCGCCACCTCGGCCTTGCCTCGCTTCCTCGGGTAGCATCTTTGTGCAAGAGCCCCTTGCGCTATTGCGCCAGGGGCTTGGTCTATTCCGGGGCACCCCAAGGCTCACGCAGGCCCGCCGCACCGACGCGGCGCCGGCCCCTGACCTTGGACATGCCCCGCCCGGAAGGGGTGTACGCCTGTGCCCGCACTTGTGCTGCTCGGTGCTCAGTGGGGTGACGAAGGCAAGGGAAAGGCCACCGACCTGCTCGGTGGATCCGTGGACTATGTGGTGCGCTACCAGGGCGGCAACAACGCCGGTCACACGGTCGTCGTAGGCGACCAGAAGTATGCGCTCCACCTCCTCCCTTCCGGGATCCTCTCGCCGGAGTGCACACCGGTCATCGGAAACGGTGTCGTCGTCGACCCGTCGGTCCTGCTCTCCGAGCTGAGCGGTCTGAACGAGCGCGGCGTCGACACCTCCAAACTGCTGCTCAGCGGCAACGCGCACATCATCACGCCGTACAACGTGACGGTCGACAAGGTGACGGAGCGCTTCCTCGGCAAGCGGAAGATCGGCACCACCGGCCGCGGTATCGGCCCGACCTACGCGGACAAGATCAACCGCGTCGGCATCCGCGTCCAGGACCTCTACGACGAGTCGATCCTCACCCAGAAGGTCGAAGCGGCCCTCGAGGTCAAGAACCAGCTGCTCACCAAGCTCTACAACCGCCGCGCCATCGAGGCGCAGCAGGTCGTCGAGGAGCTGCTCGGCTACGCGGACCAGATCAAGGGCTACGTCGCCGACACCACCCTGATCCTCAACAACGCGCTGGACGAGGACAAGGTCGTGCTCTTCGAGGGCGGCCAGGGCACGCTCCTCGACATCGACCACGGCACGTACCCCTTCGTCACCTCGTCGAACCCGACCGCGGGCGGCGCCTGCACGGGTACGGGCGTCGGCCCGACGAAGATCAGCCGCGTCATCGGCATCCTGAAGGCGTACACCACGCGTGTCGGCGCGGGCCCGTTCCCGACCGAGCTCTTCGACCAGGACGGCGAGGACCTGCGCCGCATCGGCGGCGAGCGCGGCGTCACCACCGGCCGTGACCGCCGCTGCGGCTGGTTCGACGCCCCGATCGCCCGCTACGCGACCCGGGTGAACGGCCTGACGGACTTCTTCCTCACGAAGCTGGACGTCCTGACGGGCTGGGAGCAGATCCCGGTCTGCGTGGCGTACGAGATCGACGGCGAGCGCGTCGAGGAACTCCCGTACAACCAGACCGACTTCCACCACGCGAAGCCGGTGTACGAGAACCTGCCCGGCTGGTCGGAGGACATCACGAAGGCCAAGACCTTCGCGGACCTCCCGAAGAACGCGCAGGCGTACGTGAAGGCGCTGGAGGACATGTCCGGCGCCCCGATCTCGGCCATCGGCGTCGGCCCCGGCCGCGACGAGACGATCGAGATCAACTCGTTCCTCTAGGCACCCCGCGCGGTGTCCTCCGTGCCCCGGTCCGCTGCGGCGGGCCGGGGCACGGGCCGTTCAGCCCTTCGAGTACGTCAGGTCCTGCCGGTTGCCCGTCGCGTCGATCAGGACACGGCGCAGCTCGCCCGACGACGTCATCGTCACCGTGCTCGGCGTGCCCGCCCTGCAGTAGCCGGCCGGGCCCCCCGACACCACCTGCGTGCCGGCGAAGTGCAGCTCGGAGCCGCTCGCGGACGCCAGCCGGCCCTGGAAGACGCACTCGTAGGCGACGCCCTTGATCGTGCCCTCCTGGGTCATCTGCAGGGTCGTGTCGCCCGGATCGCCCTGCTGGATGACGAGGGTGCGGGTGTGGTGCCCGTTCGCGTTGTCCTGTTCGTTCGACCAGGTGCCGATGAAGCCCTCCGGGATCGCTCCCGCTCCGGCCCCCGACTGCGGAGCCGTCGACTCGGGCAGCGTCGACTGCGGCGACGTCGGCGTGTCCTGTCCGCCCTCGCCGGAGGGCGCGGTGGAGGCCGGGGCCGACGCGGAGGACTGCGTGGCGTCCGCCCGCGTCGACGGGTCCTTGCCGTCGCCCGTCATCAACGCGTACACCGAGCCGCCCGCGCCGAGCGCCACGATCAGGGCCACCGCGACCAGCGCCGCCGTGGAGCGGCGGCGCTGCGGCTCGTGCGGCAGCGGAGCCGGTCCGTAGGGCGGGGTCTGACCGTACGGCGGGGTCTGGCCGTAGGGCGAGGGCCCGTGCCAGGCGTGCGGCTGCGGGTAGCCGTAGCCGGGCTGCTGGTGCGGATAGCCGTACGCGGGCGGGTTCGGCGTCTGCGCGGGGGCGGCCGGCGGGGCCGGGGCGTCCGCGCCCACCACCACGGTCGGCAGGTGGTTCACCGGAGCGCTCGCGCCGGGCTTGCCGGGCGGCGGCGGCGCGCCTGCCGGACCGGCCGCCGGGGCGGCGGCGTCCGCCGCGCCCTCGGGATCCTCCGAGTCGAGCAACTGCACGGCGTGCCGCCCCAGTTGGGCCACCAGCGCGCCGGGCAGCCACGGGTCGCGGGTGCGGCCGCCGTCGCCCAGGGTGTCCTCGGCGCCGGTGCGCTCCAGGATCTCGTCGGGCGTCGGACGCCGGCCGGGCTCCTTGTGCAGGCAGTCCCGGACCAGCTCGTGCAGCCCCTCCGGGAGGTTCGCCAGATCCGGCTCCTCCTGGGCTATTCGGAACATCAGGGCGTGCACCCCGCTGTTGGACGTGCCGAACGGCAGCGCGCCGGTCGCCGCGTACGCCAGCACCGAACCCAGGCAGAACACGTCGCAGGCCGGGGTGATCCGGTCGCCGCGCACCTGCTCGGGCGCCATGAAGCCGGGCGAGCCGACCAGCGCGCCGGTCCGCGTCAGCCCGCCGTCGGTGATCGTCTCCAGCGCACGGGCGATGCCGAAGTCGATGACGCGCGGGCCGTCGATCGTCACCAGCACGTTCGACGGCTTCAGGTCGCGGTGGACGATCCCCGCCGCGTGCACGTCCTTGATCGCGTGCGCGAGGCCGGCCGCCAGGATGCGTACCGAACGCTCCGGCAGCGCGCCGTAGTCGTGCGAGACGACCTGCTGGAGCGAGGGCCCCGCCACATACGCGGTCGCCACCCACGGGACCTGCGCCCCGGTGTCCGCGTCGAGCACGCTCGCCGTCCAGGCGCCGCCGACCTGCCGGGCCGCCTGCACCTCCTGCCGGAACCGGTTCCGGAACTCCTCCTGCTCCGCCAGCTCCTCGCGCACCAGCTTCACGGCGACCGTGCGCCCGCGCTCCGAGCGCGCCAGATACACCTGCCCCATGCCGCCCGCGCCGAGCCGGCCGAGCAGCCGGTACGCCCCGATGCGCTGCGGGTCCCCCGGCCCCAGAGCCTCAAGTCTGTCCATGTCGCGCCACCCTCCCCCGGTATGTGTGCAACAAACCGAGAATAGTGCCGACCTACGACAGAGGGACCCTTAGTGGCTTCTACGGTTCCGTAACGGACCTGTCCTGATAAGGGACCCGCTCAGGGACCTACCGGCGCCGGGCGACAGACTGTCGTGTTCCCCGGCGTCCCGCAGACAGGACGCCGATGGCACCCGGGGGCAGCGCCCCTTTACCCTCGGCCCCATGACCCCTCAGCCGAATCCCCAGGTCGGCGCCGCCGTCAAGGCCGCGGACCGCGCACACGTGTTCCACTCCTGGTCCGCGCAGGAGCTCATCGACCCGCTCGCCGTCGCCGGTGCCGAAGGCTCGTACTTCTGGGACTACGACGGCAACCGCTACCTCGACTTCACCTCCGGGCTCGTCTACACGAACATCGGGTACCAGCACCCGAAGGTCGTCGCCGCGATCCAGGAGCAGGCGGCGACGATGACGACCTTCGCGCCCGCGTTCGCCATCGAGTCGCGCTCCGAGGCCGCACGCCTCATCGCCGAGCGCACCCCCGGCGACCTGGACAAGATCTTCTTCACCAACGGCGGCGCGGACGCCGTCGAGCACGCCCTGCGGATGGCCCGCCTGCACACGGGCCGCCCGAAGGTGCTCTCCGCCTACCGCTCGTACCACGGCGGCACCCAGCAGGCGATCAACGTCACGGGGGACCCGCGACGCTGGGCCAACGACAGCGGCTCGGCCGGTGTTGTCCGCTTCTGGGCGCCGTTCCTGTACCGCTCGCGCTTCTACGCCGAGACGGAGGAGCAGGAGTGCGCCCGCGCCCTGGAGCACCTGGAGTCGACGATCCAGTTCGAGGGTCCGGCCACCATCGCCGCGATCATCCTGGAGACCGTCCCGGGCACGGCCGGCATCATGCTGCCGCCCGCCGGTTACCTGGCCGGTGTCCGTGAGCTGTGCGACCGGTACGGCATCGTCTTCGTCCTCGACGAGGTCATGGCGGGCTTCGGCCGCACCGGCGAGTGGTTCGCCGCCGACCTGTACGACGTCGTGCCGGACCTGATGACCTTCGCCAAGGGCGTGAACTCCGGGTACGTGCCGCTGGGCGGTGTCGCGATCTCCGGCGCGATCGCGGAGACCTTCGCCAAGCGCCCGTACCCCGGCGGTCTCACCTACTCGGGGCACCCGCTGGCCTGCGCCGCCGCCGTCGCCACCCTCAACGTGATGGCGGAGGAGGGCATCGTCGAGCAGGCCGCGAGGACCGGCGCGGAGATCATCGAGCCGGCCCTGCGCGAGCTCGCCGAGCGGCACCCGTCGGTCGGCGAGGTGCGCGGCACCGGCATGTTCTGGGCGCTCGACCTCGTACGGGACAAGGAGACGCGCGAGCCGCTGGTGCCGTACAACGCGACCGGCGCGGACAACGCGCCGATGGCCGCGTTCGGCGCCGCCGCCAAGAAGAACGGCCTGTGGCCCTTCATCAACATGAACCGTACGCACGTCGTGCCGCCGCTGAACATCACCGAGGCGGAGGCCAAGGAGGGCCTCGCCGCCCTGGACGCGGCACTGTCCGTCGCGGACGAGCACACGGCCTAGAGCCGCCTGTTCCGGTGGGCCGGAGGACCGGCCCACCGGAACGGTTCAGCTGAAGATGATCATCGAGCCCTGGGCCAGGCTGCGGGTCGCCGCCTGGTGCAGGCCCAGCCACACATGGCGCTCCCGCGCGAACGGGCTGTCGTCGAGCGGCACCGCGGCCGCCGGCTCCTCGAGCGCGGTGGGACCGGCGGGCGGCGCGGGCGCCACCGGCGGGTTCGACGGGTCGATGCCGATCGCCTGGGCCACGTACTCCAGTTCGCGCAGCAGTGCGTGCGACGAGCCGAGCGGGCCGCCCCCGGCGAGCAGTTCGTCGTTGGACAGCGGGGTCGGGAAGTCCACGGGCACGTACGCGCCCGCGTGGTCGTAGTGCCACACCAGGTGCGAGCTCTGCGCCGTCGACTCGAACATCTCCAGCAACTGCTCGTAGTCCCCGCCGAGTTCGTCGACCGGCGTCACCGCGAGTCCGCACAGCTGGAGCAGGTACGCGCGGCGCAGGAAGTGCAGCGCGTCGTAGTCGAACCCCGCGACCGGGGCCACGTCGCCCGAGAGGCCCGGCATGTACGCGTAGACCGGCACCGGCGGCAGTCCTGCCTCGTGCAACGCCTTGTCGTAGAGCGCGAGTTCGTCGGCGAAGGGATTGTCGGGGCTGTGGCACAGCACGTCGACGAGGGGGACGAGCCACAGGTCACAGGCCAAGGGGGCTCCTTAGAGTCGGACGTCCTGCGTAGCGCAAGGGTAGTGCGCGGCGGGCTGCGGCAGACCTGTCTTGCAGGTAAGCGTTCAGCGGGGCCGCTCGCCGGTGAGGCGCTCGACCAGCGCGAGTGAGTCGGCGTTGTACGCGGCGATGATCGCGTGCGCGCTCCGGGCGTCCCGGTCGGCGAGGGCGTCGACCAGCTCGCAGTGCCCGGCCCACAGCCTGCCCCGCAGATCCCCGGCCCGGCGCAGGTGCGGCACCGTGTACATCCAGGACTGGACGCGCAGCCGGTGGAAGAAGTCGGAGAGGTAGGGGTTGCCGAACAGCGCCGAGAGCTCCCGCCAGAACCGCAGGTCGTAGCCGATCAGCACGTTCAGGTCGCCGGCGCTCGCGGCGCGGGCCGCCTCCTCGCCGCGGCGGCGCACTCCGGCCAGGGCCTCGGCGGCGGCCGGGCCCTGCGGGGCGTTCTCCGCGAGCCCGCGGAAGATGCCGTCGGCGACCAGGCTGCGGGCCTCGATCATGGCGCGGTGGTCGGCCAGGGAGTACTCGTGGACGCGGAAGCCGCGGTGCTGGGCGGAGTCGAGGAGGCCCTGGGCCGTGAGGTCGACCAGGGCCTCGCGCACCGGGGTCGCCGAGACGCCGTAGCCGTCGGCGATCTCCTTGACGGTGAATTCCTGGCCGGGGGTGAGCCGTCCGCTCAGGATCTCGTCACGCAGGGCGTCCGCGATCTGCTGGCGCAGGGTGGAGCGGGTGACGGTGGGGCCGTCGGGTGCCACGGGTCCCCTCCGGGGGCAGCTGGGTGTTGTGTTCCGGTCAGCCTAGTCGCGGAGGGGTCGTTCCTCGGGTGCCGGTCCCGTCGTGGCCGGTCGCACAGTTCCCCGCGCCCCTGGCGGGGCGCTACCTCGGCTCCGGGGGGCGTTGGCGGGGCATGTTGGGGCGGGTGCCCGGGGGGAGGGGGAAGCGGGGGATGCCGTTCGTCTCCGGGGAGCGGGGGGTCGCGCTCGGGATCGAGGACTGCATCACCAGCGGCGCGGGCCCCGACCGGAACTCGACCATCCAGTCCGCCGTCTCGGCCCGCATCAGCTCCGTCACGTCGTCGGAGAACCGCCGCAGCACCCCCAGACACCGCTCGGCGGCCTCGCTCGCCGTCCCCTCGGCGGGACCCAGCACCTCACGCACGCTCTCCGACGCCCAGTCGAACTGCAGCGCCAGCAGTCGCCGCTGCACCGCCTGTGCCGTGGCGACATCCCTTATCCAGCCCGAGGTCAGCCCGAAGTACCGGTCGCCCCCGACGCACGCCACGGCCAGCAGCAGGGCGACGTACCCCCACGGCGCCGCGCCCGACACGGCGGCCGTCAGCTCGAGCAGCGGCAGCGCCCCGGCGCACACGGCCCCGAGCACGGCCCCCGCCCGCAGCGCCCGCGCGCCCCGGCGCTTCCAGACCCGGTCGGCGAGATAGCGGTCCGCGGTCCGCAGGGCGCCCCGCTCGACCCACCGGTACAGCTCGTCGAGCCGCTCGGCGGGCTCGCCCCAGTCGCCGAGCGGGAACGCCCGCCCGGTGAGGTCGCCGGTGCCCTCCTGGGGCGGTCCTTCGGGCTGCATCTCCGGCTGACTCACCCGGCACTCCCTCGACTGGTCACGGCTGGGGCTCGATGTGCAGCATCTTCCTACCGCCCAATGGGTGGCCAAGGTCCCGTTTTCGCGGGTTTTACGCCTAGAAGTGGGCCTTCATCAGGTATAGGGCCGCAGGCGTTCTCACCCGAAAGAGTGCAGTCAAAGGTGCCAGGGCGGTGGCCCCCGGGACCACGTAGGCTCGGTACCCAGACCGCACGCACCCGGACCCCAGGAGCTGATCGTGATCCCCGGTGGTGGCCAGCCCAACATGCAGCAGCTGCTTCAGCAGGCCCAGAAGATGCAGCAGGACCTCGCGAAGGCGCAGGAAGAGCTGGCGCAGACAGAGGTCGAGGGCCAGGCGGGCGGCGGCCTCGTCAAGGCGAAGGTGACGGGCTCGGGCGAGCTGCGGGCCTTGACGATCGACCCGAAGGCGGTCGACCCCGAGGACACCGAGACCCTCGCCGACCTCGTCATCGCGGCGGTCGCGGCGGCCAACGAGAACGCGCAGACGCTGCAGCAGCAGAAGCTGGGCCCGCTGGCCCAGGGCCTCGGCGGCGGCAGCGGCATCCCGGGCCTCCCCTTCTAGGCCCGGCGCCGACTACCGTACGTACCGAGCGACACCCACCGGAAGGCGACTGATCCGTGTACGAAGGCGTGGTCCAGGACCTCATCGACGAGTTGGGCAGGCTGCCCGGCGTCGGTCCCAAGAGCGCGCAGCGGATCGCCTTCCACATCCTCCAGGCGGAGCCCACCGACGTACGACGGCTCGCGCAGGCGCTGATGGAGGTCAAGGCGAAGGTCCGCTTCTGCGCCACGTGCGGAAACGTGGCGCAGGAGGAGCTGTGCAACATCTGCCGGGACCCGCGCCGCGACCTTTCCGTCATCTGCGTGGTCGAGGAGCCCAAGGACGTCGTCGCGATCGAGCGGACCCGTGAGTTCCGCGGGAAGTACCACGTCCTCGGCGGCGCCATCAGCCCGATCGAAGGCGTGGGCCCCGACGATCTGCGTATACGAGAACTTCTCGCGCGGTTGGCCGACGGGACGGTCACGGAGCTGATCCTGGCCACTGATCCCAACCTGGAGGGCGAGGCCACGGCGACGTACCTCGCCCGCATGATCAAGCCCATGGGCCTGAAGGTCACCCGCCTGGCCAGCGGCCTCCCCGTCGGGGGCGACCTGGAGTATGCGGACGAGGTCACCCTCGGCCGTGCCTTCGAGGGGAGACGACTCCTAGATGTCTGATGCCAGCCTGCACGCCACCAGCCAGGACCCGAACGACTTCGCGGTCCAGATCTCCGACCAGATCGAGTCGTTCATCGTCGCGGTCACCGAGATCGCCAAGGGCGACGAGCCGGACTCCGCCGTGCCGTTCCTCCTCCTGGAGGTCTCCCAGCTGATGCTGGCGGGCGGCCGGCTCGGCGCGCACGAGGACATCGTCCCGGACGAGCGCTACGAGCCGGACCTCGGCCCGGAGGCCGATGTCGACGAGCTGCGCGAGCGGCTGGCCAGAATGCTCGACCCGATCGACGTCTACTCCGAGGTCTTCGACCCGTACGAGCCCCGCAAGGCGCCCGTCGCGGCCCGGATCTCCGACGACCTGGCCGATGTCGTCACCGATCTGCGGCACGGCATGGCCCACTACCGCGCGGGCCGGGTCACCGAAGCCCTGTGGTGGTGGCAGTTCTCGTACTTCTCCAACTGGGGCTCGACCGCCTCGGCCACCCTGCGCGCCCTGCAGTCCCTGGTCGCGCACGTCCGGCTGAACCAGCCGCTGGCCGAGCTCGACGGCCTCGACACCGACGAGGACCTCTCCAGCGCCGAGGACGCCCTGGAGGAGGAGGCGGGCCGCGTCATGGCCGAGGAGATCGCCGCCCCCCTGGGTCTTCGCACGGTCAAGTAGAAGGCTCTGCGAGCAGGCGCCCCGATGTGACCCGTCCCACGATTCCGGTTGACCCCGGAGGGCCTGGGCATGTGCTTGTCCGGAGCGGCCGGACGCCGGTGGCCAGTTGGCCCGGTGATCACTTCGTGGGCGGGACATCTCACGATGCGATATAGCCGGGGCGGAATTCGGCCGCTCGTTAAACTGAGCCGACCGCCATGCACGCGCATGCGCGGTGACAGACGGACTGAGCGAGGAGCGCACGTGGGCCTTGTCGTGCAGAAGTACGGAGGCTCCTCCGTAGCCGATGCCGAGGGCATCAAGCGGGTCGCCAAGCGCATTGTGGACGCCAAGAAGAACGGCAACCAGGTGGTTGTCGTGGTGTCCGCGATGGGCGACACGACGGATGAGTTGATCGATCTCGCCGAGCAGGTATCCCCGATCCCTGCCGGACGAGAGTTCGACATGCTGCTGACCGCCGGGGAGCGGATCTCCATGGCCCTGCTGGCCATGGCGATCAAAAACCTGGGCCACGAGGCCCAGTCGTTCACGGGCAGTCAGGCCGGTGTCATCACCGACTCGGTCCACAACAAAGCCCGGATCATCGACGTCACGCCGGGCCGCATCAAGGAGTCCCTGGACGACGGCAACATCGCCATCGTCGCGGGCTTCCAGGGTGTCTCGCAGGACAAGAAGGACATCACCACGCTGGGCCGCGGTGGCTCCGACACGACCGCGGTCGCCCTTGCCGCCGCGCTCGACGCGGAGGTCTGCGAGATCTACACGGACGTCGACGGTGTGTTCACCGCCGACCCGCGCGTCGTGAAGAAGGCGCGGAAGATCGACTGGATCTCCTTCGAGGACATGCTGGAGCTCGCCAGCTCCGGCTCGAAGGTGCTGCTCCACCGCTGCGTGGAGTACGCCCGGCGCTACAACATCCCGATCCACGTGCGGTCCAGCTTCAGCGGACTGCAGGGCACGTGGGTCAGCAACGAACCGCTCGTGAAGAAGCAAGGGGCAGAGGCCGTGGAGCAGGCGATCATCTCCGGTGTCGCGCACGACACCTCCGAGGCGAAGGTCACCGTCGTCGGCGTTCCGGACAAGCCGGGCGAGGCCGCGAAGATCTTCCGGGCCATCGCGAACGCCGAGATCAACCTGGACATGATCGTCCAGAACGTCTCGGCGGCGTCGACCGGTCTGACCGACATCTCCTTCACGCTGCCCAAGACCGAGGGCCGCAAGGCCATCGACGCCCTGGAGAAGCAGCGGGCCACCGTCGGCTTCGACTCCCTGCGCTACGACGACCAGATCGCCAAGATCTCCCTCGTGGGCGCCGGCATGAAGACGAACCCGGGTGTCACGGCCGGCTTCTTCGAGGCGCTGACCGACGCGGGCGTCAACATCGAGCTGATCTCGACCTCCGAGATCCGCATCTCGGTGGTGACGCGGGCCGACGACGTGAACGAGGCCGTGCGCGCCGTGCACTCCGCCTTCGGGCTCGACTCGGACTCCGACGAGGCCGTGGTCTACGGAGGCACCGGCCGCTGATGGCCGAAAACGCCGGGAACACCGGTAAAGCGGTGCGGCGTCCGACGCTCGCGGTCGTGGGTGCGACCGGGAGCGTCGGCGCCGTTCTGCTGCAGATCCTGTCGCAGCACGCGGACATCTGGGGCGAGATCCGGCTCGTCGCCTCTCCCCGCTCGGCCGGGCGCAAGCTCACCGTGCGCGGCGAGGAGGTCGAGGTCGTCGCCCTGGAGGAGTCGGTCTTCGACGGGATCGACGTCGCCATGTTCGACGTACCCGACGACGTGGCCGCGCAGTGGGCGCCGATCGCCGCCGCCAAGGGCGTGGTCGTCGTCGACAACTCCGCCGCCTTCCGGATGGACGCCGACGTGCCGCTCGTCGTCCCCGAGGTCAATCCGCACGCCGCGCGCGTGCGGCCGCGCGGCATCATCGCCAACCCGAACTGCACGACCCTGTCGATGATCGTCGCCGTCGGCGCGCTGCACGCCGAGTTCGGCCTGCGCGAGCTGGTCGTCTCCTCGTACCAGGCGGTGAGCGGTGCCGGGCGCTCCGGCGTCGAGACGCTGCGCGCCCAGCTGTCGCTCGTCGCCGGCACGGAGCTGGGGACCAGCCCGGGCGACGTGCGCCGGGCCGTCGGCGACGCCACGGGCCCCTTCCCGGAGCCGGTCGCGCTGAACGTCGTGCCGTGGGCGGGCTCGCTCGCCGAGGACGGCTTCTCCTCCGAGGAGATGAAGGTGCGGGACGAGTCCCGCAAGATCCTCGGCCTGCCGGAGCTGAAGGTCGCCGTGACGTGCGTACGGGTGCCGGTCGTCACGACGCACTCCCTCACCGTCCACGCCCGCTTCCAGAGCGAGGTCACCGCCGGCAAGGCGCGCGAGATCATCGCGACCGCGCCCGGTGTCGTGCTCTTCGACAACCCGGCCGCGGGCGAGTTCCCCACGCCCGCCGACGCGGTGGGCACCGACCCGACCTGGGTGGGCCGCGTGCGGCGCTCGCTCGACGATCCGACCGGGCTCGAACTCTTCGTGTGCGGGGACAATCTGCGCAAGGGCGCCGCGCTGAACACCGCACAGATCGCCGAACTGGTGGCGGCGGAAATCAGCCTCGCCTGATCCCCGCCCCTATGTCGGGATATAGGGGCCCGCACGCTGTCCGACCTGCGGGCCGCCCCTTCCCATATGCGGATTCGAACATAAAATCTGTGTAGGTTCTGTGTGTGAGATTGGTCCATACCACTTGCAGCGGGACTGTTGACCGTTCGAAGATTTCCTCCCCACCCCGCAACCGCACGCGGGGTGGGGAGCGTCTTTAGCGGGCGCCCTCGGAGGTGTCGTCCCCGAGGCGTAACAGGGGCATAGGGGAAGAGCAGGTAGGTACGCATGCTGACGGTGGCGAAGTCTGTCGCAAATGGGGCGCCGTACGCGTACAACCCTGACGGGGGGAAGCGTGTCCAACAGGCGTGGCAGAGGTTCTCGACTTCACAGCGGTACAGGCGAGAGGCGCGGCGGTGCTCCGTCCGCCCCTCGCACCCATCGGCGTGCGCAAGGCCCGGGGGCGGGCGCCCGGCGGCATGCCGGTGATCGCGCCCATGCCCGCGCGCATTCCGACGCAACTGCAGGGCGCTGACGAGACGATGGCGGCCGGCACCACAGTCGATCACCTCACCGAGACCTACCGCGCCCACTACCGCTCCCTGCTCGGGCTCGCGGCGCTGCTCCTCGACGACACCGCCTCCTGCGAGGACGTCGTCCAGGAGGCGTTCATCCGGGTCCACTCGGCGCGCAAGCGGGTGCGCGACCCCGAGAAGACGCTCGCGTACCTGCGCCAGACCGTGGTCAACCTGTCGCGGTCCACGCTGCGCCGGCGCATCCTCGGCCTGAAGCTGCTCACCAAGCCGATGCCCGACATGGCGAGCGCGGAGGAGGGGGCGTACGACCTCCTGGAGCGCGACGCGCTGAAGAAGGCGCTCAAGGGGCTGCAGCGGCGCCAGCGCGAGGTCCTCGTGCTGCGCTACTTCGCGGACATGACCGAGGCGCAGGTCGCCGAGGCGCTCGGGATATCCCTGGGCTCGGTGAAGGCCTACGGCTCCCGGGGCATCGCGGCCCTGCGCGTCGCCATGGAGGCGCCGGTATGAGCACCCCGGGACGAGGCCCCGAGGACGCGTCCGGGGAGCACGACGAGCATGACGAGCACGACAAGCGCGACCAGCACGACCGACACCCTGGGAACTCAACTGTGAACGACGCACCCCGTCGTCCGGCCGATGCGGCGGCCGACGACGAGCTGGCGCTGCGGCGCATGATGCGACAGGTCGTCGAGGACATCGAGCCGTCGGACGCGGCTCTGGAGAAGCTGCGCCGCGCGGTGCCGGCGCGCCGGGCCCGCAAGCGGCAGGCCACGGTCGGCGCGGTCGCCGCCGGGGTCTTCGTCGCGATGGCGATCCCCGCGGTGCTGCACGTGACCAACACGGGCTCGACCGACCACCCCTCCATCGCGGGCAACAGCACGGCCACGCACAAGGGAAAATCCGAGGGCGCCGGCGACAAGGAGTCGGGCGGCTCGGCCGGCCGCTCCGAGGAGCGCGGCGCGGGCGGGAAGAAGGGCGAGAAGGGCGACGGTGACAAGAGCTCGGGCGGCGGTGCCACCGCCGGTACCGATCCCGCGTCGACGGCCGCCGCGTCCTCCCCGGCCTGCGACGCGACGGAGCTGAGCACTCCGGTGCCGACGGTCGGCCAGCCCGACGCCGGCGGCGCGGTCTACGGCTCCTTCCGTGTCACCAACACCTCCGCCGCGAACTGCACGGTCGACAGCCCCGGCAGCATCGTCACCATCGCGCAGGGCGCGGCCAACCCCTCCGCGGTGAACGTGGTGGACCACACCACGGGCGACCGGGCGTCCGGCCTGCCCGACCCGGCGAGCCAGCCGGCCCAGCTGGTCCTGGAGCCCGGCAAGGCGTACGAGGTGCGGTTCGCCTGGGTGCCGTCCACGCCGTGCTCCCCCGGGGGCGACGGGGGCGGGACCGGCGGCACCGGCGGGGGCGGGGAGCCTTCCCCGTCGCCGTCGACGAGCGGGGACACGACGCCCACCACGGGTGACAGCTCCGCCTCCGCGCAGCTCGCCCCCCAGCTGGGCTCGGACGGCTCGGGCGACGGGAGCGTGGTCGTGTCGCACACCGCGGAGCCCGGGGCGCCCACGGCCGCCACGACGATCCCGGACGCCTGCGCCGGGACGGTGTACAAGACCGGGCTGCTGCCCGCGTCCTAGCCGCCTACGAAGCCTGAGCGGCGCCCTGCTCCTCGGGGGCGCCCAGGCCCAGCTCCGCGTCCCTGATGGTCTCGGCCTCGCGGCGGACCAGGCGGAACCACATGAAGACGACGAAGCCCGCGAAGACGAACCACTCGCCGGTGTAGCCCAGGTTCTGGAACGCCTTCAGGTCCAGGCCGCTGCCCTGCGGGGCGGTGGCCGGAACCGCCGTCATCGACCCGTCGGCCTTGTCGAGCGTGACCCAGGCGTCGTACACGTCGTACGGCACCAGGTTCACCAGCGACGCGGCGCTGATCATGCCGAGCTGACCGGTGGGCAGACCGCCGGCGGCCGTCACCCCGTTCGACCCCTGGGACTCGGAGGCCTGGAGCGCGCCGGTCACCGTGACCTCGCCGGTGGGCGGGGCGGGGGCCTTGGCGGCGGAGGCCGTGCCGGGCAGCCAGCCGCGGACCACCGGGAGCGCCTTGCCGGTGCCGTCGACCTCGAGCAGCGTCACGACGTAGAAGCCGTCCCGCCCGTCGAGGTCGCGGTTCGGCACGAGCAGCTGCTTGCCGTAGCGGCCGGTCGCGGTGGCCCGCTCGCCGGAGGTGTCGGTGGAGACCGGCAGCAGCGAGGCGAGCGGCCGGGCCGCCGCCGTCCTGTTCGTCTCGGTCCGCTCCGTGGCCGTCCGGTGGTTGTCCATCCGGCCCTCGAAGCGGCCGAGCTGCCACGAGCCCATGTACAGGCAGAACGGGATGGCGAGCAGCACGAAGAGGTGGATGCCCAGCCAGCGGGGGGTCAGCAGGAACCGGTACACGCCTTCTACGGTACGGGTCCGATATAAAGCCACATCCCGCGCCCCCCGCTCCCGCCCCGCCGGGCGGCTCAGGCCGGCAAGTGGCGCCTCGCGAAGTCCAGTTCGAGCGCGACCTGCTTGATGCGCTCGTCGACGACGAGGGAGCCGTGCCCGGCCTCGTACCGGTACACCTCGTGCACCGCGTCGCGCGCGGCGAGCCGGTCCACGTAGTTGTCGATCTGGCGGATGGGGCAGCGCGGGTCGTTGAGCCCCGCCGAGACGTAGACCGGGGCCTTCACGTCGTCGACGTACGTGATCGGGGACGACGCCGTGAACCGGTCCGGGACCTCGTCGGGCGCCCCGCCGAAGAGGGTCCGGTCGAGGGCCTTGAGGGCCTCCATCTCGTCCTCGTACGCCGTGACGTAGTCGGCGACCGGGACGGCGGCGAGGCCGACCGCCCAGGCGCCGGGCCGGGTGCCGATGCCGAGCAGGGTGAGATAGCCGCCCCAGGAGCCGCCGGCCAGGACGAGCCGGTCGGGGTCGGCGAGCCCGGAGTCGACCGCCCACTCGCGGACCGCCGCGATGTCCTCCAGCTCGATCAGGCCGACCCGGTGCTTGAGGGCGTCGGTCCACTCCCGGCCGTAGCCGGTCGAGCCCCGGTAGTTGACCCGGACCACAGCGTACCCGTGGTCGACCCAGGCCGCCGGGCCCGCCGCGAAGGAGTCCGAGTCGTGCCAGGTGGGGCCGCCGTGGATCTCGAAGACGGTGGGCAGCGGACCGCTCGCCCCGGCCGGCTTCTGCACGAGGGCGTGGATGCGGCCCGCGGGCCCCTCCACCCAGACGTCCTCGACGGGGACGGACCGGGGGGCCTTCATGCCGGGCGGGTCGAGGACCACGCCGCCCGTCGTCGAGCGCACCACGGGCGGCTCGGCGGCCGACGACCACAGGTACTCGACGCTGCCGTCGGGGCGGACGGTGGCGCCGGAGACGGTGCCGGGCGGGGTGTCGACCTTCGTCAGCGCGCCCGTGCCGAACTCGTACCGCCACAGGTCGCCGCGGGCCTCGAATTCATGGGCGATCAGCAGCGCCGAGCCGTCCGGGTACCACTCCGCCGAGACGTCGCCCGGCAGGTCGAGGGCGAGGTCGGTCTGGGTGCCGGAGGCGATGTCCCACACCATCGGCTCCCAGCGGCCGCGCCGCTGATGGCCGACGAGCAGCCGGGTGTCGCCCGCCACGGGCGCGAAGCCGAGCACTTCGAGGCCCAGCTCCTTCTCGCCGCCCTCGGTGTCGTCCAGCTCGGTGACCGTCGAGCCGTCGAGCCGGACCACGCGCAGCGCCGAGTGCATCGCGTCGCCGTGCTCGGTGTGCTCGATCGCGATCAGGGTGCCGTCGTGGCTCAGGTCGCCGACGCCCGCCGACTCGCGGTGCCGGTAGATCTCGGCCGGGGCGTGGGCGCCCGGCCGGACGACGTGGATCGTCGTGCCGTCCTCGTCCGTGGAGCGGCCGACCACCGCGGTGCCGCCGTCCCGGCCGATCGCGAGGCCCGCCGGATAGGAGGGGGCGAGGCCCGGTACGGCCTCGATGTCCGTGCCGCCGCCGAAGGGCTGGCGCAGCCAGACGCCGAACTCGTCGCCGTCCTTGTCGCTGAACCACCAGATCCACGCGCCGTCGGGGGAGAGCACCCCGTCCGTCGTCCCGTTCGCCCGGTCCGTCGCCTGGCGCTGGGTGCCCGTGGCTCTGTCCCAGGCGTACAGCTCGTACGTCCCCGTCGCGTTCGACACGAACAAGGAGCGGTGCGGGGCGTCCTCGGCCCAGTCGGGCAGGGACACGCGCGGCGCCCGGAAGCGCTTCTCCCAGTCGGGCATGGACCCGTTGCTGTCACTCATGGCCCCATAGTGCCCGCCCCCGCCGACACTTCGCCGGTGAGCCCCCACAGCCTGTGGACAACTTTTGTCGGTACGCACTCAGAGACGGGCGATGACCACCGGCTCGGTGGAGCGTCTTCGCGCGACGCGCGACGCGCGACAGGGGCGGCGAGACCCGGCCGGATGGTGCGTCCGAGGGGAGCGGCCGGGTCCGCCTCGCAGGTGGCCCCCTGTGCTGCACGCCTGCCGTCCGTCGGCCGTGACACAGGAGGGGGGAGAGGATGAACAGCGCCGACGCAGTTCATCCGCATGTCCCATGTACAGCGACGGTGAGGGGAATCTACGCCTTTGCGCCGCGTCCCGGAATACCTCGCGCATATATCTGTTCGGCGACGCCTGATCCACGGTCCCGAGTGGCAGGCCGGGCCGGTCCGGGTGAGGCTGGCGGGGAACCCGGGGGCGGCGTGACGGGAGACGGTGAGCGATGTTCGCAGCTCTGGGACGGTTCGTCGTCCGCAGGCCCTGGTGGGTGATCCTCGGCTGGGTGGTGGTCGCGGTGGCGGTGATCTCGCTGGCGCCGAAACTGACCTCCAGCTCGGACGAGGCGAGCTTCCTGCCCGACAACTACGAGTCGATCAAGGCGGCCGACGTCCAGGAGACGGAGTTCCCGAAACAGCAGAACATCGGCGCCGTCATCGTCTTCCAGCGCTCCGACGGCGAGAAGCTGACCGCCGCCGACTCCGCCGAGATCGTCCGCGTATCCAGGGACCTCACCGCCAAGGACATTCCGAAGGTCGACGCGGTCGTCCCCGGGAAGGCCTCCCCGAACGGGCTCGTGCAGACCTCCATGGTCGCCATGCCGAAGATCACCGACCCGTCGGACACCTCCGAGCAGGACGCGGTGAAGACCCTGCGCGGCGACCTCCAGCAGGAGATCGAGGGCACCGATCTGCACGCCGGGATCACCGGATCCGCCGCCACCGCCCTCGACGAGTCCGAGGCGTCCGAGCGCGCGGGCCTGCTGGTCGGCGTCGGCACGATCGTCATCATCGTCGTGCTGCTCCTGCTGATCTTCCGCAGCCCGATCATCGCGCTGCTCCCGGTCGTCCTGATCGGTCTCATCTCGCCGCTCGCGACCGGCCTGATCGCCTCCGCCAACAAGGCGTTCGACATGAAGGCCGACTCCTCGATCCAGGAGCTGCTCACCGTCGTCCTGTTCGGCGTCGGCACCGACTACATCCTGTTCCTGCTGTTCCGCTACCGCGAGGCGCTGCGCGACGGGGAGGATCCGAAGTCCGGCATGGTGCACGCCGTGGAGCGGGTCGGCGAGGCCATCACCTCGGCGGCCGGCGCGGTCATCGTCGCGTTCGCGGCCCTCGCGCTCTCCACCCTCGGCATGCTCAAGTCGATGGGCCCCGCGCTCGCCATCGCCGTCTTCGTGACGCTGTGCGCGGGCCTGACGCTGGTCCCGGCCGTCGTCTCGCTGCTCGGTACGAAGGTGTTCTGGCCGTCCAAGTCCTGGCAGCGGGAGCCGACCGGTACGGGCTTCGCCAAGCTGGGCGGGGCGATCGGGCGCCGGCCCGCCGTGTGGGCGCTGGTCTCCGCGCTCGTCATGGGTGTCCTGGCGCTGGGCGCCCTCGGCTACAAGGCCAACTTCGACCTCTCCACGTCGTCGCTGCCCAAGACCAAGGAGTCCATGGTCGCGCTGGACGACCTGGAGAAGGGCTTCCCGGCGGGCACCACCGACCCGACCAGCGTGTATCTGACGTCGGACTCGGACGCCCCGCTCACCGTGGCGCAGACCGCCGCGTTCCGGAAGTCGCTGTCCGAGGTCGACGGGGTCGGCACGGTCGGCGCCGCCACCCGCAGCACCGACGGCACCGCCGCGGCCTACAGCGTGATCCTGGACGATCCGCCGGCCTCGGACGCCGCCATGTCCACCGTCCGGGACGAGCTGCGGCCCGCCGCGCGGGCCGATGCGCCGGACGGCACCCGGGCGCTGGTCGGCGGCATCACCGCCGTCTACGTCGACATCAACAAGGCCGTCGACCGGGACTACTCCGTGGTCTTCCCCGTCGCCGCGCTCTGCATCATGGTCATCCTCGGACTGCTGCTGCGCAGTCTGGTCGCGCCCTGGTACCTGATGGCGTCGGTGGCGCTCGGGTTCGGCGCGACGCTGGGGGCCACGTCGTTCCTGTTCACGCAGATCGGCAGTCAGCCCGGGCTGATGTTCATGCTCCCCGTGATCATGTACTTGTTCGTGGTCGCGCTCGGCACCGACTACAACATCCTGATGGTGTCGCGGCTGCGCGAGGAGGCCCGGGCCGGGCGCAGTCCGCACGACGCGGCCGGGACCGCCGTGCGGCATTCCGGGCCGACGATCGCTTCGGCGGGCGTGATCCTCGCCGGTACCTTCGCGACCCTGATGCTCGCCGGGAACTCGACGCTCTCCCAGATGGGGTTCGCGCTGTCGTTCGGGATCGTGATCGCGGCGTTCGTGATGGCGATGGTGTTCACACCGGCTCTGACGGCGCTGATCGGCCACGCGGCGTGGTGGCCGGGGCACGGGGACCGTCGCCGGGGCGAGTAGGCGGGCCTGTCGGTCGAGCGCGGCTCACGTCGTGGCTGGTCGCGCAGTTCCCCGCGCCCCTGAGGCATGCGCTGCGCGCAGCCTCCCCTGAGTCTGCGGCTCCGCCGCGCCTCTCCGACGAGGACGGCACGGGGCGCCCCTCTTCGGCAAGGTGCGGTACGGGGGCGCCTCTCTTGATGAGATGGCGCACGAAGTGCGCATCTCAGGGGCGCGGGGAACTGCGCGAGAAGCGGCCGCCGGGCCGCGCGTGAGAGACGGCCCAGGGGCGCGGGGAACTGCGCGACCGGCCACGATGAGAGCCGCGCACGGAGAACTACCTAGGGGCGCGGGGAACTGCGCGACCGGCCACGACGGGAGTCGCGCGCGACCGGGCTACCCGGTGCTGCCCAGCATCTTCACCACGATCCCCGTCACCCCGGCGACCCCGACCCCGATGAACCACGCCCCGGCCAGAACCCGCCCCCGCACCACCCGATACCGCTCCTCGTACTCGTCCCGCAAAACCCCGGCCCGCCCCACGGCATCCCGCCACAGCTCCCGCCGCAACCCCAAGTACGCCTCGACATAAGCCCGCTGGACATCCTCGGCCTGCGTCTCCGTCAACCACGGCACCCGGTCCACGAAGCGCCGCGCGGCGACCCGTCCCTCGGCCCGCGCGGCCTCCACCATCAAGAACCCCTCGATCTCCCGGATCACACTCCACCCCGCACCAACTCGGCCCGCGCACCACCGGCCGCGTCGAACGCCGGCGACTCCGAGCGGATCCGGGGCAGCGCCACGAAGTTGTGCCGCGGCGGCGGACACGACGTGGCCCACTCCAGCGAACGCCCGTACCCCCACGGATCGTCGACCCCGACCGGCTCCCCGTACTGCGCGGTCCGCCACACGTTGTAGAGGAACGGCAGGAACGACATGCCCAGCACGAACGAGAAGATCGTCGAGACGGTGTTCAGCCCGGTCAGCCCCTCCACCGCCAGATAGTCCGCCACCCGCCGCAGCATGCCCTCCGTCCCCAGCCAGTGCTGCACGAGGAACGTGCCGTGGAAGCCGATGAACAGCGTCCAGAAGGTCACCTTCCCGAGCCGTTCGTCGAGCATCTTCCCCGTGAACTTCGGCCACCAGAAGTGGAATCCGGCGAACATCGCGAAGACGACGGTGCCGAAGATGACGTAGTGGAAGTGGGCGACGACGAAGTACGTCTCGCCGACGTGGAAGTCGAGCGGCGGCGCCGCCAGGATCACCCCGGTCAGGCCGCCGAACGCGAAGGTGATCAGGAACCCGACCGCGTAGAGCATCGGCGTCTCGAACGACAGCGAGCCCTGCCACATCGTGCCGATCCAGTTGAAGAACTTCACGCCCGTCGGCACGGCGATCAGGAACGTCATGAAGGAGAAGAAGGGGAGCAGCACCCCGCCCGTGACGTACATGTGGTGCGCCCACACCGTCACCGACAGGCCCGCGATCGCGATGGTGGCGCCCACCAGCCCCTGGTAGCCGAACATCGGCTTGCGGCTGAACACCGGGATCACCTCCGAGATGATCCCGAAGAACGGCAGCGCGATGATGTAGACCTCCGGATGCCCGAAGAACCAGAACAGGTGCTGCCAGAGCAGCGCGCCGCCGTTCGCCGCGTCGAAGACGTGCCCGCCGAACTTCCGGTCGGCCTCCAGGGCGAACAGCGCGGCCGCGAGGACCGGGAAGGCCAGCAGGACCAGGACGCCGGTCAGCAGCACGTTCCACGTGAAGATCGGCAGCCGGAACATCGTCATGCCGGGCGCGCGCATGCACACGATCGTCGTGATGAAGTTGACCGAGCCGAGGATCGTGCCGAACCCGGAGAAGGCGAGCCCCATGATCCACATGTCGGCGCCGACGCCCGGCGAATGCACCGCGTCGGACAGCGGCGCGTACGCGAACCACCCGAAGTCCGCCGCCCCCTGAGGCGTCAGGAACCCGCCCACCGCGATCAGCGACCCCAGCAGGTACAGCCAGTACGCGAACATGTTCAGCCGGGGGAACGCCACATCGGGCGCCCCGATCTGCAACGGCATGATCCAGTTCGCGAACCCGGCGAACAGCGGCGTCGCGAACATCAGCAGCATGATCGTGCCGTGCATCGTGAACGCCTGGTTGAACTGCTCGTTCGACATGATCTGGGTCCCGGGCCGGGCCAGTTCCGCCCGCATGAACAGCGCGAGCACCCCGGCCAGGCAGAAGAACCCGAACGACGTGACGAGATACAGCGTGCCGATGGTCTTGTGATCGGTGGTGGTCAGCCACCGCACGGCCTTGAAGCCCCTCTTGAAGTCCTTCGTTCCTCTCATGCCCGGTACGTGTCCGGGCCCGGCCCGCACGTCACCGCGCACCCCCGCCCGAAAGATCACACACCGCGCCTGTGAACATCGGGGCGGAGCCGGACACCTACGGTTCATGAGCACGGACGCACCACGGGCACAGGCATGAGCGACAGCACGACGGACGACGCCTTCGCGGCGGCCTACCGCGCCCACTACTGGGCGGTCAGCCGCTTCGTCGCGCGCCGCCTGGACCCCGGGGCCGCCCACGACGTCGAGGAGGTCGTCGCCGACGTCTTCTCCATAGCGTGGCGGCGCCGTGCGGAACTCCCGCCCGGGACGCCGCTGCCCTGGCTGTACGCCGTCGCCCGCAACTGCCTCGCCAACACCGTGCGGGGCCTGGGCCGCAGACGCCGTCTCCTCGACCGCATCGGCCACCACGAACGGGCCCACCGCCGGCAGATCGTGGCCGGCCCCGACGCCGACGAGCCCGGCGCCTGGATCCACGAGGCGCTGGCCCGGCTCAACCCCGCCGACCAGGAGGCCCTGCGCCTGACGACCTGGGAGGAACTGGGCGTCGACGAGCTGGCCGTCGCCCTGGAGTGCAGCCGGAGCGCCGCCGCGATGCGGTTGCACCGGGCCCGGCGCCGGCTGCGCGCCGAGATCGACCGGATGAACATGACCGTGACCGCAGGAGACCACGACCGTGACCGATGACCTGGCCCTGCTCCGCGCCGCCAACCCGGTGCCGGCCGACGACCCGCGCTACGCCGACGAGCGCCCGCTGCACCACGGCGCCGAACGCGCCCTGAACCAACTGCTGCACCATCGCGGCCGACGCGCCCTCGTACTGCGCGCCGAGGCCGCCGTCTGCGCGGTCGCCGCGCTGCTGGCCCTGGCCTGCGCAGGCCTGCCCGGCGCGGGTTGATTCCGGCCGGTCGAGCAGTTCCCCGCGCCTCTGGGCTTGTCCGTCACGTGCGGCTCTCGTCGTGGTTGCTCGCGCAGTTCCCCGCGCCCCTGAGATGCGCACTTCGTGCGCCATCTCATCGGGGAGGCTGCGCGCAGCGCATGCCTCAGGGGCGCGGGGAACTGCGCGACCGGCCACGACGCGAGCCGCACCCGGCCGACGACGTCACCGCAACCCGTGTCTCCGGGCCACCATCCGCTCGGAAACCCCCCGCGGCAGCACCCGCCGCAGAGCGAAAGCGACCGGCGCGTTGCTCCCCACCGCGTACAACGGCCGAGGCCGCCCGGCCTCCACGGCGGTGACGACCTTGGCCGCGACCTTCTCGGCCGAGATCCCGTTCGCCTCATTGCGGTTGAGCGCGGCGAGCATGGTGTCGTAGGCGGCGCGGAACGGCGAGTCCTCCGCCACGTACTGGGTGCGCCGCTCGCTGATCCCGGTGGCGATCGCCCCGGGCTCGACGGCCGTGACCCCGACCCCGTACGGCGCGTACTCCCGCCGCGCGGCCAGCGCGAACCCCTTGATCGCGGCCTTCGACGCGACGTACGACGACCGGTACGCGAGCGGGAAGCTGGCCAGCATCGAACCGACCATCACCACCCGCCCGTACCCCCGCTCCCGCATCCCGGGCAGCAGCAGCTGACTGAGCCGCACGGCCCCGAACACGTTCAGCTGGAACAGCCGCCGCACGGCGTCCATCGGCAGCTCCTCGAAGGGGCCGCTCTGCGATTCACCGGCGTTGTTGACGAGGACGTCCACCTCCCCGGCGGCGGCCGCGCACGCCTCGACGCTCGCCTCGTCGGAGAGGTCGAGCGGAAGATAAGTCACCCCGGCCAGCGGAGAGTTGACCTTCTCGGGGTTCCGGCTCGTGCCGTACACCCGGTACCCGCGCGCGACCAGCGCCGCCGCGACGGCCGCCCCGATCCCCGACGAAGCGCCCGTCACGAGCGCCGTGCGCGTCACGCCAGGCTCCGGGCCAGCGCCCGCCCGGCGGCCCGCCCGGAGAAGATGCAGCCGCCGAGGAAGGTGCCCTCCAGGGCGTTGTAGCCGTGCACGCCGCCGCCGCCGAACCCGGCGACCTCCCCGGCCGCGTACAGCCCCTCGAAGACGGAGCCGTCCCCGCGCACGACCTGCGAGTCGAGGTTGGTCTCCAGGCCGCCCAGCGTCTTGCGGGTCAGCACGTGCAGGCGTACGGCGATCAGCGGGCCCTGCGCCGGGTCGAGCAGCCGGTGCGGCTTGGCGACGCGCGTGATGCGGTCGGGCAGGTACGAGCGGGCGTTGCGGACGGCCATGAGCTGGAGGTCCTTGCTGTACCCGTTCTGGATCTCGCGGTCGCGGGCGACGATCTCCCGCTCGACCTGCTCGTAGTCGACGGGGGTGTCCGGCGTCAGCTCGTTCATGCCCGCGACCAGGTCCTTCAGGTTCCTGCGGACGACGAAGTCCTCGCCCTTGTCCAGGAACGCCTGGACCGGGCCCGGCGCGCCCTTCTTCACCCGCTGGAGCACCAGCTTCATGTCCTTGCCGGTGATGTCGGGGTTCTGCTCGCTGCCGGAGAGCGCGAACTCCTTCTCGACGATGGCCCGGGTGAGGACGAACCACGTGTGGTCGTGGCCGCTCGCGGTGATGTGCTTCAGCGTGGCGAGCGTGTCGTGCCCGGGGAACAGCGGTGCGGGCAGCCGCTTGCCGGTGGCGTCCAGCCACAGCGACGACGGGCCCGGAATGATCCGGATGCCGTGGCCGGGCCAGATCGGGTCCCAGTTCTTCAGGCCCTCGGTGTAGTGCCACATGCGGTCACGGTTGACGACGGAGGCCCCGGCGTCCTCGGTGATCCCGATCATCCGCCCGTCGACGTACGCGGGTACGCCCGTCACCATCGACGCGGGCGCCGGGCCGACCCGGTCGGACGGCCAGTTCTTGCGGACCAGGTCGTGGTTGCCGCCGATGCCGCCGGAGGTGACGACGACCGCCTTGGCGCGCAGTTCGAAGTCGCCGACGGTCTCGCGGGACGAGGCGACGCCGCGCGGCTCGTCCGAGGGGGCGAGCAGGGAACCGCGGACGCCGACGGCCGCGCCGTCCTCGACGATCAACTCGTCCACCCGGTGGCGGTAGTTGAAGGTGACGAGGCCGCGCTCGGCCGCCTCCAGGACCGGCTCCCGGAACACCCGCACCACCTCGGGGCCCGTGCCCCAGGTGAGGTGGAAGCGGGGCACCGAGTTGCCGTGCCCGGTCGCGGTGCCGGAGCCGCGCTCGGCCCAGCCGACGTTCGGGGTGACCTTCAGGCCGAGCCCGTAGAGGTAGTCGCGCTTCTCCCCGGCCGCGAACCGCACGTACGCCTCGGCCCACTTGCGCGGCCACCGGTCCTCGGTCTCCCGGTCGAAGCCGGCCGATCCCATCCAGTCGGCGAGGGCCAGTTCGTAGGAGTCCTTGATGCCCATCCGCCGCTGCTCGGGGCTGTCGACGAGGAAGAGACCGCCGAGCGACCAGAAGGCCTGGCCGCCCAGATTGGCGGCGTTCTCCTGGTCGACGAGCACGACGCGCTTGCCGGCGCGGGTCAGTTCGTACGTGGCGACGAGCCCGGCGAGCCCGGCTCCCACCACGATGACGTCGGCGACATCGGCGTTGGTGTCACTCATGCGCTCTCCAAGGGGGTGCTGTAGGCGGTCAGTACGTTCATGAACAGGGCGTGCCTGCGGTCCCGTACGGCTGCGTCGTCGGGCTGCAGCAGCACCTGCACGGCGGTTCCGTCGTGCACGGCGACCAGCGCGTCCCCCAGGGCCCGCCGGTCGGTGACCCGCCGTCCCAGCTGCTCCAGGGCGGCCACGAGCACCGGCAGCACGGCCTCCCGGATGGCCTCCTCGCGGGCGGCCATCACGCGCCGCAGGCCGGGATTGCGCAGCGCGTGCGCCGTGAACTCGGCGGTGATCCGGTACCAGGCGTCGTCCACGGGGGTCGCGTCGACGGCCGCGCGGACGGCCGCCTCGGGGTCGTCCGGGTCGGTCTCCAGGCGGCCGAGCGCGGCCCGCACATCGTCGAGCATCCGCGCCGACCGCTCCTCCCACAAGGCGAGGAACAGCTCATCGAGGGACGAGAAATTGGAGTAGAACGCGCCGCGTGTGAACCCGGCCCGCTCACAGACCTGTTCGACCGTGGAGCGGCCGAAGCCCTCTTCGGCGAACACGTCGAACGCGGCCTCCAGCAGCCGCTGCCGCGTGCGCGCACGCCGCTTCGTCACTGTGCCGGGCACGGGCACCTCGCCACCTCGCTCGGAGCGCTCGACCCGTGGACGGGTCGCGAACCACAAATGGATACAGGAACGTATTCGATACGTTCCTGTATCCACAAGGGTCGGCCGCCCGCGAGGGCCGTCACCGTCAGGCGAAGATCTCCACGAACGACCACACGGCGAGCCCGAGCATGCAGATGCCGCCCACGCGCTGCACGGTCTTCAGCGGCACGCGCTTGGCGATGAACCGGCCCGCGATCAGCGCGAGTCCGGAGACCGAGATCAGCGCGACGAACGAGCCGATGGCGGTCGACCACGTGCCGTTGGTGGCGGCCAGGTTGGCGGTGGTGATCTGGGTCAGGTCGCCCCACTCACCGATGAACACGGCCATGAAGGCGGTGCCGAACACCGGCCAGAACCCGGTGACGGTCTTCGGGCCGGTCTCGTCGCCGTCCTCTTCGTCGTCCCCGCCGCGCAGCAGCATGAAGGCGCCGAACAGGAACATCAGGCCGGAGACCAGCTTCACGATCCAGCCGGGGAGCAGACCGAGCAGCGAACCGGCGCCGACCGCGATGGCGACGTGCACGGCGAACGCCGCGGAGGTGCCGAACCACACGTAGATCGGCTTCATCCGGGTGCCCATGGCCAGGGAGGCGAACATGGTCTTGTCCGGGAGTTCGGCGAGGAAGATCAGACCGAAGGCGGTGATGATCGCCACGGGATCGAGATGCATCGGGGGTCTCTCTGTACGAGCCGCAGCCGGACCCGTGAACCCACCCGCTGCGGGGGACCACTCGACCCGGCGACGGCGTAAACGGATTCGGATACGCGTCAGCCTGGTCGAAGGTCTCGCCCACCCGGCCGTGTCGGCGCGGGCCCGGCCACCGGGAACCCGGGGGTTCCAGTGTGTCGACGACCGGTTCGCGGGGCTACTCCCCTTCGCTTGCTCCCACCAGGGTACATGCGGCCGCAGGGCCTCGCAGTGCCCCGGATCACTCCCCGCCGCGCGCGGCCAGCACGCAGAACTCGTTGCCGTCGGGGTCGGCGAGCACCACCCAGGGCTGCTCGCCCTGCCCGATGTCGACCCGCCGCGCGCCGAGCGCCTCCAGGCGGGCCACCTCGGCGGCCTGGTCCACGGGCCGGAAGTCGAGGTGCAGCCGGCCCCGGTGCCGGGTGACCTCGTCGGCGCGGACGAAGTCGATGCCCGGGGTCCGGTCCGCCTCCGGACGGATCTCGAACTCGTCGTCGGACGTGTACGCCACGACCCAGCCGAGCGCCTCGGCCCACCACCGGCCCAGCGTCGCCGGGTCCGCCGCGTGCACGACCACTTGTTCCCAGTTCAAGGTCATTCGCGGAGTGTAGGACCGGCCCGCTCGACCGGCCCGGCGAACCGGCCCGTCGGACCGCCCCATTAAAAGGAACTGGCATTCGGGCTTTCGGTCTAGGATCTCGTCGGTCGGCCAGGGGGGCCGAATTCTTTCAGGGGCTTTGGGGGGACACACCCATGGGTGTCATCGCAGGTGCTGTCGTGGTGGTGCTGGTCGTGGTGCTGGTGTGGTGGGTCGTACGGACCTACAACCGGCTCGTCCGGCTGCGCAACCAGACACAGGCGTCGTGGGCGCAGATCGATGTGCAGCTGAAGCGGCGGCACGAGCTGATCCCGAATCTGGTCGAGGGCGCGCGTGGGTACGCCGCCCACGAGAAGGCCACCTTCGAGGCGGTCACCGCCGCGCGCGGGGCGGCCGTCAGCGGTGACCTCGGGGTCACCGACAAGGCCGCCGCCGAGGACGCGCTCACCGCGACGCTCGGCAGGCTCTTCGCGCTCGGCGAGAGCTACCCCGAGCTGAAGGCGGACCACCACTTCGCCACCGTGCAGGCCGAGTTGAGGTCGGCGGAGGACAAGATCGCGTACGCGCGGCAGTTCTACAACAGCGCCGTGCAGAGCTACCACACCGCCCTGGAGAGCTTCCCGGGCAACGTCGTGTCGGGCTTCGGCGGCGGGCACACGCGCCGTGAGTACTTCGAGGCCGCGGGGGCGCCGCAGGACGTGGTCCAGGTGCGCTTCTGATGAGTCACCTGAGTCACATGGAACAGCTCTACTGGGGCGGCGCCGCCCTGATCGTGCTCTGGCTGGCCCTCTTCGGCCTCTCGCTGTTCGCCACCCGCAACGGCACGGTCGTCCCGGGCCCCGCGACCCAGGAGTTCGGGCCCGACCCGGAGCCCCCGGCCGTGGTCAGCTTCCTCGGCGACAACTGGCGCGGCGTCGGGTCCGCCGCCGCGGCCACCCTGCTCGACCTGGCCGCCCGCGGCCTCATCGAGCTGCGCCAGCCCGGCGACGACCCGGTCGCCAGCACCGTGCACGTCACCGACGAGGGCCGGGCCGCGCAGGACCTGCTGCCCTACGAGCGGCGCGTCCTGGAGCGCGTGATCAGCCGCACCACCGAGGGCGGCGCCCCCATCGGGGCGATCGCCTTCCGCGACGCCAAGCGCGCCGCCGCCTTCAACGCCGAACTGCGCAAGGACATCGTCGCCGAGGCCCGGCTGCGCGGCCTGTCCCGCTCCCGGTTCGCGTCGTGGCTGGCCGGCGGGCTGATGCTGCTCGCCTGCGTGCCCGGCGTGCTGTTCGGCCTGGCCGCGCTGATGGGCCACCACGGCGTCCGCGCCGCGTTCGTCGTCTGCGTGCTCCCGGCGTCCGCGATGTTCTGGCTGCTCGCCAAGGTGCTGGGCGAGCGCGCGACCCCGCGCGGCCTGGAGCGCGCCGGACACTGGGCCGGGCTGCGCTCCTGGCTGGCCGCGCACGAGGACTTCGCCCGGCTGCCGCCCGCCGCCGTCGCCGTCTGGGACCGCTATCTCGCGTACGGGACCGCGCTCGGCGTCACCAGTCTGGCCGGCCGCCTCCTCGGCTTCGACGCCGGTGACCGGCGCCGCGTCTGGTCCAGTTACGGCGGCACCTGGCGCGCGGTGCGGATCCGCTACCCCCGGCTGCTGCCCGGCTTCGGCGCCTCGAAGGGCCGACTCCTCCAGCTGGCCGGCGCCGCCGCGCTGGTCGCCGCGGCCCTGATCGCCTTCGGAGTGCTCCGCCAGCCCGACTGGACGATCGCGGCCGACGCGCACGACGGCGGCACCCTGCGCCGCCCCGGCCTGATCCTCAGCGCGGGCTGGGTGGTCAGCCTGCTGCTCGGCGTCATCGCGGCCGGGAAGTTCAGCCGTTGGACGCTGCTCCTGGCGTTCCTCGCGACGATGCCCGGCAACTTCGCGAGCGGCACCCACGGCTGGTTCCACGACGCGGCGGCCCAGGACGGGCCGGTCGGCGTCGAGTGGGCGGCGATCGTGGTCTTCGGCGCGCTGGCCGCGTATTTCGTGGTCCTGGCCTGCCTGGAACTGCGCGCGCCCGACACGATCACCGGCGAGGTGCTGCGGGTCGAGTGGCGCAAGGACCGCAAGGCCGCGCGCTTCCTCGCGCTGGACGAGGGCACCACGGCCCTCACCACGGCCTGGGCCCTGCCCGCGACGTCCCGCGGCATCGCGACCGGCGCCCAGGTCCGCCTGACGGTCTCCCGCGGCACCCGGACCATCCGCTCGGCGGAACTGATCCGGGCCGCGCTGTGGGAGGGCGACCGGGCGGAGTCGTCCGCGCCTTCCCCTGCGCCGGCCGACTCCTAGCAGCCCGCCGACCGCCGCCCCCCAGGGCAGGCTGATGCCGGGCGGCCCGGCGGTCTGCGCCAGGGCTCAGCCGGCGGGACTCGACCTGACGGACTGACCGGCCGTCTGACCCGGCCGGCTGGAGTAGGGCAGGAGCGCCATCTCGCGGGCGTTCTTGACGGCGGCGGCGATCAGGCGCTGCTGCTGCGCGGTGACCCGGGTGATGCGGCGGCTGCGGATCTTGCCCCGGTCGGAGAGGAACCGCCGGAGCAGATCGGTGTCCTTGTAGTCGACGTACGTGACGTCGGGGGCGAGCAGCGGACGGGAGCGGGGCTTCGGGGACTTGCGGGCGGTGGCGGTCCGTCGGGACATGGGGCTTCCTTACGAGATGGGGGCGGGCGGCCGGGCGGTACGCCTCAGGCGTCGAGGAACGGCGCGAAGGACGCCGGGAGGTGCCGCCAGCCCTCCGGTCCCGCCGCGTACTCGGCGTCGGTGAGCAGGCAGGAGTCGAGGAGCCGCTCGATGCCGCCGGGGTCGAGGCCGGGGGAGGTGAAGACGAGGTGCTGGCAGCGGTCCCCGTGCTCGGGGTGCCAGTCGAGGGCGGCGGCCGCGCGCCGCACCGGCGGCATCAGCTCCCAGCCCGCGTCGGGCAGCGCGGCCATCCACGGTCCCGCGTTCTCCACGCACAGCGCGCCGCCCGCGCAGTCCCAGGCGAGCAGGCTGTCGGTCCGGTCGGCGAGCCAGAACCGGCCCCGGCTGCGCGCGGCGGCGCAGCAGAGGTCCTCGAGCGCCTCGAAGAGCCGTTCGGGATGGAAGGGCCGGGTCTGGTGCCAGACCAGCGTGGTCACGCCCGACTCGTCCGCCTCCTGGGGCAGCAGCGCGGAGGCCGGATGCTGGGCCGAGGCGGCCGCCTCCACGTCGAACCCGGCGAAGGCCAGCGCCGCGAGTTCGCCCGACGCCGCGTCGACCCGGCGGGCGGTGGGGTGCAGCTGGGTGAGCAGCGCGTGGTCCTGCTCGTCCGCCTCCGGGTCGTCGACCAGGGCGAGCACGGGCGCGTACTCCAGCTGCCGGGCGAAGGTGTCGGCGACCGTGCGCCGGTCCGTCGCGGCGGCGGCGAGTCCGGCCTCGGCGAGGTCGTCGCCGTTGCCGAGATAGGGCAGGACGAGGGCCGGGGAGACCGCGGTGATCACGTTGGTGAGCACCAGTTCGTCGCCGCTGTGGGCCGCGAGGATCTCGGCCATGGCCTTCGGTTCGACCGAGTCCCACAGCTCGACGACCGCGAGCCGGGTCGTGCCGTCGCCGGCCAGCCGGTCCAGCTCCGGTACGAGGTCCTCGCGCAGGGCGCAGCAGGCGCAGTCGTTGACGAGGGGCGCGTCACCCGTGGTCAGGACGCCGGAGGCGTCGGTGATGCGCCGGCGCACGGTCCCCTCCGCGGCGGTGGCGAGGTCGTGGTGCAGCGCGACGCTCCCGGGAACCGCCCTCAGCAGACGCCCGACGACGGATCGGCGGGCGTCGGCGTGCAGTCCGCCGACGATGACGACCGGCAGTGCTTCGTTGCGAGTCATGGGGCTACTATATGGGAATGGTTTCCATTATCAATAAGGGTGCGTCCCGAGAGAGGCAGGTCACTCCGTGTCCGCTCACTGCCAACTGACCGGCGCCCGGCCGGGATTCGGCAACAACATCTCCCACTCCCACCGGCGCACCTCCCGCCGCTTCGACCCGAACATCCAGCGCAAGCGCTACTGGCTGCCCGGTGAAGGGCGTTACGTACGCCTGACGTTGAGCGCCCGCGGCATCAAGACCGTCGACGTCATCGGTGTGGAGGCCGCCGTCGCCCGCATCCGCGCCCGGGGAGGAAAGGTCTGATGGCCAAGCAGAGCAAGATCGCGAAGAACGAGAAGCGCAAGGCCGTCGTCGCGCGGTACGCGTCCCGGCGCGCGGAGCTGAAGGAGATCGTCCGCCGCCCGTCCTCGACGCCCGCCGAACGCGCCGCGGCCCAGGCCGAACTGAGCCGCCAGCCCCGCGACGCGAGCCCCACCCGCGTCCGCAACCGCGACAGCGTGGACGGCCGCCCCCGAGGGCATCTGCGCAAGTTCGGGCTGTCCCGGGTGCGCGTGCGCGAACAGGCGCACGCGGGATTCCTGCCCGGGGTCACCAAGTCGTCCTGGTAGCAGGGGAGCGGGCGGCCCCTGCCTTCCCGCCACGGTGCGGAGACGGCCCGGCCGCGACCGCCCGCCGCCGGGGTCCTCGGGGGCGGGCATACTGCCGCTATGGGCACTGACTCCGTGGACGGACCGTCCGCTTCCGGCGACGGCGCACCGTCCGAGGACTCGCGCGGGCAGGCTGCCGACGCACGCGATCGGGCCGCCGACGAGCGGGAGCGCATCGCCGATGCCCGTGAGGCGGCGGCCGATGAGCGGGAGGCCGTCGCGGATGCCCGTGAAGCGGCGGCCGATGAGCGGGAGGCCGTCGCGAACGAGTGGCAGGACCGGCTCGCCGCCTGGGAGAAGCACTTGGACCTCCGGCGCCGACGAGCGGGAGAGCCGGCTCCGACCATGCGGGAGCGGGCCGACGAACAGATCGCCCGGTCCCACCGGCTGCTGGCCTCCAGCCAGGAGCGGCTGGAACGCAGCGAAGCGGCACTGCGCCGCTCGGAGCGGCTGGACCTGGGGGAGCAGGAGGCGATCAGCCGGGAGATCCGCGCCACCCTCGCACAGTCGGTGACGCGGGCCCCGGCGGCCCTCCAGGTCCTGCGCACACGCGCCGACCGGCTCCGGAAGCAGGCCACCCTGGCGGCCGAGGCGCTGGCACAGTCCGAGGACGCCCTGGCCCGCGAGCTCGAACGACGGGGCCGGGTCCAGCAGGCCACCACGCATCAGCACCGCGCCGACCGGGCCCGCGCCGCGGCCGTCGAGGTACGCGGCCCCGAGAAGGCCGAGAGTTCCGAGAACGGCAACGGGAACTCCGCGCGTTCCCACTGACCCGTACGGCATCGGCCGCCGACGCCCGACGTGCGGGTCGTACGTCCGATCGGCGGAATCCGTGCGGCCCGGCGGGGGAGTCGCGGCGGATCCACGTGCCGGATTGCTACTGCTTCAGCACCGCGTTCCCTGCCTCGTTGGCGTGAACGGACCAATCCGAACGGGTCGGCAGGACGGATTCACGGCATGGACCACGACGCACCACACCAGCCGCCGCGCGGCATCAAGCGCCTGTCGCTCGGCGCGCTGAGCGGACTGCTCGCCGGATATGCGGCGATCGCCGTGGCGGAACTGGTCTCGGCCGCGGTGCGGCCCGAGTCCGGTCCCGTCATCGCGGTCGGCGGCGCGGCGATCGACCGCACCCCGCCGGCCGTCAAGGACTGGGCGATCCGGAACTTCGGCACCAACGACAAACTCGTCCTGCAACTCGGCATCCTGGCCGTCCTCACCGTGCTCGCCCTCGTGCTCGGGGCGCTGGCCACGCGCTGGCGGCTGCCCGGTTCGCTGGGTGTGCTCGCGTTCGGCGTGGTCGGGGCGCTGGCCGCCACCGGCCGACCGGACTCCACCAGCGTCGCCGACGCCCTGCCCTCGGTGGCCGGCGCGGTCGTGGGCGCCGGGCTGCTGTACTGGCTGACCGGACGGCTCGGGCACCCGGAGCGGTCCCGGGAACCGGACGCCGCGCCCGCGGAGGCCGACCGTGCGGACACCGGGTGGGACCGGCGCGGGTTCATCCTCGCCGCGACCGCGGCGGCCGCCGCCTCCACCGGCGCCGGGCTCGCGGGCCGGGCGCTGAACAGCTCCCAGGGACAGGGCGCCGTCGCCTCCCGCAAGGGCATCGTGATCCCCGCCCCGTCGTCGGCCGCGGCCCCCGTGCCGAAGGGCGCCGCCCTGCGGATCAAGGGCATCAGCCCCTACATGACGCCCAACGGCGACTTCTACCGCGTCGACACCGCCCTGGTCGTGCCCAAGGTCGACGCCACCACCTGGAAGCTGCGCATCCACGGCAAGGGCGTCGACCGCGAACTGACCCTGTCCTTCGCCGACTTGCTGAAGATGCCGCTGATCGAGCGGAACATCACCCTCACCTGTGTCTCCAACGAGGTCGGCGGCCCCTACGTCGGCAACGCCCGCTGGATCGGCGTCCGCCTCGCCGACGTACTGAAGCGGTGCGGCGTGAAGCCCCCGTCGAAGGGCGGCCCCGCCGACCAGCTCGTAGCCCGTTCCGTCGACGGCATGACCATCGGCAGCCCGGTCGAGGACGTCATGGACGGCCGCGACGCGCTGCTCGCCCTCGGCATGAACGGCCAGCCCCTGCCCTTCGAGCACGGCTTCCCCGTCCGCATGGTCGTGCCCGGCCTCTACGGCTACGTATCGGCCTGCAAATGGATCCAGGACATCGAGCTGACCACCTTCGACTCCTACGACTCCTACTGGGTCAAGCGCGACTGGGCCCAGCAGGCCCCCATCAAGACCGAGTCGCGCATCGACACCCCCAAACCCTTCGGCCGCCCGAAATCCGGCACGGTCATGGTCGGCGGGGTGGCCTGGGCCCAGCACCGCGGCATCGACAAGGTCGAGATCCGCGTCGACGACGGCCCCTGGGAAGAAGCCCGGCTCGCCACCGAGGACA
>NZ_JBEYYU010000063.1:0-47617 GCF_040645755.1 Streptomyces sp. NPDC046716
ACGAAGCGCTGCTGGGCGGTGAACGCCCGCTCCAGGCGGTCGAGCATCTCGTCGAAGGTGTCCGCCAGCTCCTTGAGCTCGTCGTCCGGGCCCAGGGGAAGGCGCGCGCGGCGCATGCCTTCAGGGGCGCGCGGGGAACTGCGCGACCAGCCACGACGGCGGCGCAGCCGACCCGCTACCCCCTGGCCGGAGGCCGGTAGGTCAGCTGCTTCACGCGGCGCAGGTACGGCGCCGTCTCCACGTGTTCGACGCCCTCCAGATGCCCCAGCTTGCCGCTGACGTACCGGTAGAAGTCAGCCGTGTCGCGGGCCAGCGCCGTCGCCACCAGATTCGACGGACCGGCGGTGGCCGCCGCGTGGGCGATCTCCGGGTGGTCGGCCAGTGCTCGCCCGACGGCGTCGAGGTGGCGGGGAGCCGCGGTGATCCAGAGCATCGCGGTGACCCCGTACCCCAGCCGCGCGGTGTCGTACTCGACGTCGATGAACAGCGCACCGGACGCCAGCAGTTGGCCCAGGCGGCGCTTGACCGCCGACTCGGAGCGGCCCGTGGCGCGCTGCAGTTCGGGATAGGTGGCGCGGCCGTCGCGGCGGAGGGCCGCCAGCAGCGGGGCGTCCTCCGGGGTGATCGACACCGGCTCCGGCGCGGGGCGCGGCGGACGCAGCGCCGCGATGCGGTCCGGGGCGAGCGGGCCGTACTTGCGCAGCCAGCCCTCGGGCCCGCCGAAGAAGCGGTGCAGCACCTGGTGCGCCCTGATCTCCACGATGTGCGGGGTGCGCGGCAGCTTGCCGAGGAGCAGGTCGTCGTGGTCCCCGGGGGTGCGCGGCACCGTGCCGCAGACGATCTCGGTGCCGCCCGAGGTCAGGCCGATCCAGGAGGTGTCGGGGCGGCGGGCCAGCGCCGCGGCGATGGTCTCGGCCCCTTCCGGGGCGCAGCGCAGCCGCAGCATCCAGTTGTCGCGGCCGAGGACCTGGCTGTCCTGGAGGCCGACGACGCGCAGGCCGCCGTCCGCGACGAGCCTGCGGTAGCGGCGGGCCACGGTCTGGTCGGAGACGCCGAGCACCTCCGCGACGCGACTGAAGGGCGCCCGCCCGTCCGCCTCCAGGGCCTGGAGGATACCGAGGTCCAGATCGTCGAACGGGGTGGATTCCATGACCTGACCTCGCCTGGATGTCGGATTCCGTCGCTTCGGGACGGATGATCACGCCGGTCGGCCGCCCCCCGCCCATCGTACGGAGCACCACGACGTTCGATGAGAATCAAGACGAAAGGTGACCACCACCATGCGTACCTGGGGGCCCCTGACAGCGGTCTGCCTCGGCACCTTCATGCTGCTGCTCGACGTGACGATCGCCGTCGTCGCGCTTCCCGACATGGCGGGCGCGCTGCACGCCTCGCTCAGTGATCTGCAATGGGTGATGGACGGCTATGCGCTGGCGCTGGCCGCCCTGCTGCTCGGCACCGGAGCCGCCGCCGACATCCTGGGACGGCGGCGCGTGCACGTGGTCGGCGTGGTCGTCTTCGCCGCCGCCTCGCTGGCGTGCGGGCTCGCGGGCGGGCCCACGACGCTGGTCGCGGCCCGGGTCGTGCAGGGTCTGGGCGCGGCCGCGATGTTCGCGACGACCCTGCCCATCATCGGCGCCGTCTACCAGGGGCGGCAGCGGTCCGTGGCGCTCGGCGCGTTCGGCGCGGTCAGCGGCGGGGCGGCGGCGATCGGGCCGGTGCTCGGCGGGCTGCTCACCGAGGGGCCGGGCTGGCGGTGGATCTTCTGGGTCAATCTGCCGGTGAGCGTCGCCGCCGTGTGGCTGACTCTGCGCCATGTGCCCGAGTCGCGCGGGCCGAGGGAGCGGCGGATCGACTGGACGGGGACGGCGGCGTTCGCGGCGTTCGCGGGCTCGGCGACGTACGGCGTGATCCGGGCGGGCGAGCGCGGCTGGGGCGACCGGGGTGCCGTCGTCTCCTTCGTGACGGCCGCCGTGGCGCTGGCCTGCTTCGTGCTGGTCGAACGGCGCTGCGCCCACCCCATGCTGGACCTCGCGCTGCTGCGCCGGCCCGCGTTCGTGGGGGTGATGGTGGGCGCCTTCGCGTTTAACGCGGCCGCGTTCGGAGTGCTGCCGTACACCTCGCTGTGGCTGCAGACGCTGCTGGGGATGAGCCCGGTCCACGCCGGTCTGGTCTTCCTGTCCCTGTCGGGGGCCTCGATGGTGGTGGCGATCATCGGGGGCAGACTGCTGCACGGGGTGCCGGCCCGGATCACGGTGGGCGGCGGGCTGCTCCTCGTCGGCGTCGGGGCCTGCTGCCAAGCGGTGCTCGGCGCGGGCTCGACCTGGACCGCGCTGATCCCCGGACTGCTCCTCGCCGGGGTGGGCGTGGGACTGGTCTCGCCCGGGATCGCGGGCGCCGCGCTCGCCGCCGTGGAGCCCCGGCGGGCCGGGATGGCGGGCGGCTCCCTCAATACGTTCCGGCAGCTGGGATACGCGCTGGGCATCGCGGTCTTCGGCACCGTCGTCATCTCGCGGATGCAGCGGACGCTGCCGCGCGGGGCGGCGCACGCGCTCGCGGGCGGCGGGGCGGACGGGCTGCGCGGGCAGGTGTCGCGGCGGGCGCTGCACACGGCGTTCGCGCACGGGCTCAATTCCGCCTCGGTGGTGGCCGGTTGTGTGGCGATCGGCGCGGGATTCCTGGTGCTCGTCCTGGTACGGTCCCCCGAGGCGCCGATAGTGGAACCGACCGCTCCGTCCAAAGAAATGGACCCGTCGCCGCGGTGACCCCGGTGCCCTCCCCGTACAGATTCGGTGGAGACGGATGGGAGACCGATGACGAACGGTGAAGAGCGCCGGGAGATTACGCCACCGAAACTTACTGAAAGGTAAGTATTCTGTCCCGCCGCTTCCCTTGTGGCCGCATTTAAACGGCTGACCTGTGCATATTCCGCGCGCCACCGGTGAGACGGACCCTCTCCCGCCGGGGCGCGCGGTCCGGTACCGTCGCCGACGCTGTGCGGAGCGCCACAAGGAGCAACATTGCGTGAGTTCACCACCCCCGCTCTGGCGTCGGCACCGCCGGTGGGCGGCCTGGCCGACGCCGTGTTCGACCATGCGCTGGACGACCCCGACCATGTCGCCTTCGGGCGCAAGGACGCCGAGGGCCAGTGGCGCGACGTGACCTCGGCCGAGTTCCGGGACCAGATCCTGGCGCTGGCCAAGGGCCTGCTCGCGCAGGGCATCAGATTCGGCGACCGGGTCGCCATCATGTCCCGTACCCGCTACGAGTGGACGCTGTTCGACTTCGCGCTGTGGACCATCGGCGCCCAGGTCGTCCCCATCTACTCGACGTCCTCGGCCGAGCAGGTCTTCTGGACGCTGTACGACGCCCAGGTGTCGGCGGCGGTGGTGGAGCACGAGGACCACGCGATGACCATCGCCACGGTCATCGACAAGCTTCCCCATCTGCACCGGCTGTGGCAGCTGGACGGCGGCGCGGTCGAGGAGGTCAGCGCGTCCGGCACCCACATCGACGACGAGACGGTGCACCGGCACCGCAAGGCGGTGACCCCGGACTCCACCGCCACGATCATCTACACCTCGGGCACGACGGGCCGCCCCAAGGGCTGTGTCATCAGCCACGCGAACTTCATGTTCGAGGCGGACACCATGGTGGCGCGCTGGGAGCCGGTGTTCGCCTCCAAGCGGGAGCGGGTGGCGTCCACCCTGCTGTTCCTGCCGCTGGCGCACGTCTTCGGGCGGATGGTGCAGGTGGCGGCGGTGCGAGGCGGGGTGAAGATGGGCCACCAGCCGCAGCTGAACGCGGCCGCGCTCCTCCCGGACCTCCAGGCGTTCCGGCCGACGTTCATCCTCGCGGTCCCGTACATCTTCGAGAAGGTCTTCAACGCGGCCCGCAGGAAGGCCGAGAAGGAAGGCAGATCGGGTGCGTTCGACAAGGCCGTCGAGTGCGCCGTGAAGTACGCGGACGCGCAGGAGGCGAAGGCGTTCGGCACGGGCTCGGGCCCGTCCGCGTCGCTGCGGATGCAGCACTCCGTCTTCGACAAGCTCGTCTACTCCAAGGTGCGCGAGGCGATGGGCGGCCGGATCCGGCACGCCATGTCCGGCGGCAGCGGCATGGACCGCAGGCTCGGCCTGTTCTTCGCCGGCGCGGGCGTCGCGATCTACGAGGGCTACGGTCTGACCGAGTCGACCGCCGCCGCCACCGCCAATCCGCCGGAGCAGACCCGCTACGGCACGGTCGGCCAGGCGATCCCGGGCACCACCGTGCACATCGCGGACGACGGTGAGGTGTGGCTCTACGGCGGCAACGTCTTCCAGGGCTATCTCAACGACCCGAAGGCGACCGACGGCACCCTGCACGACGGCTGGCTCGCCACCGGTGACCTGGGCGCGCTCGACGAGGACGGCTATCTGACGATCACCGGCCGCAAGAAGGAGATCCTCGTGACCTCCGGCGGCAAGAGCGTCTCGCCGCAGCAGCTGGAGGAGCGGGTGCGCGACCATCCGCTGGTCGCCCAGTGCATCGTCGTCGGCAACGACCGCCCGTACGTGGCCGCGCTCGTCACGCTCGACGCGGAGTCCGTCGAGCACTGGCTGGGCATGCGCGGCAAACAGATGATGCACCCGGCCGAGCTGGTGCGCGACCCGGACCTGGAGATGGAGGTGCGGCGCGCGGTCGTGGCCGCGAACACCCTGGTCTCGCAGGCCGAGTCGATCCGCACCTTCCGGATACTGGCCCACCAGTTCAGTGAGGAGCACGGCCTGCTCACGCCGTCCCTGAAGCTGAAGCGGAAGGCGATCGAGACGGCCTACGCGGCGGAGGTCGAGGCGCTCTACCGCGGCTGACCGCCCGGCAGGCACGGAGGCGGACCTTCCCGTACGTTCGTCAGTGAGGCACCCGGAACCTGCGGAAGGCCGAACGATGAGCAGCGCACCCCCCGCGACCCCCAGCGGCGGCTACGGGCCGTCCGGCGGCGAACCCTCGCACACGCCGTACCACCACCCCACGGCGGGCTGGGGAGCGGCGAAGTCCGTGGGCAAGGTGCTGGCGAAGGCGAAGGAGCCGGTCAACAGCGCGCGGATCATGACGACCATGAACCACCCGGACCGCGGTTTCGACTGTCCGGGGTGCGCCTGGCCCGACGACCAGCACGGGCTGACGCTCGACCTGTGCGAGAACGGCATCAAGCACTCCACCTGGGAGATGACGCCGAAGCGCGCGGGCGCCGAGTTCTTCGCCCGGCACACGGTGACCGAGCTGGCGACGTGGCCGGACTTCGATCTGGAGGACCAGGGCCGTCTTGTCGGCCCGCTCGCGTACGACGCCGGGACCGACCACTACGTGCCGGTGTCGTGGGAGACCGCCTTCGCGACCGTCGGCGAGACGCTGCGCGGCCTGGACTCCCCCGATCGCGCGCTGTTCTACACCTCGGGCCGGCTGAGCAACGAGGCGACGTTCCTCTATCAGCTCCTCGCCCGCGAGTTCGGCACCAACAATCTGCCCGACTGCTCGAACATGTGCCACGAGGCGAGCGGCCGGGCGCTGACCGCGGCGCTCGGCACCGGCAAGGGCACCGTCGACCCGAACGACCTCGACCAGGCGGACGCGCTGTTCGTGATGGGCGTGAACGCCGCGTCGAACGTCCCCCGAATGATCACCACCCTCGCCCACGCCTACGACCGCGGCGCGCAGATCGTGCACATCAACCCGCTGGTGGAGGCGGCCGCGGGCCGCACGATCGTGCCGCACGAGTTCGCCGCGATGGCGACCTTCAAGGCGACCAGGACCGGCACCCTGAACCTCCAGCCGCGCATCGGCGGCGACCTCGCCCTGCTGCGCGGCATCGCCAAGCACGTTCTGGAGCGCGCCGAGCGGGACCCGAAGGCGGTCGACCGGGAGTTCCTCGACCGCTTCACGGAAGGGTTCGAGGCGTACCGGGACCTGTGCGCGGGGACCGAGTGGGCGGATCTGGAGGCGGCGAGCGGTCTGAGCCGCGACGCCATGGAGAAGGCCGCCGAGGTGTATCTCGGCTCCGACCGCACGGTGATCAGCTGGTGTCTCGGCATCACGCAGCAGGAGCACGGAGTCGACACGGTCCGGGAGATCGTCAACGTCCTGCTGCTGCGCGGCAACATCGGGCGGGAGGGCGCGGGCCCCTGCCCCATCCGGGGGCACAGCAACGTGCAGGGCAACCGCACCTGCGGCATCGACCACCGCCCGAAGAAGGAGTTCCTCGACCGGCTCGCCGAGGCGTGCGGCATCGACCCGCCGCGCGAGCCGGGCCTGGACACGGTGCGCGGCATCGAGGCGATGCACGCCGGTGAGGCGACGGTGTTCGTCGGCATGGGCGGCAACTTCGTGCGGGCCGCCCCCGACCCCACGTACACCGAAGAGGCCCTGCGGAACTGCGAGTTGACCGTCCAGGTGTCCACCAAGCTGAACCGCTCGCACTTGGTGCACGGGCGCAGGGCGCTGATCCTGCCGTGCCTGGGCCGCACCGAGAAGGACCTTCAGGAGGCCGGGCCGCAGGCGGTCTCGGTCGAGGACTCGATGAGCATGGTGCACCTGTCGCGGGGCATGAAACGGCCCGCGTCGTCGCACCTGCTCTCCGAGCCGGCGATCATCGCCCGGATGGCGCGGGCCGCGCTGCCCGACTCCGCGACGCCCTGGGAGGAGTACACGGGGGACTACGACCGGATCCGCGACACCATGCAGCGCGCGCTGGACGGGTTCGAGGACTTCAACCGGCGGGTGCGCGGCCCGCACGGGTTCCGGCTGCGCCAGCCGGCCCGGGAGCGGATCTTCCAGACGCCGTCCGGGCGGGCCGGGTTCTCGCTCGCGGCGCTGCCGGACCCCAGCCCCGGCGCGGGCCTGCTGACCCTGGCGACGGTCCGCTCGCACGACCAGTGGAACACCACGATCTACTCCTCCGACGACCGCTACCGGGGCGTGCGCAACCTGCGGACCCTGGTCTTCCTCAACGCGGACGACATGCGCGAGCGCGGTCTGGCGGACATGGACCTCGTCGACATCACCTCGGTGGCGCGGGACGGTTCACGGCGGTCGGTGCACGGCTACCGTGCGGTGACGTACGACGTGCCGCGCGGCTGCGCCGTGGGCTACATGCCGGAGCTGAACGTCCTGTGCGCGATCGGCGACTTCAGCCCGCAGAGCGATCAGCCGCTGATGAAGCACCTGGCGGTCGAGGTGCGGCGACAACGGAACTGACGGTTCATCAATTACCGATGCGTCAGTTATTGACGGTTCATCAGGTCGGACACAGAATCACCCTCACTTCGACGGAGGGGGCCCGACCGTGTCGCGACCGATCCGCGCCATCACCGCCACTGTGGCGGCGCTCCTGCTCGCCACCGCCTGCAACTCCACCGCCACCAGCTCCTCGCCGGACGGCAAGGGCAGTTCGGTACGGGGAGTGAGCGACGACTCCATCAAGGTCGGCGGCATCGTCTCGATGACGACCGCGAGCGGCTACAGCAAGAAGGACACCGACCTGGGCGCGAAGGCCCGCTTCGAGCGGGCCAATGCCGAGGGCGGGGTGGGCGGCCGCACGATCGACTATCTGGGCGCGGAGGACGACGGGCAGGACCCGGCGAAGAACCTGGCCGCCGCCCGCAAACTCGTCCAGCAGGAGAAGGTGTTCGCGATCGCGCCGATGAGCTCGGTGACGTTCTCCGGCGCCGACTTCCTGCAGAAGCAGAAGGTGCCGACGTTCGGCTGGGGCACCCTGCCCTCGTTCTGCGGGCCGACCTACATCTACGGCTACGGCGGCTGCATGGTGCCGATGCCGGGCGGCACCATCTCGCAGACCTGGCCGGAGGGCCTGAAGAACGTCACCGACGGCTCGAAGGGGAAGACCGTCGCGATCCTCGCCAACGACAACGACGCGGGAACCTTCGCCATCCGCACCTACCGGCAGTCGTTCGCGTCGGCGGGCTACAAGGTGACGTACGCCAAGGCGTCGGTGCCCGCGACGTCCGTGCCGAGCGACTGGTCCGCGTACACGAAGGAACTGCTGCGCAGCGACGGCGGCAAGGCGCCGGACGTGGTCGTCTCCGTCATGCAGACCCCGTACAACATCGGGCTGTTCACGGCCGTCAAGCGCACCGGCTTCAAGGGAGTGCTCACCGATCCGACGGACTACGACCCGGGACTGCTGGCGAAGAGCGCGACGAAGCAGGCGCTCGACGGCGTGCACGTGCTGCTGTCCTTCGAGCCGTTCGAGTCGGCGTCGCCGAAGATGAAGCAGTTCAAGGCCGACATCGAGAAGGCCGCGGGCAAGAAGGTCCCGCTGAACATGCACATGGTCACCGGGTACATGAGCGCCGACCTCTTCCTCGCCGTCGCGCAGAAGGCCGGCAAGGACCTCACCGTGGCGTCGTTCCAGAAGGCGGCGAACGGGTTCTCGGACTCGGGGACGCTGGTCGGGAACCGCCGGCTGCCCGCCGGGCAGAAGGAGTCGTTCGGCTGCGGAGCGCTGGTGCAGCTCAAGGGCGGGGCGTACACGGTGTCGTCGCCGTTCAAGTGCTACGAGCCGATCCCGTTCAAGTAGGTCCGCCTGAAGGGGTGTCCGCATGACCGACCTGCTTGCCTTCGTCCTGAGCGGGCTCGTGTCGGGGGCGCTGTACGCGCTGCTCGCCACCGGGCTCGTGCTCTCCTACTCGGCGTCGGGACTGTTCAACTTCGCGCACGGCGCCACCGCCTATCTCAGCGCGCTCGCCTTCTACGAGCTGCACTCGGGCTTCGGCTGGCCCGCGGTGCCCACCGCGCTGCTGCTCGTCCTGGTCGTGGCGCCCGCGCTGGGCTGGGGACTCGACCGGCTGATGTTCCGCAAGCTGGCCCGGGTCGGGGAGACCGCGCAGATCGTCGCCACGATCGGGCTCCTCGTGGCGCTGCCCGCGCTCGGCCTGTGGGCGGTCGAACTCCTCGACGACGCGGGGGCGGCCGTGCTGCCCGCGGAGAACCAGTTCGGGCTGCCCGGGGTCGGGCCGAGCCCCGCGAAGAACTGGCCGCTCATGGACGGCGTCGGCATCGACTCCGACCAGCTGATCACCTGGGTGACGACCGCCGTCGTCGCGCTGGGCCTGTGGATCCTGCTGCGCCGCACGACGCTGGGGCTCCGGCTGCGGGCCACCGTCGACAACCGCTCCCTGGTCGAGCTGCGCGGGCTCAGCGCGGACCGGCTCTCGTCGGTGGCGTGGATGCTGTCGTCGGGCCTCGCGGGGCTCGCCGGGGTGCTCGCCACTCCCCTGCTCGGCCTCTCCTCGCACGACTTCACGCTCTTCCTGTTCGTGTCGGCGACGGCCGCGGTGCTGGGCCGGTTCCTGTCCGTGCCGCTCGCCTTCGCGGGCGGGCTCGCGCTCGGCGTGCTGCAGAACCTGGTCGCGGGGTACGCGTCGTTCGCCGAGAAGATCACCGGGTTCCGGACGGCGGTGCCGTTCCTGATCCTGTTCGCCGGGCTGCTACTGCTCACCCGGCGGCAGCGCACGGCGGGCACGGCCGCGGTGGACGCGCCGCCCGTGGACTATCTGGCGGGGAAGTCGTGGGCGCGGCGGTGGGGGCCGTGGGCGGTGGCGGGCGTGCTGCTGGGCCTCGCCTTCTACACCGTCACGACGCCCTTCTGGAGCGGGATCCTCGCCCAAGGCCTGGCGATCTCCCTGGTGTTCATGTCGTTCACCGTGGTCACCGGGCTCGGCGCGATGGTCTCGCTCGCGCAGGCCACCTTCGTGACGGGCGCGGCACTGGTCGCCGGGCTGCTGATGAGCCACGGAGTGCCGTTCCTCGGGGCGGCGCTGATCGGCACGTGCGCGGCGGCCGTGCTCGGCGCCCTGGTGGCGCTCCCCGCGCTGCGGCTGGGCGGGCGCTCGCTGGCGCTGGCCACACTCGCCCTCGCCTTCCTCGCCGACCAGGTCCTGTTCCAGATGGGCTGGTTGCGCAACGGCGACACCGGGTGGGAGATCCCCCGGGCCGTCATCGGACCCGTCGACCTGGGTGACGACCGGGCGATGGGCGTGGCGATGCTGGTGCTGTGCGCCGCGGCCGTGGCGGGGCTCGGCGCGCTGCGCGGCTCGCGGGCCGGGCGGGCGATGCTCGCGGTGCGCTCGGCACCGGCGGCGGCGATGGCGTCGGGGGTGTCCGTCGTCCGCACCAAGCTGCTGCTGTTCACGCTCTCGGCGGGGCTCGCCGGGTTCGGCGGCGTGATGTACGCGTCGTACAACACCCGCATCACCGCGACCGACTTCACGGCGATGACCGGGCTGATCTGGCTCGCGGTGGTGGTCGCGGCCGGGGTGCGGCGGCCGCAGTTCGCGGTGGTCGCCGGGCTCACCTTCGCCGTCGTCCCCCATCTCATCAGCGACTACGTGACCGAGTCGGCGCAGCTCCCGGTGATCCTCTTCGGCCTCGCCGGTCTCGCGCTCGCCAACGACCCGGACGGGTACTGCGCGGCGTTCTCCGTGCGCAGGCACCGGCGCCGCGAGACCGTCACGGTGAGCGGGGCGCCGGTCTCCGGCGGCGGCCCGGATCCGGATGCCGCGCTCCAGCTCGTCGACGTACGGGCCGGATACGACGGCGCACCGGTCCTCCAGGGCGTCGGCCTCACCGTGCGCCCGGGAGAGATCGTGGCGCTGCTCGGGCCCAACGGCTCCGGGAAGTCGACCACGTGCAAGGTGGCGGCGGGCCTGCTGGTACCGGCGCACGGACAGGTGTACGTCGCCGGGGCCGCGGCCGGGCGGCAGGGGGCGGTGCGCCGGGCGCGGGCCGGAGTGGTACTGGCGCCGGAGGGCCGCGGCATCTTCCCGTCCCTCACGGTCGACGAGAACCTCGCCCTGCGGCTGCCGCTCAGGAAGGACCGGTCGGCGGTGTACGACCGCTTCTCCGGGCTGGCCGACCGGCGCGAGGTGGCCGCCGGTTCGCTCTCCGGCGGCGAACAGCAGCTGCTCGCGCTGGCGCCGCTGCTGCACGCCCCGCCGCGCGTGCTGATCGCGGACGAGCCGTCGCTCGGGCTCGCGCCCCGCGTCGTCGACGAGGTGTACCGGCTGCTCGCCGAACTCCGCGACGCGGGCACGGGACTGCTGCTCGTGGAGGAGAAGGCGTCGGAGATCCTCGGCGTCGCGGACACCGTGGCGTATCTCGCGCAGGGGCGGGTCACCTGGTGCGGGCCGCGCGCCCAGGTCGAGACGGAGCGGCTCACCGACGCGTACCTCGGGATCGCCGCGGCCAGGGAGGCGGAGCGCTCATGAGTCACGCACTGGAGGTCGAGGGCGTCGGCGTGCGGTTCGGCGGCGTCCGCGCCCTCGACGGCGTGGACCTGCGGCTCGCGGCCGGCGAGGTGTGCGGTCTGATCGGCCCGAACGGCGCGGGCAAGACGACCTTCTTCGACGTCGTCTCGGGGATCCGGCGGCCCGACGCGGGCCGGGTGCTGCTCGACGGCACGGACATCACCCGCCGCTCCCCCGTGTGGCGGGCGCGGCACGGAATGCGCCGCACGTTCCAGCGCCAGCAGCTGTTCGGACAGCTCACCGTCGCGGACAATCTGCGCGTCGCGCAGGAGTGGCGGCGCGGCGGGGCGGACGCCGGGCACGCGGACGGACTGCTGGCGGCGTGCGGTCTCACCGACGTCTCCGGCACCTGGGCGGGCACGCTGCCGGTCGGCCGGGCCCGCATGGTGGAACTGGCGCGGGCCGCCGCCGACCGCCCGCGGGTGCTGCTCCTGGACGAACCCGCATCGGGCATGACGGCCGGGGAGCGGGAGCTGCTCGCGTCCGTGGTGCGCGGCCTCGCGGAGGAGTCCGGGTGCGCGGTGCTGCTCGTCGAGCACAATGTGGCGTTCGTGATGGAGCTGTGCTCGCGGGTCGTGGTCCTGGACCTCGGGGCGGTGCTCGCCGAGGGCGCCCCGGAGACGGTCCGGGCGGACCGCAGGGTGCGTGAGGCGTACCTGGGAGCGGAGCAGAATCGGCGGGATTCAGGAATGCGCGTACGGCCGTGATCGTTGACGATGGCCGTACGACTGTTGACTCGACCCGAAGGAACGACACCTCGTGAGCAAGGTTCCCCCGATCATCCTGAACAACGGCGTCGAGATGCCCCAGCTCGGCTTCGGCGTGTGGCAGGTGCCGGACGACGAGGCCGAGCGGGCCGTCGCGACCGCGCTTCAGGCCGGGTACCGGAGCATCGACACCGCCGCGGTCTACGGCAACGAAGAGGGCACCGGCAGGGCGATCGCCGCGTCGGGCGTGCCCCGCGAGGAGCTCTTCGTCACCACCAAGCTGTGGAACGCGGACCAGGGCCACGACGCGACGCTCCGCGCCTTCGACCAGTCCCTGGCCAGGCTGGGCCTCGACCACGTGGACCTGTACCTGATCCACTGGCCGCTGCCCTCCAAGGACCTGTACGTGGACACGTACAAGGCGCTGGAGAAGATCTACGCGGACGGCCGCGCCAGGGCCATCGGCGTCTCGAACTTCCTGCCGGAGCACCTGGACCGGCTGACCGTCGAGACCTCGGTCATCCCCGCGGTGAACCAGATCGAGCTGCACCCGCACCTCCAGCAGCGCGTCTCGCGCGAGCGGCACGCGGAGCTGGGCATCGCGACCGAGGCCTGGTCCCCGCTCGGCCAGGGCAAGGGTCTCCTGGAGGTCCCGGCCATCGTCGCGATCGCCCAGAAGCACGGCCGTACACCGGCCCAGGTCGTCCTGCGCTGGCACGTCCAGCTGGGCAACGTGGTGATCCCGAAGTCCGTGACGCCGTCGCGCATCGCGGAGAACATCGACGTGTTCGGCTTCGAGCTGGACACCGAGGACCTCGGCGCGATCTCGGCGCTCAACGAGGACCGGCGGCTCGGCGCGAACCCGGCGGAGTTCGACGTCAGCTGATCTCCCGCCGTGGACGCACGGGGCCCCCGGCGCGAGCACTTCGTGTGCCCGCACCGGGGGCCCTGTCGTGTCAGCCCTTCACGGCGATGTGCACCGTGTGCGCCACCAGCAGGAACACGTCCTCGCGGCGGTGCAGGCCCAGCTCGTCCTCCGGGTCGAGGAGCCGGTCGAGGGCCGCGATGTCGTCGGCGGCCAGTGCCTCCTCGAAGACTCCGCGGCGGCGCTGCCACATGTCGACCAGCATCTCGCGGCCGGCCGCCGACAGAGGCGCCGGGAGGTCGAGGAGGAACGTGCGGGACCGCGCGCCCTTCAGGCCGGCGGCGGTGAGCAGGGCCGGCCAGTCCTCGACGTGCTGCTCGGCGCCGGGCAGGGAGCGGCGCATCGCGTCGAACCACTCGTCCTCGATGGCGTCCGCCCGTGTCTCCAGGCCCGGCCGGCCGAAGCCGAAGTCGCGGGGCAGGCTGCGCAGCGGCAGGCCGCCCTCGACGAGGGCGAGGGTGCCGCCGGGGTTGAGGCGGTCGGCGAGCGCGGCGATCGCGGCCCGCTGGTCGCCGACGTGGTGCAGGGACCGCGCCGCCCAGATCAGGTCGGCGTCCGGCAGCTCGTCCACCGTGTCGGGCAGCTCCACGCGCAGGGTGCCCGTGCGGTCGGCGAGACCGGCCGCGGCGAACCGCTCGGTGGCCCGGGCGAGCAGGGCCTCCTCCGGGTCGGCTGCGATGATCCGCGCGTCCGGGAACGCCGTCGCCAGTTGCAGCGAGATCGCGCCGGGGCCCGCGCCCGCGTCGACGATCAGGCCGGTGCCGCCGGGCCGCGACGCGCGCAGCCAGGACAGGGCCTCGGTGTACAGGGGGGCGTAGACCTCCGCGCCGCGCTCCAGGTGCGGGATCATCTGGGACCAGTCCATGTCCTTCGCGTGCTCGTGCGCGTGACCGTGTCCGTGCCCGTGGCCCTGCTCGTGCCCGTGGTCGTGGCCGTGTGCCATGTGTGCGTCGCCGCCCTTCGTCCCGCTGTGGTGCCGGTGGTACGTCCAGCGTGCGCGGGCCCCGCCGCGCCGGGCAAGTCGAGTTGCCGAAAGCGCAAAGCGGGGCCCGCGGGCCGCGGCCTACTGGACCGGCGGGTAGGCGTTCTTCAGCAGCTCCTGGAACTGGGCGGAGAACCAGTGCCCGGACACCGGAGCGTTCGGCAGCGCCCCGGACATGTGGTTGTTGTTGCGCGGGTTACCGGTGTACGTCGGGTCGCACATCCGGTCGAATCCCTTGCCCTCGTCGTTGTCGATCGCGGTGCTGGAACCGTCCGACTCCCCCGGCGGCTTCATCCACACGTACGCGTCGATGCCGGTGGCGGGGTCGGCCTGCGGACGTTCACCGAGACCGGCTCCGGACTGGTTGCACCAGTTGCCGAGGTGGATGCGGCGGTCGTAGCGGCCCCCGTCGACGTACGTGTCCACGTCGGTCTTGGCGCCCGCCGCGGTGGGCCTGGCCGAGCCGCCCCAGCCGTTGCGGGAGGTGTCGATCAGCATGCCGAGGTTCTGGTCGAAGCCGAGCGAGACCAGCTTGGTCCGCATGGCCTGGGCGTAGGACAGCTCGTCGGTGTAGCGGTTCCAGTCGACCCACTTGGACTGGCGGACCGAGACGCCGTTGACCGAGTCGTCGATGCCGAAGTGGTCCTCCTTGAGGGCGCTGTAGTTCGCTGTGTTCACGATGAAGCCGTGGACGTCGGACAGCTGCGCGCCGTTGCTGGTGGCGGTCGTCTTGAACAGTTCGGCGGAGGCGCCGAAGTTGTCGTCCCAGCCGAGCCAGCCGTGGTGGCCGGCGTCGATGTAGTTGTAGACGTTCGGGATGGCGCCCAGCTTGTCGAGGGCGTAGCCGACGCCCTTCTGGTAGTTGCCGTTGGCCTTCATGGTGTCGCAGTTGGGGGTGGCCGTGGGGCGGCCGCTGACGTTGGTGACGAGGTTGGGCAGCGAGTCGATCTCGATGGTCGTGACGATGCGCAGGCCCGCGTACTTGGAGTCGGCGAGGATCGCGGCGATCGGGTCGATGAAGTCGCTCTTGTACTTGTCGATGTCGTTCGGGCCGAGTTCGCCGTTGGAGGCGAGCGCGGCGCAGTCGCGGCCGGGCAGGTCGTAGACGACGAGCTGGACGACTTCCTCGTTGCTGCCCTTCTGGGCGAGGGCCGCGTCCAGGTGGTCGCGCAGGCCCATGCCGTCGCCGACGCCGCCGATCGCGGCGATCCGGTCGAGCCAGACGCCGGTGGGCTGGTTCGCGATCGCGCTGCCGCCCGGCTCGGCGGCCGCCTTGGCCTTCCATTCGGGGTTCACGTAGACCTTGGCGCCCGCGTACGGGTTGTCGACGCGGCCGCTCGGGTCGGTCGGGTCCGTGGGATCGGTCGGGTCCGTCGGATCCGTCGGGTCGGTGGAGCCCTCGTTGCAGGTGACGCCGTTCAGCTTGAACGCGGTGGGCACGGCGTTGGTGCCGCTGTACGTGCCGTTGAAGCCGAAGGAGGTGGAGCCGCCGGTGGCGAGGGTGCCGTTGTAGGAGAGGCTCTTGGCGGTGACGGCGGTGCCGGACTGGGAGATGTCCGCGTTCCAGCCACTGCTGACCTTCTGGTTGCCCGCGAAGGACCAGGTGAGGTTCCAACTGCTCACCGCGGCTCCGTTGTTGGTGACGGAGACGGAGGTGGTGAAGCCGGTGTCCCACTGGTTCTGGACCTTGTAGTCCACGGTGCAGGCGGCCGCGGCGGCGCTGTCGGGGGCGGCGACGGCGGTGCCGACGCAGGCGGCCCCGGAGAGGACGAGCGCCGCGGCGAGCGCGGTGCTGCCTCTCAGTCTGGTACGGCTGTTCACGGTACGGCTCATGGTGGGGGTGTCCCTTTCTTGTCCCATGGTTCGGCTGTCGATGGCTCGGGTCAGCCGTTGACGGCTTGCAGGTGGTCGCGCAGACCGGCGCCGAAGGCGGTCGGTGTGCCGTCGTAGTCGCTGATCAGTGAGGGCCCTGAGGCGCAGTCCCAGGTGTTCCAGGTCCAGCCGAGGTACGACAGCTCGCGGTCGTCGAACCACTTCATGACCCGGTCGATGAAGGCGTGGGAGCAGGTGTTCTCGCCGATCTCCCCCGCCACCAGCGGCACTTGGGCCGCCACCGGTGCGAGCTGCTCGTCCCAGCAGGCCTCACCGGCACAGGTGTTGAAGTTGTAGACGTGGTAGGCGGCGGCGAGATTGCCGGCCGGGTCGGTGGGCTTGTGGGCGAGCCACTGCCGCAGGTCGTTGGAGTAGGCGAGGCCGCCGATCAGGATGAGGTTGCCGGCTCCGGCCGTGCGGACGGCGTCGACGAGGTCCTGCATGCCCGCGACCTCGTAGCCGATCCCGGGGCAGGTGCCGCCGTCCTTCCAGCAGGACCATGCCTGGTCCAGGGTGGAGGTGGCGCGGTCCGGGTACGGCTCGTTGAACAGGTCGAAGGCGACCGTCGGGTCGTCCTTGTAGGCACTGGCCACCGACGACCAGAAGGCAGGCGTGTACTGGGCGTCCGGCATCGGCTTCTGGCAGGTGGCGTGGATGTCGGAGCAGCCGGCCGAGTTCCCGGTGTACTGGCCGTAGGACCAGTGCAGTTCGAGGATCGGCGTCATGCCGTGTGCCTTGACCTTGGTGACCAGGTCCTTGACGGCGGTTCGGTAGTTGGCACCTCCGTACTCGGGTTTGATGTTGTCGAGGCCGAGCCAGCACTCCTCGTTGAGCGGGATGCGGACGGCGTTCGCCTTCCAGTCGGCGATGGCCTTCACCGACGCGTCGTCCACGGGGCCGTCGAAGATCCCGTATCCCTGGACGCACATGAACTCGCCGCCGGAGCGGTTCACGCCGAGGATCCGGCGGGTGGCTCCGCTGGTGGCGTCGACCAGCTTGTTCCCCGACGCCTTCAGGGCCGGGGCGGTGCCGTCACCGGGGTCCGTGGGATCAGTGGGATCGGTCGGATCCGTGATGTCCTCGTCGCAGGTGACGCCGTTCAGCTTGAAGGCCTTGGGCACCGTGTTGGCGCCCGACCACGACCCGATGAATCCGGCCGACACGCTGCCGCCCGAGGCGAGCGCACCGTTCCACGACTCGTTGGCCGCGGTCACCGTCGTGCCGGACTGGGACCATTTGGCACTCCAGCCCTGGGTGACCTTCTGTCCGTCGGCGAAGTCGAAGGACAGGCTCCAACTGTCCTTCGCCGCACCGTTGTTGATGACCTTCAAGGCGCCCTGGAAGCCGCTGTTCCACTGCGAGGTGACGGAGTACTCCACCGAGCAGGCGGGTGCGGCCGCGGACGCGGATCCGGTCAGCGGAACGAGCGCGGCCGCCGCTAGTGCGGCGCACGCCCAGAGTGACACGTAGCGCGGGGGGTGTCGCATGAGCGACTCCTTGCAGCTCGGGCGCGACGGCGGAAAGCCGGCGCGTCGACTGATGGAATCGCTCCCACTGGTTGCTGGGTGGACTGTAGAGAAGGAACTGCCGTCAAGCAACAGAGGCGTTACGGAAAAGTACTGTCGAATTAATTCGACTCTTCAAGTCTCTTGACCCCCATTTGACTCCTCATCATCCTGGGAGCGCTCCCACTGGTTCACAGGTTCACCCCCACCAAGAGAAGGACCAGGGCATGCCCAAGAGACGGGCCCGGCGGCCATGGACCGCTGTCGCGGCGGCACTCGCACTACCGCTCGCCACCCTCGCAGCACTCCCAACCTCCGCTCAGGCAGCGGCAGTTGAGTGCAGCGTCGACTACAAGACCAACGACTGGGGCTCCGGCTTCACGGCCGATCTGACGATCACGAACCGCGGTTCCGCGGCGATCGACGGCTGGACCCTCACCTACTCCTACGCCGGTGACCAGAAACTCACCAATGGCTGGAACGGCACCTGGTCGCAATCCGGCCGGAACGTCACGGTGAAGGACGCCGGATACAACGGGAAGATCGCGGCGGGCGCCGCCGCGAGCACCGGCGCGCAATTCACGTACAGCGGCTCGAATTCAGCCCCCACGAATTTCGCGATCAATGGCACGACCTGCGCCGGAGCCCATCAGCCACCGGTCACGGTGCTCACCAGCCCCCAGGCCGGATCGGTCTACACGGCCGGTGACACGGTGCCCCTCGCGGCAACCGCGGCGGCGGCCGACGGGGCGGACATCGCCAAGGTCGAGTTCTACGACGACACGACACTGCTCGGCACCGACACCACGTCCCCGTACGCGCTCGGCACGGACTCCCTGACGGCCGGCACGCACTCGCTCTACGCGAAGGCGTACGACGGGCAGGGCGCGTCCGGCGAGTCGACGCCGGTCGGCATCACGGTCGCGGCGGGCCCCGCCGTGACGGCGACGCCGTCCCAACTCGGCGTCCAGCAGGGCAAGTCCGGCACCTTCGACGTGAAGCTGTCCACGAAACCGGCGGCGAACACGACCGTCACGACGGCCCGCTCCGGCGGCAACACGGGCCTGTCCGTCTCCTCCGGCGCGAGCCTCACCTTCACGCCGTCGAACTGGGACACGGCGCAGAAGGTGACCGTCGCGGCGGACTCCTCCGGTACCGGCGCCGCCACGTTCACGGTCAGCGCGCCCGGGCACGCCAAGGCGACGGTCACGGTCACCCAGCTCGCGGCCGGCACGGAGTACGACACGCGCTTCCTCGACCTCTACGGGAAGATCACCGACCCGGCGAACGGCTACTTCTCGCCGGAGGGCATCCCGTACCACTCGGTGGAGACGCTGATCGTCGAGGCGCCGGACCAGGGCCATGAGACGACCTCCGAGGCGTACTCGTACCTGCTGTGGCTCCAGGCCATGTACGGGAAGGTCAGCGGCGACTGGTCCAAGTTCAACGGCGCCTGGGAGATCATGGAGAAGTACATGATCCCCACGCACGCGGACCAGCCGACGAACTCCTTCTACAACGCGTCCAAGCCCGCGACGTACGCGCCGGAGGAGGATCTGCCGTCGCAGTACCCGGCGAAGCTGGACCCGTCGGTGCCCGTCGGCACGGACCCGATCGCAGGCGAGCTGAAGAGCGCGTACGGCACCGACGACGTCTACGGCATGCACTGGCTCCAGGACGTCGACAACACGTACGGCTTCGGCAACGAGCCCGGAAAGTGCGAGGCGGGCCCGACGGCGACCGGCCCGTCCTACATCAACACCTTCCAGCGCGGCGCGCAGGAGTCGGTGTGGGAGACGGTTCCGCAGCCCACCTGCGACGCCTTCAAGTACGGCGGGAAGAACGGGTACTTGGACCTTTTCACGGGTGACTCCTCGTACGCGAAGCAGTGGAAGTACACGAACGCGCCGGACGCCGACGCGCGTGCCGTGCAGGCCGCGTACTGGGCGGACGTGTGGGCCAAGGAGCAGGGCAAGAGCTCCGAGGTGTCGGCCACCGTCGGCAAGGCCGCGAAGATGGGCGACTATCTGCGCTACGCCATGTACGACAAGTACTTCAAGAAGGTGGGCGACTGCGCCGGCGCGAGCAGCTGCCCGGCCGGCACCGGCAAGGACGCCTCGCACTATCTGCTGTCCTGGTACTACGCGTGGGGCGGCGCCACCGACACCTCGGCGGGCTGGGCCTGGCGCATCGGCTCCAGCCACACGCACGGCGGGTACCAGAACCCGCTCGCCGCGTACGCCCTCTCCTCGTCCGCCGACCTGAAGCCCAAGTCGGCGACAGGGCAACAGGACTGGGCCAAGTCGCTGGACCGGCAGCTGGAGTTCTACCGCTGGCTGCAGTCCGACGAGGGCGCCATCGCCGGTGGTGCGACGAACAGCTGGCAGGGGCGGTACGCGACGCCGCCGTCCGGCACGCCGACCTTCTACGGCATGTACTACGACGAGGCGCCGGTCTACCACGACCCGCCGTCGAACCAGTGGTTCGGCTTCCAGGCGTGGTCGATGGAGCGCGTCGCCGAGTACTACCAGCAGTCGGGCGACGCCGACGCGAAGGCGGTCCTGGACAAGTGGGTCGACTGGGCCCTGTCCGAGACGACGGTCAACCCCGACGGCACCTTCCGGATCCCCTCCACCCTCACGTGGTCGGGCAAGCCCGACACCTGGAACGCGTCAAGTCCCGGCGCGAACGCGTCACTTCACGTCTCCGTCGCCGACTACACCAACGACGTGGGTGTGGCGGCCGCGTACGCGAAGACGCTGACGTACTACGCCGCCAGGTCCGGTGACACGGAGGCGAAGTCGACGGCGAAGGCGCTGCTCGACGGCATGTGGGAGCACGACCAGGACGCGCTCGGCATCGCGGTGCCCGAGACGCGGGCCGACTACAGCCGGTTCGACGACCCGGTGTACGTGCCGTCCGGCTGGACCGGCACCATGCCGAACGGCGATGCGATCAACTCCTCGTCGACCTTCTCCTCGCTGCGCTCCTTCTACCAGGACGACCCCAACTGGTCGAAGGTCGAGGCCTATCTGGCCGGCGGCGCGGCACCGACGTTCACGTACCACCGGTTCTGGGCCCAGGCGGACATCGCGCTCGCCATGGGTTCGTACGCGGAGCTGCTCGAGTAACGCCCCGCCCGGCAGCGGCTCCGTGCACAGAGGAGCCGGGCGGCCTCCCTCCCCGGAGGCCGCCCGGCCACCGCACGTCCTCTCCCCACTCTCACCCCCGGGACCCTCCATGCCACGACCACGTACACGTCTTCTCCTGAGCGCCGTACTCGCCCTCACCGCAGGCCTGCTGACGAGCACTCAGGCAGCTACTGCGGCCGAGCCGCGGGCCGGTCTCGCCGCGGACACCTACACCTGGAAGAACGCCCGCATCGACGGCGGCGGCTTCGTCCCCGGCATCGTCTTCAACCGCTCCGAGAAGAACCTCGCCTACGCCCGCACGGACATCGGCGGCGCCTACCGCTGGACCCAGGACACGAAGTCCTGGACCCCGCTCCTGGACTCGGTCGGCTGGGACGACTGGGGGCACACGGGTGTGGCCTCCCTCGCCAGCGACTCCGTCGACCCGGACAAGGTGTACGCGGCCGTCGGCACGTACACGAACGACTGGGATCCGGGCAACGGCGCGGTCCTGCGCTCGGCCGACCGCGGCGCCACCTGGAAGAAGACGGACCTGCCCTTCAAGCTCGGCGGCAACATGCCGGGCCGCGGCATGGGCGAGCGGCTCGCGATCGACCCGCACGACGACAAGGTCCTCTACCTGGGCGCGCCCAGCGGCAAGGGCCTGTGGCGGTCGACGGACGCGGGGGTGACCTGGTCGCAGGTCGCGTCCTTCCCCAACCCGGGCACGTACCGCCAGGACCCGTCGGACACCTCCGGCTACGCCTCGGACAACCAGGGCGTGGTGTGGGTGACGTTCGACGAGTCGTCGGCGACGGGCTCGGACCGCACCAGGACCCTCTACGCCGGCGTCGCCGACCAGGACAACTCCGTCTACCGCTCGACGGACGCGGGCGCGACCTGGGAGCGGGTGGCCGGCCAGCCCACCGGGTACCTCCCGCACAAGAGCGTCCTCGACGCCGAGAACGGCTACCTGTACGTCGCGTACAGCGACAAGGGCGGGCCCTACGACGGCGGCAAGGGCCAGGTGTGGCGGTACGCGACGAAGACCGGTGAGTGGAAGGACATCAGCCCCGTCGCCGAGGCGGACACGTACTACGGCTTCAGCGGTCTCACGCTCGACCGGCAGCACCCCGGCACGGTGATGGTGTCGGGGTACAGCTCCTGGTGGCCGGACACGCTCATCTTCCGCTCCACGGACAGCGGCGGCACCTGGACGAAGGCGTGGGACTACACGTCGTACCCCGACCGCGCGAACCGCTACACCATGGACGTGTCGTCGGTGCCCTGGCTGACGTGGGGCGCGAACCCGTCCCCGCCCGAGCAGACGCCGAAGCTGGGGTGGATGACGGAGGCGCTGGAGATCGACCCGTTCGACTCGGACCGGATGATGTACGGGACGGGCGCGACGGTCTACGGGACCGAGGACCTCGGCCAGTGGGACAGCGGCGGTACGTTCACGATCTCCCCCATGGTCAAGGGGCTCGAGGAGACGGCCGTCAACGATCTGGTCTCGCCGCCCTCCGGCGCGCCGCTCCTGTCCGCACTCGGTGACATCGGCGGCTTCCGGCACACGGACCTGACCAAGGTGCCGTCGATGATGTACACCTCCCCGAACTTCACCTCCAGTACGAGCCTGGACTTCGCGGAGGGCAAGCCGGACGTGGTGGTGCGGTCGGGGAACGTCGACTCGGGTGCGCACGTGGCCGTCTCCCAGGACAACGGCGCCAACTGGTACGCGGCCGGCACCGATCCGTCGGGTGTCACCGGCGGCGGCACGGTCGCGGTGTCGGCGGACGGCGGGCGGCTGGTGTGGAGCCCGGACGGCGCGGGGGTGCAGACGGGTACGGGGGCGTCGTGGACGGCGGCGGACGGGGTGCCGGCGGGCGCGGTCGTCGAGTCGGACCGCGCGGACGCCTCGGTCTTCTACGCCTTCAAGTCGGGCACTTTCTATGCCAGTTCGGACGGCGGGAAGACCTTCACAGCGAAGGCGTCGAGCGGGCTGCCGACGGACGGGCCGGTCCGTTTCAAGGCGGTGCCGGGCACCAAGGGGGACATCTGGCTGGCCGGGGGCTCGGCGTCGGGCGCGTACGGGCTGTGGCACTCGACGGACGGCGGCGCCACGTTCACCAAGCTGTCGGGCGTGCAGCAGGCCGACACCATCGGCTTCGGCAAGGCCGCGCCCGGCGCGACCTACCAGACGCTGTACGCGAGCGCGAAGATCGGCGGCGTACGCGGCATCTTCCGCTCGACGGACGCGGGCGTCACGTGGACGCGGGTCAACGACGACGCGCACCAGTGGGGTTGGACCGGCGCGGCGATCACCGGTGACCCGCGCGTCTATGGCCGGGTGTACGTGTCGACGAACGGCCGGGGCGTCGTCTACGGCGACACGGCCGACGTCCCCGGCGACGGCGGCGGCCCGCCCGGCACGACGGCGGCCTGCGCGGTCACGTACAAGGTGACGAACGAGTGGTCGGGCGGCTTCCAGGCGGACGTGACCCTGACCAACACGGGCACGGCCCCCTGGTCGGGCTGGTCCCTCACCTGGTCGTTCGCCGACGGCCAGAAGGTCTCCCAGCTGTGGAACGCGTCGCACACCCAGTCCGGCGCGACGGTGACGGCCAAGAACGCGAGCTGGAACGGGACGGTGGCGGCCGGGAGTTCGGCGGCGTTCGGGTTCACGGGGTCACGCCCGGGGACGGCGAACGCGAAGCCTACGGCGTTCACGCTGGACGGGCAGACCTGCGCGGTGACCTGACGTGGGCCGAGCCGGACTCCTGGGGGCCCGCACGGATGATGGTGCGGGCCCCCTAGGCTCGGCGCATGACGGAGATCGACTACGGCCACTTCCACACCCGGCTGGAGGCGGCGCGCGCCGGGGGGACGGCGGCCCGCTGGGAGCTGCTGCGCCGGTTCCAGGAGGAGTGGGGATATGTGCCGTCCGGCAGCCCCGCCCTGACCAGGCCCGGCGACCTGGTCACGGCGTCTCCCGTGCCGGCGGCGCTGCGGGAGTGGTGGGACCTGCCGTTCAACTCCTTCGCCGACCGGCCCCGGCTGTACTGGACCGAGGACGAGTGGCCGCCCACGGACGAGTACGGCCCGCTGCCGCCCGGCAATCCGTTCGTCGGCGCGGACGAGGACCAGCGGGTGTGCGTCTTCATGGCGGAGTACGAGTACGGCAACACCTGGGGCTATCCGGCGGCCCGCGCCGGTCTGCCGGATCCGCCCGTGGTCGTCGACGCCCTGGACGAGGACGGCGACGAGAGCTGGGTGCTGCAGAGCCCCTCCGTCTCGGAATTCTTCCTCCAGCTGGCCGTCACCCGGCTGCCCGCACACTTCGGCTGGGGCGCCTTCGAGAGCCGCATCTCCCGCCCGGCCGAGGCGGCGGTGCGCGAGGTTCTCCGGCCGCTGGGACTGCTGCCCTGGCGCGAACTGACGTCCCGCGCCGAGTACTTCGGCGGTCCCGACACCCTCGTGTGCCTCGATCCCGGCAGCGGGGGCTTCATGTTCAGCGCGTACGGCCGCACCGAGGACGCCCTGCGCGGCCTCGGCGCTCGGCTCGGCCGCGACTGGGCGGACCGGATCCACGAACCCGAGGCGCGCAAGGGCGACGCGTGAGGGCACGGAGACCACCGGCCGTTTCGACGGCCGGTGGTCTCCGCGCCCTGCCCGGCCCGGTGCCTCACGGCGTCGTGATCACCGGCCGCGGCGCCGTCGGCATCTTGTTGCCGATGAAGAAGCTCGGGTGCGGAGGCTGGTTGTAGGCGGTGTTCTGCCAGGCCAGGCCCGTGCGGTACATCGTGTCGTGGAGCAGGGTCGTGATGCGGGTGCTCGTCTCGATCGGGGTCGAGTAGATGCGCAGGGCCGTGTTGTCCGTCGTCGGCCAGACGACCTCCTCGCGCCAGTCGCCGAGGATGTCGCCGGACAGCGACGGGGTGGCCTTCGTGGAGTTGTTGGAGTGGACGCCCGAGGCGGTCAGCAGGCGGGTGTCGGACGAGGTGCCGTACTTGTCGATGTGGGTGCCGTCGAGGAGTTCACGGGTGGTGTCGCCGTCCCACCAGGAGAGGAAGTTGACGGAGGACGGCTCGCGGCCCTTGGTCGCGCCCGCCTCGTCGCGGATGGAGGTGTCGGACGCCGACCAGACCTCGGCGCCGTCGTTGCCCGCGTAGATGTCGCCCGCGACACCGCGCCCGTTGTCGCAGCAGGCGGCGAGCTTCCACTTGACCGTGCCGTTCGACGGGTCGATGTAGAGCTCGGCCGGCTGCGACGCGGACTCCGAGACCTTGAAGTATTCGAGTCCGGGCGAGGACGGGTCCAGGTCGCCCAGGTGCTGGGCGTCGCCGTGGCCGGTCTTCGTCGTCCACAGGCCGCTGCCGTTGTCGTCGACCGCCATCGCGCCGTAGACGATCTCGTCCTTGCCGTCCGCGTCGACGTCGCCGACGGACAGACTGTGGGAGCCCTGACCGTCGTACCCCTTGCCGGAGTTGGTGGAGGAGTTCGTGTCGAAGGTCCAGCGACGGGTGAACTGCCCGCCGCGCCAGTCCCAGGCCGCGATCACGGTCCGCGTGTAGTAGCCGCGGGCCTCGATGAGGGAGGGGCGGGAGCCGTCCAGATAGGCCGTGCCGGCGAGGAAGCGGTCGACGCGGTTGCCGTACGAGTCGCCCCACGAGGAGACGGTGCCGCGCGCGGGGACGTAGTCGACGGAGCCCATCGCGGCGCCGGTCTGCCCGTTGAACATCGTCAGGTACTCGGGGCCGGAGAGGACGTAGCCGCTGGAATTGCGGTGGTCGGCGGAGGCGCTGCCGATAACCGCGCCCTTGCCGTCGACCGTGCCGTCGGCCGACTTCATGGCGACCTCGGCCTTGCCGTCGCCGTCGTAGTCGTACACCTGGAACTGGGTGTAGTGGGCGCCCGAGCGGATGTTCCGGCCCAGGTCGATCCGCCACATCCGGGTGCCGTCGAGCTTCACCGCGTCGACGATCGTGTTGCCGGTGTAGCCGGACTGGGAGTTGTCCTTGGCGTTCGTGGGCTGCCACTTGAGGACGAACTCCAGGACGCCGTCGCCGTCGAGGTCGCCCACGGAGGCGTCGTTCGCCTCGTAGGTGTAGGCGACGCCGTCGGGGGTCGTGCCGCCGGCCGGTGGCGTGATCGGGACGTCCTTGTAGCCGGTGCGGAACTGGACGGCGTGCGCCGAGTCGGCCTGCTCGACGCCGTTCACGATCGCGCGGACCGTGTAGTCGGCGGAGTTGGGGGCGCCGGAGTGGAAGAAGTTCGTCGAGCCGGTGACCGGCGTCGCGTTCACCTTCGTACCGGCCCGGTAGACGTTGAACGACACGCTGTCGGGGTCGGTGCCGAGCCAGCGCCAGCTGACCAGGTTGCCGGCGTCGGTGTGCACGCTGACCAGTCCGCGGTCCAGCTTCTCGGCCTGCCGCGCGGTGGCGGCGGAGGCGTCGTCGCCGGGCAGGAAGGTGATCCCGGCCGCGGCGAGGGCGGCGGCCGCGGCGGTCGCGATCAGCAGGCGGGGGCGTCTGCGGTGGGTGCGGGCCATAGGTGGGCTCCTGGGGGAGGAACGTGCGGGTGCTGTCGCCCAGTCAGTCGCCGCTGTACGGAGATCAGTTGCCGCTCGCGTACAGCTGGGCCAGCCTCTTCCCCGTCGCCGCGATCCGCCCGCGCAGCTCGGCCGGTTCGACCACCTCGATGTCCGCGCCGAGCCGGAGGAACTCGTCGTGGGCGTGCGCGATCGACTCGATGGGCAGCACGGCACGGGTCCAGCCGTCGCCCTCGGTGCGACCTGTCGTGCGGGCGGCCCGAGCGGCGGCGCCGGTGAGGCGGTCGGCCGCGCCGGGCGCCAGGCGCACCACGGCCTCGCCGGAGTGCAGCCGCCGGTGGAAGTCCTCCTGGTACGCCGTCCAGTACGCGGCCAGGTCGAAGTCATCGGGCGGCGTGAACTCCCTGTCGGTGGAGTGGAGTTCGAGGATCTGGTCCACGCGGTAGGTCCGCGGCGGGCCGCTTCCGGCGGACGCCACCACGTACCAGCGGCCGGCCTTCAGGACGAGCCCGTACGGCTCCAGCGTCCGCTCCACTTCCGTGGGTTCGCGCCAGCGGCGGTAGACGACCCGCAGCACCTGCCGCTCCCACACGGCGGACGCCACGGCCGGCAGATGCTCCGTCGCCTCCTCCTGCGCGTACCAGCCGGGCGCGTCCAGGTGGAAGCGCGCGCTGATCCGGTCGGCGTGCGCCCGCAGCTCGGCGGGGAGCGCGGCCCGCACCTTGAGCTGCGCGGCGGCGAGCACCGGTCCGAGCCCGAGGTCGGCGGCGGGCCCCGGCGCCCCGGCGAGGAAGAGGGCCTCGGCCTCTTCGCCGGTCAGGCCGGTCAGCCGGGTGCGGTAGCCGTCGACCAGGCGGTAGCCGCCCGCGTGCCCGGAGTCGCCGTACAGCGGGATCCCGGCCGCGTGCAGCGCCTCGACGTCCCGGTAGACGGTACGGACGGAGACCTCCAGTTCGGCGGCCAGCTGGGCGGCCGTCATCAGCCCCCTCGTCTGGAGCAGGAGCAGGATCGAGACGAGACGCCGGGACTTCACTGACACAGGATGTCAGTGAAGCGGCCTTAGCGTCCCGCCATGACCTTCGAGGAGAAGCTGCTGACGGTCCCTCCGCCCATCGAGGTGGCGGGCCGTCGCATCAAGCGCTACCACGTGACCACCGACCCGCGCGGCATCGAGCCCGATGTCGAGAAGGCGGCGTACGCGATCCTGCCGTCGCTGCTGCCGGAGCCGGACGGCACCCCGCCCGCCACGTTCGTCGTGCTGCACCGGGGCGGCGACGACGGCGCGTACCTGAACGCGTACAGCTGGGTGTGGGACAACGTCCTGCACTTCCGGGGCGCCGCCGCGGGGCAACCGGCGCTCGATTGCCCGGACCTCGACCCGGCCCACTTCGTCCTGACGGAACCGTCGCGACGGCCGTGGATCGGCTGTGTGTGGGAGCTGCCGCCCCTCCTGCACGAACGGGACGCCTGGGTACGGCACATGCTGGCCCCCGACCGGCCCGCGCTCGACGCCTACGTGCACGACAGCCTGCCCGAGGGCACCACCGGAGGACGCTCATGAGCACCGCCCACGACTTCGACTTCTTCTTCGGCGCATGGGATGTCGCGCACCGCCGGCGCCGCTCCTTCCTCGACCCGGACAGCGGCTGGGAGGAGTTCGACGCGACGAGCAGGTGCCGGCCGCTGTTCGGCGGGGCGGCGAACATCGACGAGATGCCGGTGCCCGCGCAGGGCTGGACCGGTCTCACCCTGCGCCTGTTCGATCCGGCGACCCGGCTGTGGTCCCTGCACTGGTCGACCGACCGCACGGGCCGCCTCTTCCCGCCCGTGACCGGACGGTTCACGCGAGACGAACACGGTCCGCTCATCGGCGAGTTCACCGGCGACGACACCCACGACGGGGAGGAGGTGCGGGCACGGTTCACCTGGTCCGGGATCAGCGCGACGACGGCCCGCTGGGAGCAGGCGTTCTCCCTGGACGAGGGCGCGACGTGGCTGTCGAACTGGTCGATGGACTTCACCCGGCGCGCCACCGGGCAGGCGGATTCCGTCGAACTTGCTTGACTTCGCGTGCACTTGAAGACGTTGACTCCCTGTCGTGGTCCGGCGCGCATCCAGCGACCGGACCGCCCGACAGGGGGGATCTCCCATGAAGTACCGCACGATCGGCGCCGACCCGGCGCGCCGCCGCGAGGTCAGCGTGTTCAGCCTCGGCGCCATGCTGTTCGGCACGGCCACCGACGAGAAGACGTCGTTCGCGATTCTCGACCGGTACGTGGAGGCGGGCGGCACGTTCGTCGACACGTCCGACAACTACGCGTTCTGGGTCGACGGCACGGTCGGCGGCGAGAGCGAGACGCTGCTCGGCAACTGGCGGCGCAGCCGCGGCATTGGCGACGAGATCGTCATCGCCACGAAGCTGGGCGCGGCTCCGCTGGCGCCGGGCACCGGATACATCGACAACCCTGAGGGGCTGTCCGCGGCGGCGATCCGCTCGGCCGTGGAGGGCAGCAGGGCGCGGCTCGGCGTCGAGCGCCTCGATCTGCTGTACGCGCACATCCCGGACCCGAAGGTCGAACTCACCGAGACCGTGCGGGAGTTCGGCGCTCTCGTGCAGGAGGGGACGGTCGGGCTGCTCGGGGTCTCCAACCACTGGGCCTGGCAGGTGGAGCGGGCGCGGGCGATCGCCCGCGCCGAGGGCCTGGCCGGGTACGAGGTGCTGCAGTACCAGCACAGCTATCTGCGGCACCGCACCGACCTGCCCAGCGAGCTGTCCCCGGACGGGGTGTCCGCCACCGCCGACGGCAATCTGCTCAGCATGGTGCGGGCGGAGCGGGATCTCACGCTCGTCGCCTATTCGCCGCTGCTGACCGGCGCGTACGTGCGGGAGGACAAGCCGCTGGGCGCGGGCCACGACCACGGCAGCCGGGAGGCCCGGCGCACGGCGCTGCGCGAGGTCGCCAAGTCGTCCGGCGCGACGGTCAACCAGGTCGTCCTCGCCTGGATGCTGGGCGCCGACGTGCCGGCGGTGCCGCTGGTCGGCGCGTCGTCTGTCGCGCAGCTGGAGGAGAGCCTGGGCGCGGTGGACCTGGAGCTGACCGAGGAGGAGCGGGCGCGGCTGAACGCGGCCTGAGCCCCGCCCACCAGGCGCTCCCGCCCGGCCCTTGTCCTCGTCCGACCTCCGGTGTCACCATCGGTCCGAAATGACCGGGCGGCACGACGGAGGACGTATGGGAACGGGCACGAGGCGGGCGGGCGGCGCGCTCGCGATCGGCGCGGCGGTCGCGGGACTGGGCGCCGGGGCGAGCTGGCTGTGGCGGAATCAGGCGGCCGTCGCGTTCTCCCGGCCGGTCAACGAGTGGGCGTTCACGCACATGTCCGCGGTGCTGCCCTCGGAGACCGTGCCGCGCGCGTCGACGTCGCGGCCCCTGCCGTTCGAGCCGGGCCTGCGCGGCTTCACGTACGAGCACCGGGGCGCGCGGCGCACCCTGGCGGAGCTGCACGCGCGCACCCACACGACCGGGTTCGCCGTGCTGCACCGCGGCGCCCTGGTGCACGAGGAGTACCCGGGCCGGTTCGCCTCGCCGAGGGCGAGGTTCCAGCTGTTCTCGCTGACCAAGTCGGTGACGTCGCTGCTCCTCGGGATCGCCCTGGAGGAGGGGACGGTCAAGGCGCTGGACGACAAGGTCGTCTCGTACCTTCCGGAGCTGGTGGGCAGCGCGTACGACGGGCCGACCGTCGAGGACCTGCTGCACATGAGCAGCGGCGTGGAGTTCGTGGAGGACTACGCCGACCCCGAGTCGTCGTTCGCCCGGTTCGAGCGGGCGGTGTCCGGCGGCGGCTCGCTGCTCGGGCTGGTGCGGTCGCTGCCCCGCGCGGCCGAGCCCGGCGGCACCTTCAACTACTCGACCGTGGACTCCCAGGTCCTCGGCTGGATCCTCGAAGCGGCGACCGGCACGACCCTCGCGCAGTACGCGCACAGCCGCCTGTGGAGCCGGATCGGCACGGAGCGGGACGCGTACTACTTCCTCACCCGGAGCCGTCCGCGCACCGCGCTCGGCGGCGGCTCGCTCAACGCGGCGGTGCGGGACATGGCCCGGGTCGGCCTGGTCATGGCGCGCGGCGGCGAGCTGGACGGGCGGCGGATCGTGCCCGCCGCGTGGGTCGCGCGCAGCCGCGGCGCCGGCCTCGCGCACCTGGCGCCCGGGGCGCTGGGGGCGGACCTGCCCCGGCACTACGGGTACGCGAACCAGTGGTGGACGCTGGACGGCGAGCGCCGGTCGTTCACCGGGATCGGGATCCACGGGCAGTACCTGTGGGTCGACCCGGACGCCGACGTCGTCGTGGTGAAGACCAGCGCGTGGAACACGGCGGAGGACGAGGACAAGGACGCGGAGACGGTGGCCGCGCTCACCGCTCTGGTGGCCCGCCTGGAGGCGGGCGCCGGTCGTTAGGATGACGGACATGAGCGCGTCCCGGGCGAAAGCCGCACCGCAGGCCCCGGCCCGGCGCGGCCGCCCGCCGTCCACCTCGCTCAACCAGGGCGTGATCCTGGACGCCGCGCTCGCACTCGTCGACCGCGAGGGCCCCGACGCCCTGACGCTGCGCCGGCTCGGCGCGGACCTGGGCGCCAACCACACCGCGGTGCTGCGGCACTTCGCGGGCAAGGACGAGATCCTGCTCGGCCTCGCCGAGCGGCTGATCGCGGAGGCGATGGACGGCTTCGCCCCGTCCGACGGCTGGCGGCACACGCTGGAGTCGCTGGCCCGCCGGATGCGGGCGGCCTGTCTGGCGCATCCGCGGGTGGCCGTGCTCGTCGCCACCCGGGTGGCGCGGCGCGACGCCGAGTTCCACGGCGCGGACGTGGTCGTCGGCGCCCTGCGCCGGGCCGGTTTCGGGGACCGGGACGCGGCCCGCTACTACCGCTCCCTGGTCGACACCTCGCTCGCGCTGGCCGCGTACGAGGCCTCGGTCGTCGCGCTGGGCAGCGCCTCCCGCGAGGGCGACCGGCTGGCGTGGCGGCGCGAGTACCTGGCCGTCTCCCCGGACCGCTATCCGGATCTGGCCGCGGTGGCCCCGCACCTGGCCGCGGCCGACGAGGACGACCAGTTCGAGACGACGCTGGCGCTGCTCCTGGACGCGGTGGAGCTGCGGGCGGCGCGGCGCTGACTCAGGAGGCGCCGTGCCCGGGCGCCAACTTCTCGACCCTGCGGGCGAGTTCGAAGTCCTTCTCGGTGACGGCGCCGCCCGCGTCGTGGGTGTGCACGGCGAGGGCGACCGTGTTGTAGCCGAGGGTCAGGTCGGAGTGGTGGTTCAGCTCCTCCTGCGTCTGGGCGATGTGCACGACCAGGGCGGTCGCCGCGAAGTGGCTGCTCAGGCGGTAGGTGCGGGTGATCCGGGCGCCGTCGAGCGACCAGCCGGGCAGCTCGGCGAGACGGTCCTCGATCTCCTTCTGGGAAAGCGGCTCTGTAGGCATGCCTCCAGCCTGCCACCACTTGCGGTTACGGTCTCCTCATGACGACCCGGGCGATATCCGCGAGGCGCGCGAACACCTCCGAGGTGGGCCGGCTGCTGCGCGGCTGGCGGGAGGAGCGGCGGGTCAGCCAGCTGGACCTGGCGCTGCGTGCCGACTCCTCCGCGCGGCACATCAGTTTCGTGGAGACGGGCCGCTCGCGCCCCAGCGAGGAGTTCCTGCTGCGTCTCGCCGAGCACCTGGATGTACCGGTGCGGGAGCGGAACGCGCTGCTGCTGGCGGCCGGGTACGCGCCGCGCTTCGCCGAGACCTCCCTCGACGACCCGTCGCTGGGCGCGCTGCGCGCGGGCCTCGACCAGCTGCTGCGCGGCTACGAGCCCTATCCGGCGCTGATCGTGGACGCGACGTACGACGTGATCGCGGCCAACCGCGGCGTCGCGCTCCTGATGGAGTCGCTGCCGGACCATCTGCTGGCGGCCGAGCCGATGAACGCGATGCGGCTCACGCTCCACCCGGAGGGCCTGGCGCCGCGGATCAGGAACCTGCGCGCGTGGCGCGGGCATCTCCTGGCGCAGATGGAGCGGCAGATCGCACTGGCCCGGTCCACGGCGCTGCGCGCGCTGTACGACGAGGTGGCCGCCTATCCGGTGCCGGAGCGGGACGAGGACCCCGGGCCGGCGGGCGACGTCCCTTACTTCGCGCTGCCGATGGTCATCGAGCACGATGGGCACGTGCTGTCGTTCGTGTCGTCGATCTCGACGTTCAACACCCCGATGGACGTGACCGTCGCCGAGCTGGCCGTCGAGACGCTGCTCCCGGCCGACCCGGCGACCGTGAAGTATCTCCGGAGGAACGCGGGCTGACAGCGGACACGCCGTAGTCCGTCCGGCCCGAATCCGACCACCCCGGCAACCCGTACGGCCCTCACCGCATGTGCTCCCGCCGCCCCGCGCCTAGCGTGCGAAGGACGGATACCGAGGGAGCAGACGGTGACTGACACGACGGGCACCCCGGCCGAGCCGGACGTGGCGCTGTTGAAGGCCGGCCGGTTCTTCCGGCGCGGGAAGGCCGCCGAGGACCTGCACAGCGTGCGGATCAAGGGCGGCAGGGACGGGGACGTCTTCTACCGGGACCGGTGGAGCCACGACAAGGTCGTGAACTCCACGCACGGCGTGAACTGCACCGGTTCGTGCCGGTGGAAGGTGTACGTCAAGGACGGCATCATCACGTGGGAGACCCAGCAGACGGACTACCCGAGCGTGGGCCCCGACCGTCCCGAGTACGAGCCGCGCGGCTGTCCGCGCGGAGCGGCGTTCTCCTGGTACACGTACTCGCCGACGCGGGTGCGCTACCCGTACATCAGGGGCGTGCTCCTGGAGCTGTACCGGGAGGCGAAGGCGCGGCTGAAGGACCCGGTGCTCGCGTGGGCGGACATCCAGGGTGACCCCGAGCGGCGCACGAGGTACCAGCAGGCGCGGGGCAAGGGCGGCCTGGTGCGGGCCACCTGGGACGAGGCCGTGGAGATCGTCGCCGCCGCGCACGTCCACACCATCAAGACGTACGGGCCCGACCGCGTCGCCGGCTTCTCGCCCATTCCCGCGATGTCGATGGTGTCGCACGCGGCGGGCGCCCGGTTCATGTCGCTGATCGGCGCGCCGATGCTGTCGTTCTACGACTGGTACGCGGACCTGCCCGTCGCCTCCCCGCAGGTGTTCGGCGACCAGACGGACGTGCCGGAGTCGGGCGACTGGTGGGACGCGGCCTACCTGATGATGTGGGGCTCGAACGTCCCGGTCACCCGGACCCCGGACGCGCACTGGATGGCCGAGGCCCGCTACCGCGGCCAGAAGGTCGTCGCCGTGTCGCCGGACTACGCGGACAACACCAAGTTCGCCGACGAGTGGCTGCACCCGCACCCGGGGACCGACGGGGCGCTCGCCCTCGCCATGGGGCACGTCATCCTCAAGGAGTTCTTCGTCGACCGTGAGACACCGTTCTTCACGGACTACGTCAAGAAGTTCACCGACCTGCCGTTCCTCGTGACGCTGGACGAGCGCGACGGCGCCTACGTCCCGTCGAAGTTCCTGCGCGCCGCCGATCTCGGCCAGGGCGGCGAGGGCGCCGAGTGGAAGACGGCCGTGCTCGACGAGGCGACCGGTCTGCCCGTCGTCCCGAACGGCTCGCTGGGCTTCCGCTGGACCGAGTCGGGCGCCGGCAAGTGGAACCTCGAACTGGGCAACATCAAGCCACAGTTGAGCCTGCACGACAGTGACGTCGCCCGCGGCGTCGAGGTACTGCTGCCGCGCTTCGACACCGACGGCGGCACCCACGGGCAGGGCCGCGGCGACACCGTGCGGCGCGGGGTGCCCGCGACCCGGCTCGGCGGCCCCGAAGGGCCGCTGGTCACCACCGTCTTCGACCTGCTGCTCGCCCAGTACGGCGTCGGCCGCGACGGGCTGCCGGGCCAGTGGCCGGCGTCGTACGAGGACGGGGAGACCCCGGGCACGCCCGGCTGGCAGGAGGCGCACACCTCGGTGCCCGCCGCGAAGTGCGTGAAGATCGCCCGGGAGTTCGCGCAGACCGCGGAGAAGTCACGCGGCCGCTGCATGATCCTCATGGGCGCCGGCACCAACCACTGGTTCCACTCCGAGACCATCTACCGCGGTTTCCTCGCCCTGCTCCAGCTCACCGGCTGCCAGGGCAGGAACGGCGGCGGCTGGGCGCACTACGTGGGGCAGGAGAAGTGCCGCCCGGTGACCGGCTGGGCCTCGCTGGCCTCCGCCAACGACTGGTCGCGGCCGCCCCGGCAGATGATCGGCGCCGCGTACTGGTTCACCAACACCGACCAGTGGCGCTACGACAAGTTCGGCGCGGACGTGCTCGCCTCGCCGCTCGGCAAGGGCGCCTTCGAGGGCATGACGGGCGCCGACTGCCTCGCCCTGTCGGCCCGTACGGGCTGGATGCCGTCGTACCCGACGTTCGACCGCAACTCCCTCGACCTCGGCGAGCAGAGCGTCGAGGACACCGTCGCCGAACTCAAGGCGGGCAGCCTGAAGTTCGCCTGCGAGGATCCGGACGCGCCCGAGAACTGGCCGCGCGTGCTGACCCTGTGGCGGGCCAATCTGCTCGGCTCCTCCGCGAAGGGCGCCGAGTACTTCACCAAGCACCTCCTCGGCACCCACTCCTCCCTGCGGGCCGAGGAGGCCGCGCCCGAGGAGCGGCCCACGACGGTGACCTGGCGGGACGAGGCCCCCGAGGGCAAGCTCGACCTGCTGCTCTCCCTCGACTTCCGCCAGACCTCGTCGACCCTGCTGTCCGACGTCGTGCTGCCCGCCGCGACCTGGTACGAGAAGCACGACCTGTCGTCGACCGACATGCACCCCTACGTGCACTCGTTCACCCCGGCCGTGGACCCGCCGTGGCAGGCCCGCACCGACTTCGACACGTTCAAGGCGCTCGCGGAGAAGCTGAGCACGCTGGCCGCGGGCCATCTGGACACCCGCAAGGACCTGGTCGCGGCGCCGCTCCAGCACGACACCCCGGGCGAGATCGCGCAGCCCGGCGGTGTGGTCCTCGACTGGCGCAAGGGCGAGTGCGAGCCGGTGCCCGGCAAGACGCTGCCGAACCTGGTGGTCGTCGAGCGGGACTACACGGCGATCGGCGCGAAGTTCGGCTCGCTGGGCCCGCTCGTCGAGCGGCTCGGCCTGCCCGCCAAGGGGATCATGCTCAAGCCCGACCAGGAGGTCGAGGAGCTGCGCGAGCGCAACGGCGTGGTGCGCGGCGGGCCGGCCGACGGGCGGCCCCTCCTCGACACGGCGGTGAAGGCGGCGAACACCATCCTCGCCCTGTCCGGCACCACCAACGGACGGCTTGCCACCCAGGGTTTCCACACCCTCGAGGCCCGGACCGGACAGGGCATGGCGCACCTGGCCGCCGAGCACGAGGGCAAGCGCGTCACGTACGCGGACACCCAGGCCGCCCCGGTGCCGGTGATCACGTCGCCGGAGTGGTCGGGCAGCGAGTCGGGCGGGCGCCGCTACACCGCGTTCACCCTCAACACCGAGCACCTGAAGCCCTGGCACACCCTCACCGGCCGCCAGCACTTCTTCATCGACCACGACTGGATGCACGAGCTGGGCGAGGCGCTGCCCGTCTACCGGCCGCCGCTGGACATGAACCGGCTCTTCGGCGAGCCGAACCTCGGCCCGGACGGCGAGAAGGAGGTGACGGTCCGCTACCTCACGCCGCACAACAAGTGGTCGATCCACTCCGAGTACCAGGACAACCTGTTCATGCTCGCCCTGTCCCGCGGCGGCCAGTCGATCTGGATGTCCCCGCAGGACGCCGGCTCCATCGGCGTCAAGGACAACGACTGGATCGAGGCGGTCAACAGGAACGGCGTGGTCGTGGCCCGCGCGATCGTCTCGCACCGGATGCCGGCCGGCACGGTCTACATGCACCACGCGCAGGAACGCACGGTCAACGTGCCGAAGGCCGAGGCGACCGGCAAGCGCGGCGGCATCCACAACTCGCTCACCCGGCTGATCCTCAAGCCGTCCCATCTCATCGGCGGATACGCCCAGTTGAGCTGGGCGTTCAACTACCTCGGCCCGACGGGCAACCAGCGGGACGAAGTGACCGTCATCCGGCGCCGCTCGCAGAAGGTGGAGTACTGAACCCATGCGCATCATGGCTCAGATCGCGATGGTCATGAACCTCGACAAGTGCATCGGCTGCCACACCTGCTCGGTCACCTGCAAGCAGGCGTGGACCAACCGCAACGGCATGGAGTACGTCTGGTTCAACAACGTCGAGACCCGCCCGGGGCAGGGCTATCCGCGCCGCTACGAGGACCAGGAGAAGTGGCGCGGCGGCTGGGAGCTGAACAAGAAGGGCGCCCTGCAGCTGAAGGGCGGCGGCCGCTTCAAGAAGCTGCTCGGCATCTTCTCCAACCCCAAGCTGCCGGAGATCAAGGACTACTACGAGCCCTGGACGTACGACTACAAGAACCTCACCGACGCCCCGCTCGGCGACGACTACCCGGTGGCGCAGCCCCGCTCGCAGATCACCGGCAAGCCGATGAAGATCGAGTGGTCGTCGAACTGGGACGACAACCTGGGCGGCGCGACGCAGTACGGCGATCTCGACCCGATGGTGGAGAAGACCCGTGAACAGGCAGCGGAGAAGGTCAAGTTCGCCTTCGAGCAGACCTTCATGTTCTATCTTCCGCGGATCTGCGAGCACTGCCTGAATCCGTCGTGCGTGGCGTCCTGCCCCTCGGGCGCGATGTACAAGCGCGAGGAGGACGGCATCGTCCTCGTCGACCAGGACAGCTGTCGCGGCTGGCGGATGTGCGTGACGGGCTGCCCGTACAAGAAGGTCTACTTCAACCACCGCACCGGCAAGGCCGAGAAGTGCACGATGTGCTACCCGCGCCTCGAGGTCGGCCTGCCGACCGTGTGCTCGGAGACCTGTGTGGGCCGGCTGCGCTATCTCGGCGTCATCCTCTACGACGCCGACAAGGTCACCGAAGCGGCCCAGACCAAGGACGATCACGCCCTGTACGAGGCGCAGTTGGGCGTCTTCCTCGATCCGGAGGATCCGGAGGTGCGGCGCGCGGCCGAGCAGGCCGACATCCCCTTCGACTGGATCGAGGCGGCCCGCCGCTCGCCGGTCCACGCGCTCATCAGCAAGTACAAGGTGGCGCTCCCGCTGCACCCGGAGTACCGGACGATGCCGATGGTCTGGTACATCCCGCCACTCTCCCCCGTCGTCGACGCGCTCACCGAGACCGGCCACGACGGGGAGGACGTGGCGAACCTGTTCGGCGCCATCGACACCCTGCGCATCCCCCTCGAATACCTGGCGGAGATCTTCACCGCGGGCGATGTGAAGCCCGTGCGCTCCTCCCTGGAGAAGCTGGCGGCGATGCGCTCGCACATGCGGGCCATCAACCTCGGCGACCGGCCCGACTCCGCGATCTCCGAACAGGTGGGCATGTCGGCCGTGGAGATCGAGGAGATGTACCGGCTCCTCGCCATCGCCAAGTACGAGGACCGCTACGTCATCCCGACCGCGGCCATCGGCGACGCGCAGCGCCTGGAGGAGTCCGCGCTGCCGGACTCCTGCTCGCTGGAGTACGAGGACGGGCCCGGCATGGGCGGCGAGGGCCCCTTCGGCGCCGACTCCGGTTCCACGACCGGTGGCCGCAGGCTGCTGCCCGTCGTCTCCGTGGAGAGCTTCCATCTGACCAAGCGCCGGCAGACCGCCGACGACCCGGAGGAGACCTGATGACCGACCGGACCTCCCTGCTGTTCCAGGCGGCGGCGCTCTGTCTCACGTACCCGGACGAGGAGCTGTACGAGCGGCTGCCGCTGGTGCGCGCCGCCGCGCCGGAGCTCGCGCCGTTCGTCGACCACGCCGAGGCCACCGCGGTGCAGGAACTGGCCGCCCACTACGTCCAGGTCTTCGACTTCAAGAACCGGCACAGCCTGTACCTGACGTGGTGGCGCGACGGCGACACCCGCAGGCGCGGGATGTCGCTGGTGGAGATGAAGGAGATCTACCGCGAGCACGGCCTGGAGTTCACCGGCGAGGAACTGCCGGACTACCTGCCCGCGGTGCTCGAATTCTCGGCCCAGGCCGGCTCGTTCCTCCTGGAGGAGCACCGCAGCGGCATCGAGCTGCTGCGGCTGGCCCTCACCGAGCACGGCACCCCGTACGCGACCGTGCTGAACGCCGTGTGCCGGGCGCTGCCGGGCGCCTCGCCCAAGGACCGGGCGGCGGCGCTCGCGCTCGCCCGCTCGGGTCCGCCCCGCGAGGAGGTCGGCCTCGAACCCTTCGCGACCCTGCCGCTGATGGTGAAGGAGCACGCCCCGTGACCACCCTCATCTGGGGCGTCCTGCCCTATGTCGCCGTCGTCCTGCTGATCGCGGGCACGATCTGGCGCTACCGCTACGACAAGTTCGGCTGGACGACCCGCTCGTCGCAGGTCTACGAGTCGAAACTGCTGAACATCGCCTCGCCCGTCTTCCACTACGGCATCCTCTTCGTCCTCGCGGGCCATCTCGTCGGGCTGTTCGTCCCGATGTCGTGGACGGAGAAGGTGGGGGTCAGCGAGCACACGTACCACATGTTCTCGCTGATCGGCGGCACGTTCGCGGGCGTTCTGACGGTCTGCGGGATCTTCATGCTGCTGTTCCGGCGCCGCTTCAAGGCCCCGGTTTTCAAGGCCACCACGCGCAACGACAAGCTCATGTACCTCGTGCTGCTCGCCGCCATCGTGCTCGGCATGACCGCCAAGCTCACCCACGCCTCGGGCAACGGCTACAACTACCGCGAGTCGATCGGCCCGTGGTCCCGCAGCCTGTTCACACTCAATCCCGACATCGACCTGATGCACGGGGTGCCGGTGCTCTACCAGATTCACGCGGTAGTGGGCATGTCACTGATTGCGCTGGTACCGTTCACGCGGCTCGTGCATATGTTCAGCGCGCCGGTGCAGTACCTGTTCCGTCCGTACGTGGTCTATCGCAGCCGCGATCCGCGGCGCCTGACCGCCAGGCCGGAGCGACGGGGGTGGGAGCGCACCGGCTCCTGATTCCTGATTCCTTTGGGGGCGTGGAGAGGTGAGTGAACGTCGGCCCGCTCCCACCGTGGGCCAGGTCGTCCTCGGCAGACGTCTGCGCGACCTGCGCGAGGCGGTGGGGCTCAAGCGGGACGAGGCGGCCCACGCGCTGCGGGTCACCGCGGCGACCATCCGCCGGATGGAGACCGCCGAGGTCGCGCTGAAGATCCCGTACGTACAGATGCTGCTGGAGCTGTACGGGGTTCCCGAGCAGGAGATCGAGGCGTTCGTCGCGCTCGCCGAGGAGGCGAACCTGCCCGGCTGGTGGCAGCGCTTCCACGACGTCCTGCCCGACTGGTTCAGCCTGTACGTCAGCCTCGAGGGCGCGGCCGAGATGATCCGCTCCTACGAACCGCACTTCGTGCCGGGCCTGTTGCAGACCGAGGAGTACGCGCGGGCGGTCTTCGACGCCGGCACGGTGGGCCGCTCCACCCCGGCCGACATCGACCGGCACGTGTCGCTGCGCATGGCCCGCCAGTCGCTGCTGACCCGCGAGGACGCCCCGCACCTGTGGGTCGTGATGGACGAGACGGCGCTGCGCCGCCCGCCGCCCGGCGACGCGGCGCTCCTCCGGGGCCAGCTGGACCGCCTGATCGAGACGGCCGCGCTCCCCCATGTGACGCTCCAGATAGCGGAGTTCGCGACGGGCCCGCACCCGGCGACGTTCGGCCCGTTCACCCTGTTCCGCTTCCCGGTCCGCGAGCTGCCCGACATGGTCTACAGCGAGTACGTGACCGGCGCCCTGTACCTGGACGCCCGCGAGGAGGTCGGCATGCACCTGGAGGTCCTGGACCACCTGGCGGCCCAGTCGGCGAGCGCGGAGCGGACGCTGGAGATCCTGCGGAAGATGCGCGCGGAGCTGTAGGCCGTCAGGCGGCACCTCCCTTGTCATCACCTTTGTCGTAGGTGTCGTCGTCGACGATCTCGGCATCGACGACGTCCTCGGAGGTCCCCTGCCCCGGCGCCTCTTCCTGCCGCGAACCGCCGGACGCCTGCGCGTACATGGCCTGTCCGACCTTCTGGCTGACGGTGGCCAGCTTGCGCACCCCGTCCTGGAGGGCGCGCGTGTCCGGCGGTTCGGCGGCCAGGGTGGTCTTCAGCTCCTCGACGGCCGTATCGACCTCTCCCCTGATCTCCGGAGGGATCCGGTCGGCGTTGTCCCGCAGGAACCGCTCCGTCTGGTAGACGAGCTGTTCGGCCTCGTTGCGGGTCTCCGCCGCCTCGCGCCGCCTGCGGTCCTCCTCCGCGTGCGCCTCCGCCTCCCGCATCATCCGGTCGATCTCGTCCTTGGGCAGGGCCGATCCCCCGGTCACGGTCATCTTCTGCTCGCGCCCGGTCGCGAGGTCCTTGGCCGATACGTGCATGATCCCGTCGGCGTCGATGTCGAAGGTCACCTCGATCTGCGGCACACCGCGCGGCGCGGGCGGCAGTCCGGTCAGGTCGAAGACGCCGAGCTTCTTGTTGTAGGCGGCGATGTCGCGCTCGCCCTGGAAGACCTGGATGCCGACGGAGGGCTGGTTGTCGGCGGCGGTGGTGAAGGTCTCCGAACGGCGGGTGGGAATGGTCGTGTTGCGCTCGATGAGCCGGGTCATGACGCCGCCCTTGGTCTCGATGCCGAGGGACAGCGGGGTCACGTCGAGGAGCAGGACGTCCTTGACGTCGCCGCGGATGACGCCGGCCTGGAGCGTGGCGCCGAGGGCGACGACCTCGTCGGGGTTGACGCCCTTGTGCGGGTCCTTGCCGGTCAGCTCCCGCACCAGGTCGGTGACGGCGGGCATCCGGGTGGAGCCGCCGACGAGGATCACGTGGTCGACGGCGGACAGCTCGACGCCCGCGTCCTTCACGGCCTGGTGGAAGGGCTTCTTGCACCGGTCGAGCAGATCGGCGGTGAGCTCCTGGAACCGGGCGCGGGTCAGCTTCTCGTCGAGGTGCAGGGGGCCGTCAGCGGACGCCGTGAGGTAGGGCAGGTTCACCGTCGTCTCGCTGGACGAGGACAGCTCGATCTTCGCCTTCTCGGCACCCTCGCGCAGTCGCTGCACGGCCATCTTGTCGCCGCCGAGGTCGATGCCGTGCGCGCTCTTGAACTGCCGGACGAGATGGTCGACGACGCGCTGGTCCCAGTCGTCGCCGCCCAGCCGGGTGTCGCCGTTGGTGGCCTTGACCTCGATGACGCCCTCGCCGATCTCCAGGAGGGAGACGTCGAAGGTGCCGCCGCCGAGGTCGAAGACGAGGACGGTCTGCTCGTCGCCCTTGTCGAGGCCGTACGCGAGGGCGGCCGCGGTCGGCTCGTTGATGATGCGCAGCACCTTCAGACCGGCGATCTCACCGGCTTCCTTGGTGGCCTGGCGCTGGGCGTCGTCGAAGTAGGCGGGCACGGTGATGACGGCGTCGGTGACGTCCTCGCCGAGATAGGCCTCGGCGTCCCGCTTGAGCTTCTGCAGGACGCGGGCCGAGAGTTCCTGGGCGCTGTACCGGTGTCCGTCGACGGTGCCGCTCTCCGGGAAGTGCCAGCTCCCGTCTCCGATGTGGCGCTTGACGGAGCGTGCGGTGCGCTCGACGTTGGTCACGGCCTGCCGCTTGGCGACCTCGCCCACGAGCACGTCCGCGTGGGACGTCCTGGCGAAGGCGACCACGGAGGGGGTGGTCCGAGCGCCTTCCGCGTTGGCGACGACGGTGGGCTCACCGCCCTCCAGTACGGCCACCACCGAGTTCGTCGTGCCGAGATCGATACCGACCGCACGCCCCATGACGCGCCTCCTGTCCCCTGCGTGGCCCGCTCACGTCGCTCCGACAGTCCTGCTCTTCAGCACAAAACGTGAGCGGGCCTACGTCAAGGGCCCGGGCGGTCAGGCTCGGGCGGCCTGCCCGCCCGCGAAGTAGGCGCGCAGGCCCGGATCGAGCGGGGGCACGTCGTACGGGGTGCCGCCGTCGCGGAGCGAGCGGGTGGCCAGAGCGCCGGCGGCGACGCTCATGCGGGCCGCCACCGGATCGGTGTCGGTGACGCCGCCGTCGCGGGCGAAGCGGCAGAACTCGCCGATGATGCTCTCGTCGGCGCCGCCGTGCGAGCCCGAGGCGTCCGGCACCCGGTGGACGACGTCGGCGTCGGCGCGGTAGCCGCTCGGGCCGGTGTTCCAGACCCGCACCTCGTCGCCGGGTCGGTCGCCGAAGTTCTCCAGGCGGCCCTCGGTGCCGATGACGGTGTAGTTGCGGAAGTAGTCGGGGCTGAAGTGGCACTGCTGGTAGGCGGCGATGACGCCGTTGTCCAGGCGCATGTTCATCACCGACACGTCCTCGACGTCCACCACGTGGTGCAGGTCCTTGCGGGCGGTGGGCGGCCAGTCGAACTCCCGGAGCCAGCCGTCGGGGCGCGGGGTGTCCGGCGCCCGGCGCGGCAGGTCGCCGTAGACCATCAGGTCGCCCAGCGCGTTGACGCGGGTGGTGTAGCCGCCGGCCAGCCAGTGCACGACGTCGATGTCGTGCGCGGCCTTCTGGAGCAGCAGGCCCGTGGTGCGGCGCCGGTCGGCGTGCCAGTCCTTGAAGTAGTAGTCGCCGCCGTAACTGACGAAGTGCCGGACCCAGACGGTCTTCGGTTCGCCGATGTCGCCGCGCGCGATGATGTCGCGCATGGTGCGCACGACACCCATGTGGCGCATGTTGTGGCCCACGTAGAGGCGGGTGCCGGTCTCGTACGCGGTGCGCAGGATGGTGTCGCAGCTCTCGACGGAGATGCCGAGCGGCTTCTCCACGTAGACGGGCTTGCCGGCGCGCAGCGCCTCGCAGGCGATGGCCTCGTGGGTGTCGTCGGGAGTGGCGACGATGACGGCGTCGACGTCGGGGCTGTCGAGGAGGCTGCGGTGGTCCTCGACCGCGACGGCTCCCTCGTACCACTCGGGGACCTGGGCCCGGACCGCCGGGTCGAGGTCGGCGGCGGCCGCCACCACCGAGCCCCGGCCGGGGCGGTGGGCCGCTGTCGCGAGGTTGCGGCGCAGGCCGAGGCCGATGACGCCGATGCGGAGGTCGTCGCTCACTTGGTGCCCTTCGATATGGCCTGCTCGTACTCGTGTCGCATGGCGTCGCCCGCGGTGCGCCGCCACTTGGGCAGGACTTCTTTGCGGAAGAAGGAGAGGGGCTTGCGGCCGGCGACGATGTCCTTGATGGCCGTGTTGACCTCGTCGCTCGCGGACGCGCCCTTCTGCGCGAAGGTGTCGGAGAAGAAGCCGGTGGTCGGGTTGGCCCTGGCTATCTTCATCAGCTCGGTCTGCGCCTCGTGGATGGAGCGCGTGACGTCGGGCTTGTTCGGCAGGTAGAGGCTCTCCGGCGCGTTGCCGAAGAAGGTGATGGCCTGCCGGGTGGTGAGCACCTCGGCGTTGCCATTCTTGGTCAGCGACACGTCGCCGCTCGCGGACCGGGTGTGGTGGACGTCCTCCAGGCCGTTGTCGAGGAAGAGCCGCTCCTCGGTGCCCATGGGGGCGCTGAGGTAGTCGAGCACCTTGAGGAGCGTGGGGATACGGGACTTGGGGACGTTGTTGTTGATCGCGGTGAAGCCGACGGAGCCGTAGCCGTAGCCCCAGGTGGGCGTGATGCCCTGCTCGGCGGCGAAGGGGACGACGACCTTCTCCGGCCAGTCGTACATGGCGCTGTCGTTGAGGAAGCCGGGGAAGGACTGGACGTGCAGGCCGAGGAAGCCGCCCTCCATCTTCTCCAGGGTGGTGGTGAGGTTGGGGTCCGGCCAGAAGAGCTGCGCCCGCCGGCACGTGAGGGCGAACTCGATGCCGGCCATGAACTCGTCGGTCTCGAACGAGTGGGTCAGCTTGCCGCTTTCGAGGCGCCATCCGTTGGGCGCGCCGTGCCAGAAGGCGAACTGCTGGGCGTGGTTCACGTACGCGGGCTCCAGGACGTACTTCTTGCGCCTGGTGTCCAGGAGGTCCTTCGCCTTGTCGAGGAAGTCCTGCGCGCTGTCGAACCGCGGTCCGCCGACCGGCTTCCAGAAGTCCTCGTTGGCGACGTACACCTGGCCCATGCGGCCGTACGGCACGGCGTAGCCCCAGATCCGGCCGTTGATGACGGCGGTCTTCCAGGCGTACTCGGGGATGTTGGCGAGGTTCGGGTACTTCTTGACGGCGTCGCCGGAGAGGTACGGCGTCAGGTCGTGGAACTTCGCGCGGAGCAGGTCGGGGACGTTCTTCAGGCCCTGGTTCGGCGGGAACCACATGAGGTCCGGCAGGTCGCCGCCCGCGACGGTGGCGTTGAACTTCTCGCGGTAGACGCTGTCCGCGCCGAGGCCGTTGACGATGGTCAGCCGCAGTTCGGAGCCGAGTCGCTTGTTCAGCTCCTGCCAGTAGGCGTTCCGGTTCATCGCGGGCGCCGGAGTCGTGAAGGTCTCCGTCAGACAGGTGATCGCCTCGCCGTCGCCCGGCGCCTTGGCCACGCTCTTGACCAGGTCCTTCGGATAGCGCAGATAGGCCGGGTCGAGGCCCTCGGCGTTGCCCGCGAGATCGGGTGCGGGGACCTTCGCCGGTACGTACGTGGGGAGTTTCAGCTTGGCGGACGCCTCCGACCCGCCCGCCTGCGCCCCGCCGTCGCCGCACGCGGTGAGCAGGCCGCCGCCCGCGACGGTCAGTCCGGCGGCACCGGCGGCGCCGAGGAACCCTCTGCGATCGAGATTGCGGGAAGGCATGGTTCTCCTAAGGTGCGGTGAACAGGGTTGGGAGAAACGCGGGGTGAGAGACCGTCAGGCCTTGACGGCGCCGGTGAGCACGCCCTTGACGAAGTACTTCTGCAGGAAGGGGTAGACCGCGACGATCGGCAGCACGGCGAGGATGAGCACCGCCATGGACAGCGCCGTGGTGGCCGGCAGGACGCTCACGCCGAGCGCCTTGGCGTTGAAGGTGTCGCCCTGGATGACGTACGAGCGCAGGATGACCTGCAGCGGCAGCTTGTTGGAGTCGTTGATGTACAGCATCGCGTTGAAGAAGCTGTTCCAGTACGTGACCGCGTAGAACATGCCGACCACCGCGATGACCGCCTTGGACAGCGGCAGCACGATCCGGCACATGATCGTGAGCTCTCCCGCGCCGTCGAGCCGGGCCGCTTCGTGGAGTTCGTCGGGGATGCCCTGGAAGAAGGCCCGTACGACGATGACGTTGAAGGCGTTGAGCATGATCGGCAGGACCATGGCGCCGTAGGAGTCGATCAGGCCGAGCTCCTGGACCACCAGGTAGCTGGGGATGACGCCGGGCGTGAAGAGGAAGGTGCCGACGACCACGAGCAGCAGCGGCTTGCCGCCGAACGTCTTCGGCCGTGACAGGCCGTACGCCAGGCAGATCGTGCACAGCAGGCTGAGGGCGGTGCCGATGACGGTGACGCCGACGCTGACGAGTGCGGCCCGGGTGACGACGCCGCCGGCCAGGACCACCCGGTACGCCTCCAGGGTGGGGTGCTGCGGGATGAGGACGTAGCCGCCGTTCGCGGCGAGTTCGGCCTTGGTGGAGAGGCTGGTGCCGATCGCGAGCAGGAACGGGTAGCCGACCGCCACGATCATGGCGAGGATGACGATCAGCTTCAGGGTCTGTCCGGCGGGGCTCGGCCGCTCCATCCAGGCGGGCCGGTCCGCACGGCGGGGGCGGCGCGGGAAGCGCGGCGCGAAGGTGGTGCTCACTGGTAGACCCCCTGCTCGCCGAGTCGGTGGGCCACCTTGTTGGCGATCACGATGAGGACGAATCCGATGACGCCCTTCATCAGTCCCGCGGCGGTGGACATGCCCCAGTCGCCGTCGACGACGCCGTGGAAGTAGACGTAGGTGTCGAGCACTTCCGACGCGTCCGCGCCGACCATGTCCCGCTGGAGCAGCACCTGTTCGAAGCCGACGGAGAGGATGTCGCCGAGGCGCAGGATGAGCAGCATGACCATCACGGGGCGGATGCCCGGCAGGGTCACGTGCCACATGCGGCGCAGCCATCCGGCGCCGTCCATGGCGGCCGATTCGTAGAGCCCTGGGTCGATGGAGGCCATCGCGGCCAGGAAGATGATCGCTCCCCAGCCCGCGTCCTTCCAGATCGACTCCGAGGTCAGGAGCAGCATGAACGTGTCGGGGTTGTTCATGATGTTGCCGACGGGCACCCCGTGGTCGTTCAGCACGCTGCTGATGGTGCCGACGCCGCCGAACATCTGCTGGAAGAAGCTGACCACGACGACCCACGACAGGAAGTGCGGCAGGTAGACGATGGTCTGCATCAGGCGCCGGGTCTTGCTGCTGATCAGCGAGTTCAGGAACAGCGCGAGCAGGATCGGCGCGGGGAAGTAGAGCAGCAGCTGTACGGCGCTGATCTCCAGGGTGTTCCACACCGCGGTCCAGAACTCGGGTTCCTGGACCAGGGCCTGGAAGTTGTCCACGCCGACCCAGAGGCTGTGCATGAAGCCCAGGTACGGCTGGTAGTCCTGGAAGGCCGTGATGTTGCCGGCCAGCGGCAGGTAGCAGAAGACGGCGAAGTACAGGATGCCCGGCACGCACAGGAGCAGCAGCGTCCTGTCGCGCCGCAGTCGCTGCCGCACCGTGGGCTTACGCGTGCCGGACCCGGTATCGGGGTCCTGCCGTGCGTCTGGTGGGTCGGCCGGCCTGGGGATGGCGCGGCCGGGCGATGTGGTCGCGGGCGACGTCACATACACCTCCGGCATCGAGGGTGGCGGGGTGGGGCCGCGGGGCTCCGACACCGGCCCGCGAGGCTGGCTGAATCTTGCACCACTCAAGCCGACTGTGACAATAGGTGCTTGAAAGAGGCTCGAATCTTGCAGCTTCAATCACAAAGTCTCCTCCGGGCATGACGACGCCCCGGACCCGAGGGGTGGGTCCGGGGCGTGTCGGAGCGGGCCGGCTCAGCTCAGCTTCGCCGTGAGGGTGATCGTCGTGCCGGTGAGCGCCTGGCTGACCGGGCAGTTCTTCTTGGCGTCCTCGGCCGCGGCCTGGAAGCCCTGGTCGTCCAGGCCCGGGACGGTGCCCTCGACGATGAGGTGGATGCCGGTGATGCCCTCGCCGGGCTGGAACGTCACGTCCGCCGAGGTGACCAGCTTGGTGGGCGGGGTGCCGGCGCCGGCCAGACCGTTCGAGAGCGCCATCGAGAAGCAGGACGAGTGCGCGGCCGCGATCAGCTCTTCGGGGCTGGTCTTCCCGTTCGCCTGCTCGGCGCGGGACGGCCACGACACCGGCTGGTCGCCGATGCCGGACGAGTCGAAGGTGACGGTGCCGCTGCCCTTGAGCAGGTCGCCTTCCCACACGGTGTGCGCGGAGCGCGTGGTAGCCACGTTGGTTCCTCTCGGTGTCTGTTCTGGTGCCCCCCCATCCGACCACATCCGGGCCGCGCCGTCCTGGTACATCCGTCGTGGCTGGTCACGCAGTTGCCCCGCGCCGTTGTCGGGTTGCCGGTCGGCTGCGGCCCGGTGGGGGCTGGTCGCGCAGTTCCCCGCGCCCCTGAAACGAGCTCCGCTCGTCCAGGGGCCGAGTTCGTCGCGCGGCATCCGCGACAGCACTGTCGGATTGGCGATCTTGTA
>NZ_JBEYYU010000064.1:0-45848 GCF_040645755.1 Streptomyces sp. NPDC046716
CGCCACCGACGCGGACGAGCGCTTGTTGTTCTCGGGGTGGTAGGCGACCCCGCGCCCCTGAAGGCATGCGCTGCGCGCAGCCTTCCCCTGGATGCCGCAGGCATCTCAGGGGCGCGGGGAACTGCGCGAGAAGCGGCCACCGGCCCGCGGCCGACCCACAACCCATGAGGGGCGCGGGGAACTGCGCGACCAGCCCCCACCGGCCCGCAGCCGGAAGCGCACCCCACCCTCAAACCCCGCCGAGCCCAACCCCCCGCACCACCTGCTCGCACAGCTCATGCGTGACCAGCGCATCCCGCCCGCTCACGACCTTCCCGGCCCGCACGGCGTCCAGGAACGCCAACGCCACCTGCTCGATCCCCCGCTGCCGCGCGACCGGCACCCAGTCCCCGCGCCGCCGCACCGACGGCTGCCCCTTGTGATCCACGACCTCGGCGAGATTGAGCACCTGCCGCTTGGTGTCCTGCCCGGAGACCTCGAGGATCTCCTCCGCTGAGCCGCTGAGCCGGTTCATCACCCCGAGCGCGGTGAACCCGTCCCCCGCGAGCTGCAGCACGACGTGGTGCAGCAGCCCGTCCTCGACCCGGGCGCGGACGGTGACGTCGTCGATCGTGCCGGGCACCAGGAAGCGCAGGGTGTCCACGACGTGGATGAAGTCGTCCAGGATCATCGTGCGCGGCTCCTCGGGGAGCCCGACCCGGTTCTTCTGCATCAGGATCAGCTCGCGCGGATGCTCCACGCACTGCGCGTACCCGGGCGCGTAACGCCGGTTGAAGCCGACGGCGAGACTGACCCCGCGCTCCTCGGCGAGTTCCACGAGACGTGCCGACTCGGCGAGTTCGTAGGCGAGGGGCTTGTCGACGTAGGTCGGCACGCCCGCTTCGAGCAGCCGCGTCACGATCTCGGGGTGCACGGCCGTCGGCGCGTGCACGAACGCGGCGTCGAGTCCCCGCGCCAGCAGCGCGTCCAGGTCGGCGTGGCGCTGGGCCGCCGGGATCCGGTACTGCTCGGCGACGCGGGTGAGGGTCGTGGCGGTGCGGGTCTGCAGATGCAGTTCGATGCCGGGTTGTGCGGCGAGCACGGGCAGATAGGCCTTCTGAGCGATGTCGCCGAGTCCGATGCAGCCGACCTTCACGTCCCGTACTCCTCTGTCTCGCCCCGTTGCCTGCGTCCGGGCAGCATACGGCGGGCGCGGCGCGGTCCACCCGGCCCGCCCCATCACCCGTGTGGGGCAACCTCGCCGCATCCTGTTCCCCCACCGGGCCACGGTCCGCCAGAGTGGCGCGGGTGCTCAGAACCACCAGCTCAGCCACGCTTCTGCTGACGGCGGCGGCCGCGGCCGTCACCGCTGCCACCGCCTCCGGATGTGTGAGCGTCAGCGCGCCGCCCGCTCCGGCCGCGGCCGCCCCGTCCGCCACGGCGCCCGCGCCGCGCCCGGAGGGTCACACCGCCGGCCGGCCGCTCGTCCAGGGCCCCGCACGCGAGGCCCTGCAGCGGACCGAACCGTCCCCCCACCGCTCCCCCGCCACCCGGCGGCCCGCGGAGCCGCCCCGCGCCCCCGTGCGCCATACCGTGCCGTCACCGCGCACGGCGCCGGACGCCGCGGCTCCCGCCCACACCACGGCGCCGCGCACCGCGATTCCCGCCGTCCCGGTGCCCCCGGGGACCGACGTCTGCGCCCTGGGCCGCCGGTACGGCGGCTGGGACCCGGACAGCCCTCAGGCGGTCGCCTGCAAGGACACCTACGGCGGTTGACCGCCCGCCCCGCTCGGAACAGCCCGTCAGGACCCGCTCCGCGGCGGCCCGAGCGGCTCGCCGCCGGGTCGGCCGTGTCCCCCGCCCTCGCCGGCGTCCCCGTCCTCCCCCGGCAGCCCCGCAAGCTCCCCCTCCAGCCGGGTCAGCGCGGCCCGCACCCCGACCGCGTGCCCGTCGTCCGCGGCTCCCCCGAGCGCGGCGGCCGCGGCCCGCGCCCGGGTCAGCTGTCCGCGGGCCGCGCCGGGGCGGCCCAGCTTCACGTAGTCGCCCGCCAGCCTCAGGTACAGCGACGGGTACAGGGCCCGCAGCGCCGCCGACGGCGGCTCGACGCAGGAGTCGGCGGCCGTCAACGCCCGCAGGTCCCATGCCAGTTCGTCCGTCGGGTCGGTCTGGGTTCGGGCCAGGTAGTGCGCGAGGGTGCAGCGGTGCAGTGGGTCGCCATGCTCGCCCAGCTCCGCCCACAGGCCGAGGAGACGGTCCCTCGCCTCCTCGCGGTCTCCGGCGTGGTGCAGCATGACCAGCTGCCCGATCCGGGTGGGCAGCGCGTCGTCCGCCGCCTGCTCGCGCTGCTCTGCCAAGGGTGCCTCCCAGCTCGGAAACCGGCTCGCCCACCGGTCACGGCTTCCGACGCTAACCGCCGCCGACGGCGATCCAGGGCAGGCGCGGCCTCAGCCGAGGTCCGGGATGCGCCAGTCGATCGGCTCGTGGCCCTGGGCCGCCACCGCCTCGTTGATCTGCGTGAAGGGCTGGGAGCCGAAGAACTTCTTCGCGGACAGCGGCGAGGGGTGCGCGCCCTTCACGACGATGTGCCGGTCGGTGTCGATGAGCGGGAGCTTCTTCTGCGCGTAGTTGCCCCACAGCACGAAGACCGCCGGGTCGGGCCGGTCGGCGACGGAGCGGATCACGGCGTCCGTGAACTTCTCCCAGCCCTTGCCCTTGTGCGAGTTGGCCTCGCCGGAGCGGACCGTGAGCACCGCGTTCAACAGCAGCACGCCCTGCTCGGCCCAGGGCATCAGATAGCCGTTGTCCGGGATCGGGGTGCCCAGCTCGGCCTGCATCTCCTTGTAGATGTTGCGCAGCGAGGGCGGCGTCTTCACCCCGGGGCGCACCGAGAAGCACAGGCCGTGCCCCTGGCCCTCGCCGTGGTACGGGTCCTGGCCGAGGACGAGGACCTTGACCTTGTCGTACGGCGTGGCGTCGAGCGCGGCGAAGACCTGGTCACGCGGCGGGTAGACGGGACCCTTGGCGCGCTCCTCCTCGACGAACTCGGTGAGCTCCTTGAAGTAGGGCTTCTGGAGTTCCTCGCCGAGGACGCCGCGCCAGGACTCGGGCAGCATCGCGGTGTCGGTCACGTCAACAACCTCCGGGGTACGAGCACTTGCACGGCCGCGCGCGCCGTCATGACACGCGCGGCCGCATCGACACCCAAGAACCTACCGGCGGCCACTGACAATCCGGGACGCTCCCCGGCTCACCAGCTCGTCTTGCGCTCCAGCTCCCACATCAACATGATCGTCGACGGGTCGAGGGCCCGCTCGCCGCCGGCGATCTCCTCGCTCGCGGCGATGTACTGCTTGCCCTGCCACAGCGGCAGCAGCTGGGCGTCCTCGGCCATGATCTGCTGGGCCCGCGCGAACTGCCGGACCACCGCGCCGCGGTCGCTCTCCCGGCGGGACTGCGGCAGCAGCTCGTCGGTGATCTCCGGCGAGATGTACGGCGTGCTCACCGCGTTCTCCTCGCCGACGAAGGGCGCGATGAAGTTGTCCGCGTCGGGGAAGTCGGGGAACCAGCCGCGTCCGAAGACCGGGTACTCGCCCTTGCGGTATCCGGCTTCGAAGGTGTTCCAGGGCCGGCTCTCCAGCTTCACCTCGAACAGCTTGGAGTCCTCCAGCTGCCGCTTCAGCTCCTCGAACTCGGGCTCGGTCGCGGAGCCGTACCGGTCCGTGGTGTACCAGAGGGTGAGCGGGACGGGCGCGTGGATGCCCGCCTTGGAGAGGATCCGGGCGGCCTTGGCGGCGCTCGGCGTGCCGTAGTCGTCGAAGAAGTCCGTGGTGTGCCCGACGAGGCCCGCCGGGACCATGGAGTACAGCGGGGTGACGGTGTCCCGGTAGACCGAGTGCGCGATGGCGCCGCGGTCGACGATCTGAGCGACCGCCTGGCGCACGGCCTTCTTGCCCGCCCACGGGTCCTTGGGGTTGAAGACGAGGTAGCTGGTCTCCATGCCGGCGCCCTCGACGAGCTGGAGCTCCTTCTCGTTCTTCTTGTCCTGGAGCTTCACCGCGTCGGAGGCGGCGAGACCGCGGAAGGTGGCGTCGATCTTCTTCGCCCGCAGGGCGGCGACCATGTCGGACGACGACGTGAAGTAGCGGATCGTCACGGCGCCGTTCTTGCGGTCGGCGAACCCCTTGTACGAGTCGTTCTTGACCAGCTCGGCCTTGTCGCCGGGGCTGTAGGACTTGAGCGTGTACGGGCCGGAGCCGGACACCTCCCGGTCCTTGCGCACGGACTTGGCCGGGTAGTCGTCGGGGTCGACGATCGACATGGCCGGGGTCGCGAGCACGTAGGGGAACGTGGCGTCGGCCTTCTTCAGGTGAAACGTCACATCACGATCGCCGCTGGTCGTGACGCGGTCGAGGCTGCCGAGCAGCCCCTCGGGGCCGCCCTTGAGCCCGATCGTCCGGATCCGGTCGATGGAGTACTTCACGGCGGCGGCGTCGAGGGCGTCCCCGTCGGAGAACGTCATGTCCTCCCGCAGCCGGCAGTGGTAGGTGCGGTTCCCGGTGCCCTTGAAGGAGCACTCGGCCGCGTCCGCCTTCGGCTGGGAGGCTCCGGACGGGAAGGCGACGAGCGTCTGGTAGACGTTCCGGAACAGCTCCCACGAGCCGTCCCAGGACGCGGCGGGATCCAGTGTGCTCGGGGCACTGGTGGTGCCCACCACGATCGGATCCTCGTCCTCGGAGTCGCTCGCGTTCACCACCCCGCATCCGGCCACCAGGGGTATGAACGTAGTCGCCGCCAACACGCGGGGGGCAAGCAACCGTCTGAACACGCGCACGCTCCTCGTTCGGCCATGCCATGGGATCGGCAGACCATATCGCAGTGCCCCGCCGGATCAACTACCTGATTCGGCGGGGCACTTGAGCTGCGGGAAGTTTGTCTGGTGTCGCCCGCAATCTGACGCGTCAGGCGACGCCCGCGTTGAGGAAGATCCCGCCGTCGACGACGAGTGTCTGCCCCGTGATCCAGTCCGACTGGGCCGAGGTGAGGAACGCGGCGGCGCCGCCGATGTCCTCCGGCACGCCGAGCCGGCCCAGCGGGTAGGCGGCCGCCGCCTCGGCCTCCCGGCCCTCGTACAGGGCCTGGGCGAACTTGGTCTTCACGACCGCCGGGGCGATCGAGTTGACCCGCACCTTCGGCGCGAACTCGTGCGCCAGCTGGAGCGTGAGGTTGACCATGGCGGCCTTGCTCATGCCGTACGCGCCGATGAACGGCGAGGCCGAGACCCCGGCCACGGAGGCGATGTTGACGATCGCGCCGCCGTTCTCGCTCTGCCACGCCTTCCAGGTCTGCTGGGCGAAGCCGAGCGCCGAGACGACGTTCGTCTCGAAGACCTTCCTGGCCACATTCAGGTCGAGTTCGGCGATCGGGCCGAACACGGGGTTCGTACCGGCGTTGTTGACGAGGAAGTCGACGCGGCCGAACGCCTCCATGGTGCGCTCGACGGCGGCGGCCTGGTGGGCCTCGTCGTGCGCCTTGCCCGCCACGTAGATGGCGCGGTCGGAACCGAGCTTCTCCACGGCCTCCTTGAGCGCGTCCTCACCGCGGCCGGTGATGCACACGCGGTCGCCGCGCGCGACGAGCGCCTCGGCGATGCCGTAGCCGATGCCCCGGCTCGCGCCGGTGACGAGGGCGACCTTGCCCGAGAGTTCAGCAGTCATGTCCGTTGTCCCCAGCCTTAGTTGAGCGGTCCGCCGGCCACGTACATGACCTGGCCGGAGACGAAGCCGGCCGCCTCGCCCGTGAAGAAGGCGATGGCGTTGGCGATGTCCTCGGGACGGCCCACGCGCTGCACCGGGATCTGGGTGGCGGCGGCCGCCTGGAACTCCTCGAAGCCCATGCCGACGCGCTCGGCGGTGGCCGCGGTCATGTCGGTGACGATGAAGCCCGGGGCGACGGAGTTGGCGGTGACGCCGAACTTGCCGAGTTCCTTGGCGAGGGTCTTGGTGAAGCCCTGGAGGCCGGCCTTGGCGGCGGAGTAGTTGACCTGGCCGCGGTTGCCGAGCGCCGAGGACGACGACAGGTTGACGATGCGGCCGAACTTGGCGTCCACCATGTGCTTCTGGACGGCCTTCGACATCAGGAACGCGCCGCGCAGGTGCACGTTCATGACGGTGTCCCAGTCCAGGGCGCTCATCTTGAACAGCAGGTTGTCGCGGAGCACGCCCGCGTTGTTGACCAGAATGGTCGGGGCGCCGAGCTCCTCGGCGATGCGCGCGACGGCGGCCTCGACCTGCGCCTCGTCGGACACGTCGCAGCCCACGGCGAGGGCCTTGCCACCGGCGGCGGTGATCTTCTCGACGGTGTCCTTGCAGGCGGCCTCGTCGAGGTCGATCACGGCGACGGCGCGGCCCTCTTCGGCCAGACGGATCGCGGTGGCGGCGCCGATGCCGCGCGCGGCTCCGGTGACGATCGCTACGCGCTGCTCAGTGGTGGACATGCTCTTCGGTCTCCTCGCCCTAGAGGTCGGCTGCTCGGCTTCGACATCGCTGAGCAACCGCTTAGTACCCTGTGCGTGTGACGCTAGAAGTCCTGACACCCGGTGTCAACGTACCCACCGGGTGCCCCTGATCACTCAGCGCACCAGAAGGGTGAGCAGCCGCTGTGCCTCGGCGGCCGGATCGCTGGTCAGCCCGGTGTGCACCGGCCCCGGCTGCACCACGGTCGAGCGCGGTGCGACGAGCCAGCGGTAGCGCCGCCCGGCGTCGTCGGCGGCCGCCTGCCCGGCCGCGGCTCCCCCGGCGCAGTGCCGCTCGACGGCGCCGAGCAGGGCCCGCACGCCCGCCACGTCCGCCTCGGGGTCGAGGGCGAGCAGCCGCGCTTCGTCGAGATGGGTGAGCGCGGTGACGTAGGACCGGGCGCGGCAGTAGACGACGACCCCGGCGTTGATCTGCTCGCCGCGTTCGACGCGGGGCACCACGCGCAGCAGGGCGTACTCGAAGACGTCGCGGGTCTCGTGCTGGCTCACCGGCCGGCTCCTTCGTGCGTGATCCAGCCGGTGGTCCGCGGCCCGGATCCGGCGGCAGGCCGCGGCAGGTCGATCCGTTCGTGAATGCCCGGGGCGCGCTCGAGCAGGGTCTCCACGTACGCGCGGCGCACGGCGTCCGGTCCGTCGAACCCGGGCTCGTCGGTCAGCCACACGTCGGGCACGTCGGCCGCGGCCTCCGCGAGCAGCTCCTCGGTGACGCGCGGCGCGAGGTCGGCGGCGGCCGCGGCGAGGTCGGGCCCGAAGGGGGCGAGGGCGTGGTCGGTGGCGTCGTACCGCTTGCCGGCCCAGGCCGGGGCGCCGCGCCAGTTGTGGTGCCAGATCATGGAGGCGCCGTGGTCGATGAGCCACAACTCGCCTTCCCAGACGAGCATGTTGGGGTTGCGCCAGGAGCGGTCGACGTTGTTGATGAGCGCGTCGAACCAGACGATCCGGCCCGCCTGGACCGGGTCGACGGCGTACGCGAGCGGGTCGAAGCCGAGCGCGCGCGGCAGGAACCGCATCCCGAGGTTGCTGCCGCCGCTGCCCTTGAGCAGCCCCTGCACCTCCGGGTCGGGCTCACCGAGGCCGATCACCGGATCGAGGTCGAGCGTGACCAGTCCGGGCACCCGGAAGCCGAGCCGGCGCGCGAGCTGCCCGCAGATCACCTCCGCGACGAGCGTCTTGCGGCCCTGTCCCGCGCCGGTGAACTTCATGACGTACGTGTCCTGGTCGTCCCCCTCGACGAGCCCGGGCAGCGAGCCGCCCTCGCGGAGGGGGGTGATGTAGCGGGTCGCGGTGACCTCTTTCAGCATGTCCCCAGGTCACCCATCTCTTCAGCCCTGCAATCCACGGTCCGGCATGAAGTGAGCATAGTAACCGAGGGTGATCATCGACGCGGCGGCTCACACCGGTGGCTGCGGGTCGTACTGGATGCCGCGCCGTACCTGCCGCGCGCGTTCTGGGGACGACAGCCGGGCGACGAGGTGGAGGGCCATGTCGATGCCGGCCGAGACTCCGGCGGAGGTGACCGTGTCGCCGTCGTCGACGAAACGGTCGTCGGCCCGCACGTCGATGGTCGGGTCGAGTTCCTTCAACCGTTCCAGTGCGCCCCAGTGGGTGGTCGCCGGACGTCCGGCGAGCAGGCCGGCCGCGGCGAAGACCAGTGAGCCGGTGCACACGCTCGTCATGAGCGGGACCGACCGGCGCTGGTGCCGCACCCACTCCAGGTGCCGACCGTCGTCGAGCTGCGGCCGGGTTCCCCGGCCGCCGGGATGCAGCAGGACGTCCAGCGCGGGCATGTCGTCCATCGAGTGGTGCGCTCCGACCGACAGCCCCTTCGTGCAGGTGACGGGCTTGCCGTCGGCGGAGAAGCAGAATGCCGCCCACTTGTCCTCGGGGAAGACCCGCGTCCAGTAGGACAGCACCTCCCAGGGACCGACCGCGTCCAGCTCCTCGACGTCGGGGAAGAGCAGAATGCCGATCTGCCGCACGTTTTCGTTGCTCATGGGGCGATCCAAGCACGTTGTCAGTGGCGGCCCCTAGGGCCTGTCTTCACACTCCCCTCGTCGCCCGAAGGGCGGCCCCGCGGCGTCTGGTGCGTGCTCTCAGGGGGTCCCCCCGGCCGAAGGCTGGGGGAGTGCCGGGCGCACGGCCTCGTACTGGACGTACTCGGCCTTGTGCCCGGTGCGGCGAGAGCACGTGCCAGGCGTCGCGGGGCAGAGGGGAGTGTGAAGACAGGCCCTAGGGTCGCCTCATGGCTGATCAGAGACTCACGTCCGCGGGGCTGCACGACTTCGCCACCTGGGCCCCCGTGCTGCGGCTCCTGCGGGACCACGGCACCGGTCGGCGGTCCGATGCCCTCGCGCGCGCGGCGGGGCGCATAGGACGGGACGGCTGGAGCCTGCCGCTGGAGCGGCCGCGGCCCAGGCCCGGGGTCGCCGCACAAGTCAGCGACCACCAGCAGGAGTTCGACGCGGTGGAGCGTGTGCGGGGCGCGCTGGCGGCGGCCGGGGTGGAGGGCGTTTCCTTCTCCGCGGAGTTCGCGCCGGCCGGGCAGGCGACGCTCCGCGTGATGGGGCCGAGCCCCGCCGTCGAATCCGGGATCGGCACGGCGCAGCCGGGGGCGCTGATCCTCGTCGACGGCGCGGTGCCCGAGCCCTGGCGCCGGCTCCCCGACCCGGCGCCCGGGGCGGTGCCCGGCCCGACGGCGGACCCGGCGCTGCTGGCCCGCACGGTGCGCGAGCGGGTGCCCGACGCCGTCGGCGCGAGCGGCGCGGAGATCGCCGCCACGGAGGCGCGGCTCGGCGTCGCCCTGCCCGAGGAGCTGAAGGCTCTCTACCAAGTCGCCCACCCGACGTGGGAGGAGGGCTCCGAGACCGGTCTCCAGGCCGCGGAGCGGATCGACGAAGCGATCGGGTGCGACCTCTTCCCGCTGGCCTCCTGCTATGTCGCCGACGCCGCGTCACGTCCCTCTCCCTGGGACCACGGCGCCATGGAGGCGGTCGTCACCGGGCCCGGCGCCCGCGTGCAGGGCCTGGTCGGCTCGCCGGGCTGGATCGTGTTCGGGGACAACGGCGGGGGCGACCGGCTCGCGGTCGACCTGACGCCGGGTCCCCACGGGCACATCGGGCAGATCATCCTGATCGGCCACGAGGGCTGCGTCGGCGCGGAGTTGATCGCGGAGTCCCTCACCGACCTGGTGCTGGACCGCTCGCCGCGCGCACCGCGGGGTGCGCGCGGCGAACAGCCACCGGCCGTGGCGCACGTCAACATCCGTGGCGTGGCGAGCGTCGAGGCCGCCGCCCACCCCGGCCTCGAGGTGCTGTCGATCGGGGTCTGGGACGACGCGCCGGTCAGCCTCGCCCCGGTCGTCGGACTGCCCCGGCTGCGCACGCTGTGCGCCTACCCGGGCACGCTCGCCGACCCGCTGGAGATCGCCCGGCTCGGCGGCCTGGAGTTCCTGCGGCTCGGTCCGCGGGAGTGGCGGGTGCTGCTCGACGCCGGGGCGGTTCCGCGCGGCCTGTCGGCCGCCTCCATCACGGACCACGGGCAGCAGGCCCTGCTGCCGACCGTCGACCTGGCCAACGAGATCCTGGCGCTGTGGGACCGCCCGCAGATCGTCCGCACGACACTCAAGGGCGACCTCGGCCCCGCCGCGCCGTCCACCGGCCCGGATTCCTGACGCCGCCGCCGAGCCGCGCGTCGGCTCGGCCGGACGCCCCATCGCCGCCGACGGTCACGCGGCCGGTGCGCCGCCGGGAGCCGTCTGCGGCCCGGCGGCCGACAGCGTGTCCAACGCCTCCACCGCGGCGACCAGATCCGCGCGCGCACTCGCGAGATCGGCGGGGACGTCCGCGGCACGCGGATCGTCGGGGCCGGTCACGGACATGCAGGACAACAGGTTCAGCAGGGCGTTGGCGGCGTGCGCCCCGGCCGTGCCGAGCGGATCGCGCTCCTCCTCGTGCACGTTCTTCAGGACGTTCCAGACGTGCCCCGTCTGCCAGTGCAGCAGGCCCATCACGCCGGTCCAGTCGGCGCCCGGCGTCTTGAACACCTGCTCGCGGGCCAGCGCCATCTCCTGGGGGCCCGCACCCGCCGCGAGCATGTTCCCCTCGGTCACCATCCCCGTACCGATGGAGGCGCCGTACAGGGCGTTGGCGAGGACGGCGGCGAGGACGTGCTCGCCGCCCACGGCCCGCGCCTGCTCCGCCAACTCCTCGGGCGTCGGCGACTGGGCGGAGACGCCGAGGGCGTGGATCGCGGCGGCTATGCGCGAGGGGTCGGGCGCGGGGTGGGGCTGATCGTGAGCTGGCATGACGAGGACCGTAGCGGGTCGGCGGGAGCGGGCACGAACGGGCTCTCGCGGAACGGCGTCCGCGCGGGACACCCCGGTCCGGGATGCCCCGCGCGGACGCGTCAGTGCGCCTGCCTCACGATCACGGGAACGACGTGATCTTGGACGGGACGGTACTGGTGCCCGAGGTCGGGGCGCCGGTGTTGTTCACGACATGGGCGTACTGGCCCTTGCCGCCGAGGGAGATGACCTGGATGTCGTGCAGCTTGATGCCCGACTTCACCGGGACCTGGAAGCCGTGCTGCTGCACGATGCTCGGATCCGAGGTGAAGTTGCAGTAGCTGCCCAGGCCCCACGCCTCATGCGTGTTGACGCTGTCGGCGACCTTGTAGGCCGCGTATCCAACGATGCCGTCGTGGGTGATGGAGGCGGCGTTGGGAGCGTCGTACGCCTTCTCGTTCTGGAAGAAGATCGTGCGGCCGCGCTCGCCGTTCCAGAGCACGTCGTACTTGTTGAAGTGCTCCACGAACAGGCCGGTGGTGAGGACGTCGTCGCCGTTCACGACGAGTCCGTAGTCGGCGCGGTTGGTCTCCCAGCCGACGCCTTCACCGTGGTCCGCACGCCAGATCCAGGTGTGGTCCACGATCACGTCGTCGCTGTTGACGACCACGGAGTTGGTGGCGAGGCCGGGGCCCGCGCCGCCGATCCGGACGAACACGTCCTGCATGGAGGTCGGGTTCGCGGCGTGGTCGGCGCTCGCGCCGGCCCCGCCGATCTGCAGCAGCGTGTCGGACTTCTTGGAACCCGCGTCGATGAGGAAGCCGGCCAGCTTCACACCGTCGACGTCGGCGACGTGCATGGCGTCGATGCCGTTGTCGGGGACGATCGTGGCGAGGCCCAGACCGAGGACCACGGTGTTGGCGCGGTTGACGTTGATGGTCTGGTCGAGGTGGTAGACGCCCGGGGTGAAGAGCAGGTTCAGGCCCTGGGAGAGCGCCTGGTTGATGGTGGCCGCGGTCGCGCCGGGCTTGACGACGTAGAACTGGCTCAGCGGGAGCGAGGTCCCCGCGTTGGCCGGCCAGGACACGCCGCGCGCGTTGGTGCGCTTGGCCGGGACGAAGACCTTGTAGTCGTTGCCGTCCAGGTACAGGAACGGCTTCTCGCGGGAGACCGGGGTGGTGTCGAGCGTCGTGTACGGGCCGGTGTCGAAGTCGGTCGCCGGGGCGCCCTGGACACCGCTGAACGTCATGTTCCAGACGCCGTTGGTCCAGCCGCCGACCGAGCTGTCGCGGGTGTACCACTGCTGCTGCGAGTACGGGCCGACGGTGCCGTCGATCTTGGAGTCGGCGATGTAACCGCCGGAGGCCCAGCCGTAGCCGTTCGGCGCGAGGTTGAGGCCGCCGGTGACGTGGATGCGGCGGAACGGCGCGGCCTGGGCGACGGCCCAGCGGTCGGTGCCGTTCACCGGGTTGAGGGAGAGGTTCTCGGCGGAGCGCCAGAAGTTCTGCGTGGCGTTGCCGTTGAACCAGCCCGCGTCGACGGTGACGTCACCGTTGATCCGCACGTCGTCGGGGTTGAGGCCGAGACCGGAGATCGAGGTGTAGAAGCCGAGTTGGGCGTTGATGTTGTTGTACGTGCCCGGCTTGAGCAGGAACTGGTAGCGCTGCGAGCCGAACTGGTTCGACTCCTGCTGGGCGAAGACCTGGTCGAACTTGCCCTGGAGGTTCGCCGTGCTGGGGTCGACGACGATGACGTTCGGGCCGAGGTCGCCGCCGCCCTCGACGGGCGGGGTGGTGGAGCCGGAGCCGGTGTGCACCGCGACCTCCCACAGCGAGTAGCCGTAGCCGGTGGCGCGGGTGGTGCCGTAGATCCGGAGATAGCGGCCGGTGCCGCTGACGTCGTACGAGGTGGTGCCGCCGGTGGCGCCGGTGACGTCCTTCAGGGTCGTCCAGCTCTGGCCGTCGGCGGAGGCCTGGATCTTGAAGGCCTTGGCGTACGCGGCCTCCCAGTTGAGGTCCACCTTGCAGATGCTCTGCGACGAGCCGAGGTCGACCTGGACCCACTGCGGGTCGGCGGCGGCGCTGGACCAGCGGGTGGCGGTGTCGCCGTCGAACGCGGCGGAGGCCGGGGTGCCGCCGTTCTCCGTGGTGGACGCGGTCGCCGGGTGGCCCTTGGCGGCGTTCGCGGTCGAGCAGCCGTCGGCCGGCGGGGTGGTCCCGGAGCCGCCGAAGACCTGGAACTCCCAGAGCGAGTAGCCGTATTGCGTGGCCCGGGTGACGCCGGTCATCCGGACGTACCGGCCGGAGCCGGAGACGTCGAGGGTGTCGGTGCCGCCGTCGGAGCCGGTGACCGACTTCAGGTCGGACCAGGTGCTTCCGTTGTCGGAGACCTGGATCTTGTAGTCCTTCGCGTAGGCGGCCTCCCAGTTGAGGACGACCTTGCTGAGCGTCGCCGACGCCCCGAGGTCGACCTGGAGCCACTGGTTGTCGGTCGCCGCGGACGACCAGCGGGTGCCGGTGTCACCGTCGACGGCGTACGCCGCGGGCGTCCCGCCGTTCTCGGTGGAGGAGGCCGTGACGGTCTTGCCCTGGGAGAGCGGTGTGTCGGCGGCCGCCGCCGAGGAGGCCTGGGCGGGGATGGTCAGCAGCGCCGCCGCCGTGGCGAGCGCGATCCCCAAGGATCTGTGTCTCATGCGTGTCACTCCGTGCGGGGGTGAGGGTGAAACGGCCGAAGCAGCCTTCACCAAGTGAGCGCACGTCTGGATGGACGGGCGCAGTGGAGCGCACTCCTACCGTGTCCGGAAGAGTTCAACGGCCAGAGAAAACCACTTAGTTCGCGGTTTGATTTAAGGGTCGAGGCAAGAGTTCGGCAAGACCTCGGCAGCGTCTTCTTTTCACAACTCGAACGGACCGATCATCGAACCAGCGGCGAAATGAGCCCGCACGAGCCGCCCACCTGCTCCGACAGCACATCCGCGGGGCAGCCCTCGCCCACGCGCCGTCAGAGAATGGACGCAAGTGCCGCGCGCCGCTGTGGGGTGGTCAGGCCCGCGAGTCCTACGACGCCGTGGTCACCGCGACCGCCCTGCACGCCCTGCACACGGACCGGCAGGCCCGGGCGCGGGAGGACGGAGCCGTGGACCGGGCCGGCTGGTGGCACGACGCGGCAACGGATCCGCGGCTGTCCGAGGTGTGCTTCCCCCGATGGGATGACATAACGGGTCCCGGTGACGTCGGTGAGCCCGGGGCCGGGTTATGAGATCAGCGAGGCGTTGAACACTCCGGGACGACCACACGTACCGGAGTGGGAACCCCCCACGGACCCGGCCCGCTCGATCGAAAGGAACCGACGGCATGACCGTTTCGCAGGAGTCCGCCCCCACCGATCCCTCCGTCCCCACCGGCCCCACCGCCCTCGGCCCGTGCCGCCGAAGCGTCGTCGCGGCGGTCGGCGCGGTCGGGATCGCCGCGGCGCTCACCGCGTGCGGTTCCGACGACGGCGGGTCGCAGCCCGCGGGCAACGCCTCGGCGGCCGGCGGTGACGCGCTCGCCAAGACCTCGGACATCCCGGAGGGCGGCGGCAAGATCTTCGCCGATCAGGGGGTCGTGGTGACCCAGCCCAAGAAGGGCGAGTTCAAGGCGTTCACCGCCACCTGTACGCACCAGGGCTGCAAGGTGACGAAGGTCGAGGGCGGCACCATCGACTGCCCGTGCCACGGCAGCAAGTTCTCCATCGAGGACGGCAGCGTCAAGAACCCGCCGGCCACCCAGCCGCTGCCCGCGAAGCAGATCAAGGTCAGCGGCGACTCGATCAGCCTCGCCTGACGGAGGCGTCCGCGGCCGCGGGCGTCAGCGGCGCTTCCACGCGGCGAGCACGTCCTGCGTCGTCGTCACGGTGGCGACCAGGGCGAGCGTGTGGCGGATCATCGCCGGGGTGTAGTCGGAGGGCACCCCGGCGATGGCGTCCCCGGGGACGACGACGTCGTAGCCGAGGTTCACGGCGTCGAAGACGGCGTTCGGGACGGCCACGTTGGCGGAGACCCCGGTGACGACGAGGGTGCGGCAGCCGAGATTGCGCAGCAGCGGGTCGACGTCCGTGCCCGCGATCGGGGAGAGCCCGTGCAGCCGCCGGACGACGAGGTCCTCGTCGGCGACCTCGATGGGCGGGGCGATCCGCACGGCCTTGCTGCCGGTGAGCTGTTGCACGGGCAGGCGTTCGGCGGCGCGGAAGAGGCGGCCGTTGCGGTTCGCGCCGCGGCCGTCGGGGCGGCGCTCCGCGACCGCGTGCAGGACCTGCGCGCCGCTCTCGTGCGCGGCGGCCACGAGCCGCGCGACCCGGACGAGGGCCCCGGACTTCCGTGCCTCGTCCGCCAGTTCGGGCAGGGCGCTGTCGGTGCCGACCACACCCTGCTGGCACTCCACGGTGAGCAGTACCGTGTGGGCCGGGGCGAGCAGTTCGACCAGTTTCTCGTGCGTCGGCATGATTCTCCCTGCCCGTCGTCGGTCCCATGGGGGCTGCTGGAGAGTAGCCACCATTGCGCCCGGAGGGAAGAGCACCCATGCTGTTTTCCTGACGCACCGTCAGCACATGTTCGGAGGAGCAGCCATGACCGTCGCCCAGCGCAGGGGCCGCAGAATCATGATGAGTCCCGACGAGCGGGACGCCTTCCTCGCGGAGCAGCGCACCTGCCGCGTGGCCACGGTGTCGGCCGACGGCACCCCGCACGTCAGCCCGCTGTGGTTCCTGTGGGACGGGACCTCATTGTGGCTGTACTCCCTTGCCCGCAGCCGCCGTTGGGCCGATCTGCGGGCCGACGGACGGGTGGCCGTGGTCGTCGACGCGGGCGAGGACTACGGCGAACTGCGCGGTGTCGAACTCTCCGGCCGCGTCGAGTTCGTCGGCGAGTCCCCGCGCACGGGCGAGCCGTGCCCCGAACTCGAGGCCCCGGAGCTGCGGTTCGCCGAGAAGAACTTCGGCCTGCCCACCATGGTGTACGACGGGCGGCACGCCTGGGCCCGGCTGACCCCGGACAAGATCGCCTCATGGGACTTCCGGAAACTGGCCGAGCTGTAGACCGGCCCCCTCACCCCTCGGCGAGCCGGCCGAGTTCCGCACCGGCTTTCCGCAGCGCGTCGGCGGCCGCCCTGATGGACGGCCGCCGGTCGGCGTCCGCCCGCCACACCACGTACACATGACGCCGCACCCGCTGCCGCACCGGCACGGTCACCACACCCTCCGGTACCGGGTCGCGCCCGAGCAGCGGCGCGACGCACACGCCCAACCCCGCTGCCACCAGACCGAGTTGCGTATGGGTCTCGGCGGCCCGGTGGACGATCTGGGGCTCGATGCCCTTGGCCCGCAGGGTGAACATCAGCCACTCATGACAGAACTCGCCCTCGCCCCAGGTGATCCACTCGTCGTCCGCGAAGTCCTCCAGGCCCACCTCGGCGGAACCGGCGAGAGGGTGGCCGACATGCAGGGCGACATCGGCGGGGTCGTCCATGACGCTCGCCTTCACCAGGCCGTCGGGCAGCGGCATCGGCTTGTTGTACCAGTCGAGGGCGACGGCCAGATCGAGGTCACCGCGCAGCACTCCCGCGACTCCCGCCTCGGGCTCCAACTCCATCGACCGCACCCGTAGTTGGGGGTGCTCGGCGCGCAGCGCGGCCAACGCCCGCGGGAACAGCCCGCGCGCGGCGGTCGGGAACGCCGAGACCCGCAGCTCGCCCACGACCCGCCCGCGCTGCGCCTCCAGGTCCGACTGGGCCAGCTCGACCTGGGAGAGGATGCGCGCCGCGTGCTCGGCGAGCAGCCGCCCCGCGTCCGTGAGCCGCACCCCGCGCCCGTGCTTGGCGAGCAGCCGCTGCCCCGCCTCGCGCTCCAGCTTGGCCATCTGCTGCGAGACGGCGGACGTCGTGACGTGCAGCGCGTCGGCGGCACCACTGACGGATCCGTACCGAGCGAGCGCATCGAGGACCCGCAGCCGCTCCAGGTTCAACATAAACCGATGCTAAGCAATATCCCCGCCCCCGCCCCGCCGCCTTGGGCAATCTGCCGCCAAGGGCGGCAGGGTGGGCAAGGCGGCCCCCCAGCGCGGGGCGAGCGCCCATCAAGCCCGAACCCGAGCCCGCCCTCCCGGCGCAGAACAACCACCCAGCCGGCCCGACCCCCCGCGCCCCAACCCCGCCACCACAAAACCCCGCTCACACATACCCCCACCCACCCCCAGGCCGAACAGCCGCAGCCACCACCTCCGCAACCCCGGCAACCTCATCGACCCCCACCCGCGACACAGTGATCCGCACCCCGGGCGCGGCCCCGATCCGGAACCGCGCGCCCGGCGCCACCGCCCACCCGCCGTGCAACAACCGCGCCACCGCCCCGGTCTCGTCCGGCACCGGCACCCACACGTTCATCCCGCTGCGCCCGTACGCGACGACCCCCCGCTCCGCGAGCCCCGCGATCAACGCATCCCGCCGCTCCCCGTACGAGGCGGCGACGGCCCGCGCGTCGACGGCCCCGCTCGCCCACAGCCCGGCCACCGCGCGCTGGGTGATCCGGCTGACCCAGCCGGGCCCGAGCCGCTGCCGCCCACGCACCCGGTCGACGGTCCCGCCGTCCCCGGTGAGGACGGCGAGCCGCAGGTCGGGCCCGTACGCCTTGGCCACCGAGCGCACGAACGCCCAGCGCCGGGTCACCCCGGCGAGCGGCCGCAGCGGCAGATCGACGATGCCGTGCCCGTGGTCGTCCTCGACGAGCAGCACGTCCTCGTACCCGGCGAGGACCGCACGCAACTCCGCCGCGCGTCCCGCGCTCACGGCGGCCCCGGTCGGGTTCTGCGCCCGGCAGGTCACGACGACGGCCCGGGCCCCCTCCCGCAGCGCCCGCTCCACGTCGTCCGGCAGCGGCCCGTCGTCGTCCACGCCGACCGGCACGACCCGCAGCCCCAGCGCGGGCACGAGATCGAGCATGCTGCCCCACCCCGGATCCTCGACGGCGACGGCGTCCCCGGCCTTCAGATGGACGGCGAGGACCCGCTCGATGGCGTCGAGCGAACCGGAGGTGACGGCGACGGGCCCGTCGGGCACCCCGTCCGCGTCGAACGCCGCGCGGGCCAGCCGCACCAGTTCGGGCTCCAGCGCATCACTTCCGTACAGCACGGGTTCCGCGTCACCGGCCGCGGCCGCCGCGGCGAACACGTCCGCCAGCTTCGGCAGCAGCGCGACGTCCGGATTCCCGTCGGAGACGTCCCGCACGCCCGCCGGCACCTCCACCCGGATGCGCTCGCGGGCGGTGATGGCGGGCTTCGGCCGCACCCGGCTGCCGCGCCGCCCGGCCGTCTCGATGACCCCGCGCTCGCGCAGGGTCCGGTACGCCGCCGCGACCGTATTGGGGTTCACCCCGAGCCGCTCGGCCAACTCCCGCATCGGCGGCAGCAGTTGTCCCGGTTCCAGACCGCCGTCGGCCACCGCCTGCTCGACGCTCGCGGAAATCTCTGCTGCGCGCCGACCTCTGATCGGATACTCTCCTAGCACAAACAGCAGTTTGCACTAGTGCAATGGAGTTCGCAACATGAGCGTGGCCGCCGAGCAGCAGTCGCCGTCCCAGCCCGACGCCTACACCCCCACGGACCGCACCGTTCCCACCCGGTCCAAGGAACGCGCCTCCTACGACCGCGCCTTCGTGCACGCGATACTCGACGAGGCGTACGTGTGCCATCTCGGCTTCGTGCGCGACGGCGCCCCGGTGGTACTGCCCACCCTCTACGGCCGGATCGGCGACCGTCTCTACGTCCACGGCTCGACCGGTTCGCGGCCGCTGCGCATGGCGGGACAGCAGGACCCGGGGCTCGCGGTCTGCCTGACGGTGACGCACGTCGACGGCCTGGTGCTGGCCCGCTCGGCGTTCCACCACTCCATCAACTACCGCTCGGTGGTGATCCACGGCACGGCGCACCAGGTCACGGACGCGGACGAGAAGCGGCGCGCGCTCGACGCCCTCGTCGACCACGTCGTCCCGGGCCGGGCCGCCGACTCCCGTCCGGCCAACGCCAAGGAGCTCGCCGCGACCGCCGTGCTCAGCCTCGACCTGGCGGAGGTCTCGGCGAAGGTGCGCAGCGGCGGCCCGAACGACGAGCCGGAGGACATGGACCTGCCGCACTGGTCGGGCGTGGTCCCGCTCCAGAAGGGGTACGGCGCCCTGGTCCCCTCGTCCGATCTCGCCGCCTCCGTCGACGTCCCGGACTACCTCCGGGAGCTGTGATGCTGATCCACCCCTGGGACGCGGCGCGCAGCGACACCGAGTGGCAGCAGTGGCTCGCCGCCCACGACTTCGGACAGCTCGCGGTCAACGGACCGGCGGGCGAGCCCCCGTTCGTCCAGCCGATGCACTTCGCGTACGAGGCCGGGGGCGGCGAGCACGGTGAGGTGCTCGCCCACCTGGCCCGCCCGAACCCGATGTGGCCCGCTCTGGACGCCCGTCCCGAGGTCCTGCTGAGCGTCGTCGACGACTACGCGTTCGTCCGGGGCCCCTGGCAGGCGCTGCCCGGCGCACCGCCCGAGCACGGTACGCCGACCAGCGTCTACACGGCCGTACAACTCCGCTGCACCGCGCACATCGTGGACGACCCGGAGGAGAAGGCCGCGCTGCTCAACCGCCAGATGGGCCGCTTCCAGCCGCCGGGCATGTCGGCCACGGCGGCAGTCGGCGAGGAACCGTACGGGCGGCTGCTCTCCGGCATCCGGGGCCTGCGGCTCGAAGTCACCGACGTACGCGCCAAGTTCAAGTACGCGGGCCACAAGCCCGATGAGGTCCAGGACCGGATCGGACGCGGGCTCGCCGAGCGCGGCGAACCCCGTGACGCCGCCGCGCTCGCGGCCCAGCGGCGGCGGCGCCAGGAGGCCTAGCCCTCTGCTCAGCGGGCCGATCGGGCCTCCGCGACGGCGAGACCGGCCACCGCGACCAGCATCAGCGCCGTGCCCGTCACGGTGGCCGGGGTCAGCTCCTCGCCCAGCAGCGTCACGGCGATGACCGCCGCGCCCACGGGTTCGAGCAGCATGATCACGGACACGGTGGCGGAGCGCACGACGGCGGCGCCCGCGAAGTACAGACCGTAGGCCAGCGCGGTGGGCACGGACGTCACGTACGCCAGCAGAGCGATCACGGCCCAGAGCTGGGTGGTGTGCGGGACGAATCCGTCGGCCGCGCCGAACGGCAGCAGCACGACGGTGGCGACGGCGAAGGTCCCCACCGTCGTCCCGAGCCCGTCCGCGGACCGTCCGTCCCGGCCGAACCACCGGGTGAGCAGCGTCATCACGGCGTACCCGGCCGCCGACACCAGCGCCCACAGCACACCCGCGGGCCGTACGGTCGCGTCCCCGCCGCCCAGCACGAGCACGGCGAGCCCGCCGAGCGCACCGGTGACGGCGAGCAGCCCGCCCCCGCCGATCCGCTCCCCCATCGTGACCCTCGCGCCCACCGCGATCAGGACGGGCCCGGCGCCGAGCGTGACGACGGTGCCGACCGCGAGCCCGGTCGCCTCCACGGCGGCGAAGTAGGCGGTCTGGAAGACGGCGAGCGAGAGCCCGAGCACACCGAGCCGGACGGCCGACGCGCTCCTTGGTTCCCGCACCGACGCGCGCGGCACGGGGCCGCGCAGCACCCGCGCCACGAGCAGCAGCAGAAACCCTCCGGCGCACCGCCAGAACGACAGGGCGCCGGCCCCCAGGTCGCTCACCCGGAACATCAGCGAGGCGGCCGCACCCGCGGTGCCCCAGGCGATACCGGCGACGATCAGATACATCAGGCCGCGGGCGACCGGCAGTCGGCCGGACGCGGGCAGCGCGGAAACAGCGGGCACGGCAGAGCCGGCCGGAACAGCGTTCGACACGTGGTTCTCCACGAAGGCGGGCCCCGGGAACGTCACGGGGCCGAGGGACACGGACCGTCGTCGGCGAGCAGCCGTGCCCCCGGGAACCACCTGGGAAGAACACCCGCCACCCGCACCGGGACCCGACGGAGCGCCCCGACGGCGATCACGCGCGTACGCGCACCCTCAGGGGACGAAAACCGGCGGGCCCTAGCGGGCCGGCGGCGAGAGAACGAGCCAGTGGCTGTGCATGATCAGCACCCTAGACAGGGGTCTTCGACGAGGACAACACGGTTTCCGGCTCGACGGCCGCGGGCGGCGCGGCCGTCTTCGACGACTGCGCGATGAACGCCCCGACCAGCACCACGGCACCGCCGAACAGCTGCGGCGCCGACAGATGCTCCCCGAGCATGATCCACGCGAGTACGGTCGCGATGACCGCCTCCAGACAGGCCACCACCCCGGCCACCTGCGGAGAAAGGCGGCGCACGGAGACCACCCCGGTGACGTAGGCGACGACGGTGGCGAGCAGCACGATCCAGCACAGCAGCAGCCAGGCGGGCACGGCGGTGCCGTTCATGTCGGCGCTGCCCGCGAGGACCGACCAGTCCATGCCCCAGGGCCGGGCGATGACGGTGAGCAGCGCGGCGCCGACGAGCAGTCCGTACGCGATCACGCCGAGCGGGTCGGGGACGGCCCGCCCGTGCTCGTCGGCGTCGCTGCCCTGGTCGGACAGGACGAAGTAGCCGACCTGGCAGCAGGCGGCGCCGAGCGCGAGCAGCAGCCCGAGCACGTCGAAGCTCAGCCCCGCCCACACCTCGACGACACAGGCGAGGCCGCCGACGGCGAGGACCACGCCCAGCGCGGCGGCCCTGGTCACCGGTTTGCGCTGCACGAACCGGACCCAGCCGAGCACCAGCGCGGGCGCCAGGTACTCGATGAGCAGGGCGACGCCGACGGGGATGCGGGAGAGCGCGGCGAAGTAGCAGGCCTGGACACCGGCGACGGCGAGCAGTCCGAACCCGGCGAGCAGCAGCGGCCGTTCGCGGACCAGCGAGCGGTGCCGCCACGCGATGGGCAGCATGACGAGCGCGGCTCCGGCGACCCGCAGCCACACCACGTGCAGCGAGTCGAGCCCCGCCTCGATCAGCGGCTTGGCCGCGACTCCCGAACCGCCGAAGGCGAGCGCGGAGACCAGGGCGAGCCCGAGCCCGAACCCCCGCCCGGCCGTCGCCCGGCTCTCCTGTGCCCCTGCGGACCCCTGAGATCCCTGTGACCCGTGCATCGGCACATCATGACAGGGCCGGTCATGACCGTCATCCCCGATGACCCCTGTCTCACGGCCCGGACATCCGCACCGGTCGATTCCCGCCCGTACCCCGCTAATTCAGCCGCCGACGCAGTCCGTCGACGTCCACTCCGGCCCGGCCGAGCACCTCCACGGCCCGTGATTCCGCGTCCGTCGCGAGCGCGGCCAGCACGTCGACACCGCGCGCCCGCTCGTCCCCGCGCTCCACGGCCCGCCGGGTGCCCGCCTCCATCGCGGCGGCCGCGACGGGCGACCAGCCGGGGGCGCCGCCGCGCACCACGGGCACGGCCCCGGAGTCCTCCACGGTCCCCTGCCACTGGAGCCCGTAGCCGATGCTGCGCTGCACGAGATAGCCGAGCAGCCGGGCCACCTGGCCGCCGTCGGCGAAGGCGGCGCGCACGTCGGGGTCGGTCTCCAGGAGGGAGTGCAGCAGGTGGGCGGAGTCCACCTGCCGGTCCCCGTCCCGCACCGCACGCCGCCGGGCCCCCGCGACGACCAGGGCCAGCTCGTCGCTGAGCGGGGCGTCGTCGGGATCGGTCGGAAGGTGGCCGCACGCGTCGGCGCCGGACGGGAGAGAGCTTTGCACGTACCCCACCCCATCAGCCCCGATGCACCGGAGCATCCCCGGAGGGGAGCATCTTCGCGTCCGACGCAAGGTGGGCACGGGCGAGCGACGTCTCCTCCTTGCGGATGACATCCCGGAGCTCCACCCGGAGGGGCGCGAGTTCTCCCGCACTGCGCCCCGAACGCAACCGCAACCCCCGCGCCGCTCGTCCGTCACAGTCATGGAGAGCACGTGCTGGCTCGTGGCCCTGCCCGCGACAGACGGCAGGCTCTACGTGTACCGGGTGTACGCCCCGGACGACGCGCTGCCCGCCGACCTGTTCTGGGACGCCTGGCACTGCCACGACGAGGGCCCGCACCCGCGCGCGTACGACCTGTTCGACGCGGCGGAGATCCAGCTGCTGAGCTGAGTGCACGGACCCCGCATTTCTGACGGTTCATCAGTATTGAATGTTCGAGGCCGTCCGGCTACGTTCCGCGACGACGCACCATGGCTCACTACTCGTAAGGGGTGGCCGCATGGCCGAAGTCAGCACGGAAGCACGCATCGAGGCACCGGCCGAGAAGGTCTGGGCCAAGCTCACCGACTTCTCCGTGTACGGAGAGTGGAACGCCACCCACACGAGCTTCCCGAAGGGCCCCCCGGCCTCACTGGAGGTGGGCGGCCAGTTCGAGGAGAACATGAAGCTGATGGGCTTCCCGGCCGAGGTCACCTGGACCGTCGAGGACCTGGCGGACGCCCGCACGCTGGCGATCAGGGGCAAGGGTCCGATGGGTGTGAACGTCGGCACCCGGTACACCCTGACCGCGGACGGCGACGCGACGACGGTCCGCGTCGACGGCGAGTTCACGGGCGCGGCCGTCTCCCTGATGGCGGGCAAACTGAAGGACTCGGCGACGGCGGCGCTCAACGAGTCGCTGCGCAAGCTGGCCGGCCTGGTGACCTGAGGCCACCCGCTCCCCCGTACCCATGAGGGCCTACGCACACGAAGAGGCGCCCCGCACATCTCGTACGGGACGCCTCTTCACCTGTCTGCCCCCGGCCTCGGCCCGGGCCCGCACGGGGCTCAGTCCTCGTTGGCAAGGATCAGGTACAGCTTCTTGCGCGCTTCGTTGATGACGCCGATGGCCTGCTCGCGCTGGCCCTTGCTGCCGGTCTTCCAGACCTGCCCGAACGCCTCCATCAGACCGAAGCTGGCCTGCCGGATCTCGTTCATGGCCTCCCAGTCGACGCCGCGGCCGGCCTCCTCCCAGGGGGCCTCGGGGCCCTCCTCGGCGGCGGCGGTGCCCGCGTCGGTCAGCGAGAACAGCTTCTTGCCGCCCTCACTGGCGCTGGTGATCAGGCCCTCGTCCTCCAGCAGCTGGAGCGTCGGGTAGACCGAGCCGGGGCTCGGCTTCCACGCGCCGCCGCTGCGCTCGGCGATCTCCTGGATCATCTCGTAGCCGTGCATCGAGCGGTCCTTGAGCAGCGCCAGGATCGAGGCGCGCACATCGCCGCGCCGGGCCCTGCCGCGCGGGCCGCCGCCGCGACCGCCGCGACCGCCCCAGGGGCCGCCGGGGCCGGGGCCGAAGCCGGGCCCGAAGGGTCCGAACGCCCGCCGCTCCTCGAATCCGGGCCGGCCTTCATGGCGGCCGGGTCCGTAGTGTCCATGTCCGTGGTCGTGTCCGTGGGTACGCATGGGAATCAGTCCTTTCACAACTGATCGAGGGTTTCGATGACCGCGATCATTGACCGATCGCGATGGCTCAACGATATATCGGAACACTTCGTTTGGCAACAGTCGCCGAGGGCTGCCGTGTCCGCGCAGGTCAGGCGGTGTACGGCGGGGCGGGGAGGGCGCCTACCGTCCCGGGTATGCGGATTCGAATCGTGGACGCCTTCAGCTCCCGCCCCTTCGCCGGCAACCCCGCCGGCGTCCTGCTCCTCGACGCCTTCCCCGACGACGCCTGGCTGCGGAACGTGGCCAGGGAGGTCAACCACGCCGAGACGGCCTTCGCGCACCCGCTGCCCGAGGGCGGTGACGCGGACTGGGCCCTGCGCTGGTTCACGCCCGCCACGGAAGTGGCCATGTGCGGTCACGCGACCCTCGCGACGGCGCACGTGCTGCACTCCACGGGGATCACGAAGGGGCCGGTGCGGTTCGCCACCCTCAGCGGGGTCCTCGTGGCCACGCCGAACGAGGACGGTTCCCTCACCCTGGACTTCCCGACCGCGCCGCTCACCGAGGAGCCGACGCCCGCCGGTCTCGCCGAGGCGCTCGGCGCCCGGCCGCTCTCCGTGCGCGACACCGGCCCCTCCGTCGGCGACCTGCTGGTCGAACTCCCCGACGAGCGCACCGTCCTGGCCCTCGCCCCGGACCTCAAGGCGCTCGGCGCGCACTCCGCACGCGGCGTCATCGCCACCGCGCCCGCCGAGGACCCGGCGCGGGGCTACGACTTCGTGTCCCGCTGCTTCTTCCCGAACGTCGGCATCGACGAGGACCCGGTGACCGGCAGCGCCCACACCGCGCTGGCCCCGTTCTGGGCCGAGCGCCTCGGCCGCACCGAGCTGACGGGCCTCCAGGCGTCGACCCGCACCGGCCTGGTCAAGGTCGCACTACGGGGCGAGCGCACGCTGCTCACCGGATCCGCGGTGACGGTGATCGACGGCGAGCTCAACAGCCGCCCCTAGGGCCTGTCTTCACACCCCGCTCTGCCGGACGACGAGCGGGGTGTGAAGACAGGCCCCAGAGCCCGCCGCTACGACCGCCGGGTGGCCACGATCGCCGAGGTGAGCGGGGTCGTGAGCACCTCGGTCGCCGCCAGGGCCGGGTGCGTCAGACAGAAGAAGCGCAACGCGTCGGCCTCCCCCTCGAACCGAGGCGGCCAGTCGGCGGACGGGGTGAAGTCGTCCATGACGAGCACGCCACCGGGGGCGAGCAGCGAGACGACGCGCTCGGCGTCGTCCCGCTTGCCGCCGCCGTCGCAGAAGAAGACGTCGAAGGGCGCGTGCCGTTCCAGCAGCCGCCAGTCCCCATGGAGCACGCTCACCCGGTCGTCGCCGACGAAGATCCCGGCCGCCCGCCGGGCCAGTCCCTCGTCCCGCTCCACCGTGACCAGCCGCGCCCCGCCCCCGAGCCCGCTGTCCAGCCAGGCGGCACCCACCCCCGCGCCGGTGCCGCTCTCGGCGATCGTCCCGCGCGGCTTCGAGGCGGCAGCCGCTCTCAGCAGCCGCCCCACCTCGCGCAGGCAGCTCTTGGCGAACCCCAGCCGGGCCACGATCCGCTCCGCCTCCGCCACCCGCTCGTACAGAACGGACCGCCCCCGCGCGGGCACTCAGGCGGTAGGCAGCCAGTCCACCTTCCCCGCGAGCAGCGCGTATCCCACGAACGCGCCGACATCCAGCAGGGTGTGGGCGACGACCAGCGGCCCGACGCGTCCCCACCGCCGGTACAGGAAGGCGAAGACGACGCCCATCGCGAGGTTCCCGAAGAACCCGCCGATGCCCTGGTACAGGTGGTAAGAGCCGCGCAGCACGGACGACGCGACGAGCGCCGTGCCGGGGGTCCACCCCAACTGCCCCAGCCTGCGCAGCAGATACCCGACGACGATGACCTCCTCGAGGACGGCGTTCTGCGCCGCCGAGAGGATCAGCACGGGGAACTTCCACCACACGTCGGGCAGCGCCTCGGGCACCACGGTGAGGTTGAACCCGAGCCCCCGGGCCGCCAGATAGAAGGCGATACCGCAGCTGCCGATCACGGCGGCGATCGCGGCGCCGCGCGCCGAGTCGAACCACGGCCGGGTCCGGTCGAAGCCGATCGTGCGCAGGCTCCCGCCCTCCCGCAGCAGGAGGTGCGCGACGAGCGCGACGGGCACGAGCGCGCTGGCGATGCCGAACAACTGCCACGCCAGATCCAGCCACGGACGCCCGGGCGCCGCCGAGGCGTTGAGGGTCGCCGCCTGATCCTTCAGACCCCCCGGTTTGGTGACCGATCCGACAAAGCTGATCAGCGCGGACACGCCACTCGCACCGAGCGAAAGCCCCAGAACGAGCAACGTCTCGTCCCGTAGAAATCGCCGTGAAAGCCGCTCGCCGGGAAAAGATCCGGCCACCGACCCTGGTTCCACCTGCACACCTGCCTTAGTTGTGTATTCCCGCCTCATCCCTCACGTCGCCCCGCTAGGGTCTCGAATGCAGGTACGAAGATCGCGCGCGACAGGCCGAGGGGGACGGGGCGCCGCAGTCCGGCGAACCGCTCCCCTCTCTTGCTTCACCGCTTATATCGCAACTGCCTTCACGGCTCAGGGAGGGGCTCCAACGTCATGGGACGTCACAGCAGCATGCCCGACGAATACGGGACGGCCACGGCCGACCGCCGACCGCGATCGCGCGGCCGCACGGTGGCCATCGCGACGGCCCTGGTCCTCGTCGTCGCGGCAGGCACGGCCGTGGCGCTCCGCAGCGACCTGCTCGGTCTCGGCGACTCCTGCGGAAAAACGGTCCATCTCAGCGTGGCCGCCTCCCCCGACATCGCCCCGGCGCTGCGCGCCGCCGCCACCCACGCGAGGGACCAGAAGCTGACCTCGGACGGGGCCTGCCTCGACGTGGCGGTCTCCGCCCACGACTCGTACAAGGTCGCCGACACCCTGCGCAGCGGGAAGGGCGACGCGGGCTTCCAGGTCTGGGTGCCGGACGCGGAGCTGTGGATCAAGCGGGTCGAGCAGAACGACAAGGCGACGAGCGTGTCCACGACCGGCACGGTCGCCACCTCACCGATCGGCGTCGGCATGGTCCCCTCGGCCGCCAAGTCCTTCGGCTTCCCCGAGAAGAAGTACAGCTGGACGGAGCTGGCGGGCGCCGCGCTCCAGGAGAACAAGCTCCGGCTGGGCGCCGCCGATCCGGCCCGCAGCGCCACGGGGCTGCTGACGCTCACCCAACTCGCCGCGGCCTCGGCGAAGTCCGGCGACGACGGCACCCAGGCCGCCGCCATGGCGAAGGTCCTCTCCCAGCGCACGTCCGACAGCGACGGGCAGCTGATGGACACGGTCGCCCGTGACGAGTCCGGCACCGAGCGGGGCAACCCGAAGCGCAACGAGGCACTGGTCCTCTCCGAACAGGCCGCCTTCGCGCACAACGCCGAGGTGGGCGAATCGGGCGCCCTCGACCTCTTCTATCCCAAGGACGGCTCGCCCGAGCTGAACTACCCCTTCACGCTGGTCGACGAGTCCTCCCTCAGCACGGAGGAGAGCCGCGCCGCGGTCCGCTTCATGACGCTGCTCAACACCACCGCCGGCCACCGCATCCTCAGCAAGTACGGCTTCCGCAACGAGGACTCCGCGGTCGTGAAGTCGGTCGCCGAGGGCGCCGGCGGCCGCGCCCCGCAGCCGTACGCCGACGCCGCCTCGGAACCGGCCACGGACGAGCAGCTGGAGCAGACCCTCGGCATGTGGACGATCACGGTGCAGAGCGCCCGCGTCCTCGTGGTCGTCGACGCCTCCGGCTCGATGGCGAACCCGGCGCCGGGCCGCTCCGAGACCCGGATGGAGGTGACCAAGGCCTCGATGCTGGCGGCCCTGTCCACCTCCTTCACCGACGAGGACGACATCGGCCTGTGGGAGTTCGCGACCAAGCTGGACGGCGATCGCGACTACAAGAAGCTCGTCCCGACCGCGCGCCTCGGCGACCGCGGCAGCTCCGGCACCCAGCGCGAGCGCCTCTCCGCCGCGTTCGCCGCGCTCCAGCCGGTGCCGGACGGCGCGACGGGCCTGTACGACACGACGCTCGCCGCCTACAAGGACGCCAAGGCGTCGTACAAGAAGGGCAAGTTCAACGCCGTGGTCGTGGTGACCGACGGCGTGAACGAGGACCCCGGCTCGATCTCCCGCAGCAGCCTGGTCCAGCAGTTGCAGTCGCTGACCGACCCCGAGCGGCCCGTGCCGCTCATCGCGATCGCCGTCGGCCCGAACACCGACAAGGACGAGATCGAGCAGATCGCCGAGGCCACCGGCGGCTCGGGCCACCAGGTCCGCGACCCCGCCGACATCCAGCAGGTCATCCTCAAGGCCATCATGGAGGCGGGCGCGAGAACCAACTGATCGGCGACCGGCCGATCAGCGCAGCGGCACCGCGGGCTCCGGCAGCCCGACGGGCCAGGTGTGGACCGGCTCGCCGAGGTGCATCAGCTCGGCGTACCGGCGGGTGGTCGCCGCGAGCGCCGCGTCCCGTGCGAGGCCGCTCTCCAGGGCCCGGTGGTAGGTCGCGGCCTGCCACTGCGCCCCGTTCGTCCGCCGGGCGCAGCGCTCCTCGATGACCCCCAGATAGAAGTCCCGGTCGGCGGGTTCGACGCCCCACGCGTCGAGCCCGGCGGCCGCGAGCGGCAGCAGTTCCTCCCGTACGAGCGTCACGGCCGGCACCTCCTCCATGCCGCCGAACCGGCCCCGGCGCGGCCACTGCAGCCGCGCCTCGATCCCGTACCGGCACGCGGCGTCGAAGTTCCGCGACGCCGCGTCGAAGGAGAGCCGCGACCACACGGGCCGCGCGTCCTCGGCGAGCGCCCGTACGACGCCGTAGTAGAAGGCCGCGTTGGCGATCACGTCGGTGACGGTGGGCCCGGCCGGCAGCACCCGGTTCTCCACCCGCAGATGCGGCACCCCGTCGGCGACCCCGTACACGGGCCGGTTCCACCGGTACACGGTGCCGTTGTGCAGCACGAGTTCGGCGAGACTAGGTGTGCCGCCCTTCTCGATGACCTCCAGCGGCCGTTCGTCGTCGAGCAGCGGCAGCAGTGGCGGGAAGTACCGCAGATTCTCCTCGAAGAGGTCGTACGCGGAATCGATCCAGCGCTCCCCGAACCAGGTGCGCGGCCGTACTCCTTGGGCGACGAGTTCCGGCGGCCGGGTGTCCGTCGACTGCTGGAACAACGGCGGCCGCGACTCCCGCCACAGCTCCCGCCCGAACAGGAACGGCGAATTGGCACCGAGTGCAATCTGTACGGCGGCGACCGCCTGCGCCGCGTTCCACACCGCGGCGAAACGTCCCGGTGTGACCTGGAGGTGCAGCTGCACCGAGGTGCACGCCGCCTCCGGTGCGATCGACGCGGAGGTGCAGCTCAGCCGCTCGACGCCGTCGATGTCGAGGGAGAACTCCTCGCCGCGCGCGGCCACGATCTGGTCGTTGAGCAGGGTGTAGCGATCGACGTCCGACAGATTCGCGGAGACGAGATCGTCCGCGCTCAGCGTCGGCAGAATACCGATCATCACGATTCCCGCCGCGACCTCGTTGGCTTTGCGGTGCGCATAGCCGAGACCGGTCCGCAGCTCTTCCGCCAGCTGGTCGAGCACCCGCCCGCCGAGGCGGTGCGGCGCGATATTAACTTCGAGATTGAACATCGCGAGTTCCGTCTGGAAATCGCGGCTCGCAATCCTCTCCAGTACTTCTGCATTCATCATTCTCGGCATACCGTCGGGCCCGGCGAGATTCAGCTCGATCTCCAGACCCATGAGATTCTTGGGACGGTCGAACCGCTTCTCGTCCAGCAGCCTCTGGAGTCCCTCGAGACACTCCCTGTGCTTGTCCCGGTAGCGCCGTCGGTCTGCCATGTCGACCGCGCCCGCAACGACCTTCTCCCCCATGGAAGCGTCCCTCCTCGCTCGGGCAGCCCGCCCACCCGGCCGTTTGTCACGGTGGATGATGCCCAGGCAATGTGATCGATAACGCCCCGCTCGGGCCCGCGGGGCAGTACGCTCCACGCTGTTACCCCGAGGCACATTCCTTAGGCATGCGGCCCCGCGCAGATTCACCGGCCCGAGATCTGGTGAAAAACGCCGACGAGAACCGGCCGACCGCTTGACCTAAAGACACCGAGGTCACGGTCGGGCCCCTCGCGGAAACCGCGATAAAAGTCCGCAAAATAGGGCCGAAACTCAGGCTGATTAAGCCCTTGCCGTTGCCACGGGGTCTGGTAGCCGAAACACCGAGTGAACATACGTCGTATAAACTCCGCGAACGAGACAGAGTGTGGGCGCCCGTGGCCGATGCCCCCGCCCTCTCTGGCCCGCCACGCACCTTCTGTGTACTCACGTGCCCCCAGCAGCAGACAGCGCCGTCCGCTCTCCCGCACCGCCCCCAGCACCACGTGCCTGTCGAATGAGAGGCGACCCACCATGCCGCTGCATGTCCCTCCGGCCCCCGCGCCCGCCCTGCGCACCGTCCTCACGGCTCTCGGTTCCCCCACCGCCGTCCGTGAGGCGCGGACCCCGTCACTGCGTGCCGCCCAAGGGCCCGCGAGCCCCGAACTCCCGCTACCCGTCCATGTCCTGGACCACATCACCGAGACCACGGGCCCCTCGCGCGCCCGTCTCACCGGCTGGCGCTTCCTGATCCGCTGTGGGGAGCGGGCCGTGGCCGCCGCCGACACGATGCTCACCCCCGACGGCTGGGCCTTCTCGCACTTCTTCGAGGGCCCCTACGTCACGTCCACCGAGCGCGCGCTGCGCCAGGCGGAGGCCCTGCCCCAGCACTACCAGCCCCGGCTGCTGTCGGTGCCCGAGCTGTACATGCTCACGCTGTGGCTGCACGGGGACCACACCGCCGACGCGGCGACCGGTCATCCGGCGGCCGACGACATCCTGGTCCCGCTCGCGCCGGCCCCGCCCGGCATCGCGGCCCACCGCCCGCACCGCGTCGCCGAGTTGCTGCCGGTCCTCACCCACCGGCTGACGCCCGCGCGCGCCACGACCCTGCTCGCCTGACGCGGCCGGACACCGTACCGCTCGACCCGCCCGGAGACCTGTGCCCCGCGCCGCCCGCCGTCCGGCCGCGGGGCACAGCCCTGTCCGCACACGAGCGCCCCGACCGGACTAGCCCCATCCGGCCACCCCGAACCACCCGAAGGGACAGTGCCGTTGAGCTGAACCGTCCGCACGGGTGACGCGTCTCCAACCTGTGAGGACCGCTGCTACGAAATCCCTGCGGATTGACGCCCACAGGGCAACACTGGGTTCCGACCGACTGACAACGGGGGTGCGGCCATGAACAAGCCTTCACGCCGCAGCACGGACAGCGACGCCAGCGTCATCGACATCACTACGCAGCGAAAGATCCCATCCATGTGCCAGCACCAGCCACCGTGCCCGACAGCAGACTCCGCGGACCGCGAGGCCGCGCTCCCAGTGGCCCACCACCCGGAGCAGGGCTGGAGCCTCCTGTGCAACGGAGTCCTGCTCTTCGAGGACACCGGCGAACTGCTGCCCAACGGCACCATCATCGCCCCGCACCGCCCACTGGGCGCGGTGGTGACAGCGGCCTAGCGCCCCGAAAGGGGCGCGGGGAACGGCGCGACCAGCCACCGACAACGGCTGGCCGCGCACCCCCGTCGGCTCACCCCTCGTAGGCGTCCATGGGCGGGCAGGAACACACGAGGTTCCGGTCACCGAACGCCTGGTCGATGCGCCGCACCGGCGGCCAGTACTTGTCAGCGGCAACCACCCCGGCAGGGAAGACCGCCTCGTCACGGCTGTACGCGTGCTCCCACTCCCCGCCGAGCATCCCGGCCGTGTGCGGAGCATTCCGCAGGGGATTGTCATCACCGGACCACTCGCCGGAGGCGACCCGCTCGATCTCACCCCGGATCGCGATCATCGCGTCGCAGAACCGGTCGAGCTCGATGAGGTCCTCGCTCTCGGTCGGCTCGATCATCAGCGTCCCGGTGACCGGGAACGACATGGTCGGCGCGTGGAACCCGTAGTCGATCAGCCGCTTGGCGATGTCGTCGACGCTGACCCCGGTCGCCTTGCTGAGCGGCCGCAGATCGATGATGCACTCGTGCGCGACGAGCCCGCCGGGCCCGGTGTACAGCACCGGGAAGTGCGGTTCGAGCCGCTTGGCGATGTAGTTGGCCGAGAGCACGGCCACCTGCGTGGCCCGCTTCAGCCCCTCGCCGCCCATGAGCCGGACGTACGCCCAGGAGATCGGCAGGATTCCGGCGGAGCCCCACGGCGCGGCGGAGATCGGCCCGACCCCCGTCTCGGGACCGGCGCTCGGCTGCAGCGGGTGGTTCGGCAGGTACGGCGCCAGGTGCGCGCGCACACCGACGGGACCGACACCCGGACCACCGCCGCCGTGCGGGATGCAGAACGTCTTGTGCAGGTTCAGGTGCGAGACGTCGCCACCGAAGTGGCCCGGCTTGGCCAGCCCCACCAGGGCGTTGAGGTTGGCACCGTCGACGTACACCTGACCGCCGGCGTCGTGCACGGCGGCGCAGATGTCCGCGACGTGCTCCTCGAACACACCGTGAGTAGACGGGTACGTGATCATGAGCACGGCCAGCTGATCGGCGTACTGCTCGATCTTGGCGCGCAGGTCCTCGACGTCGATCTCGCCGTCGTCGGCGGTCTTCACGACGACGACCTTCATGCCGGCCATGACCGCGCTCGCCGCGTTGGTGCCGTGCGCCGAGGACGGAATGAGGCAGACGGTCCGCTGGTCGTCCCCGTTGGCCCGGTGGTAGCCGCGGACGGCGAGCAGCCCGGCGAGCTCGCCCTGCGACCCGGCGTTCGGCTGGAGCGAGACGTTGTCGTAGCCGGTGACCTCGGCGAGCCGCTCCTCCAGCTCACGGATGAGCGTGAGGTAGCCCTGCGCCTGCTCGGCCGGCGCGAAGGGGTGCAGCTGTCCGAACTCGGGCCAGGTGACCGGCTCCATCTCCGTCGTCGCGTTGAGCTTCATCGTGCAGGAGCCGAGCGGGATCATGCCGCGGTCCAGCGCGTAGTCGCGGTCGGCGAGCCGGCGCAGGTAGCGCAGCATCGCGGTCTCGGAGCGGTACTGGTGGAAGACGGGGTGGGTCAGGTAGGCGTCGCCGCGCAGCCGCGCGTCCGGCAGCGCGTCCTCGGTCGCGGCGTCCAGCGCCTGGATGTCGGCGCCCGCGACGCCGAAGGCCTCCCAGACGATGCCGAGCTGGGCGCGGGTGGTGGTCTCGTCGCAGGCGACCGAGACCCGGTCGGCGTCGACGAGCCGCAGGTTCACCCCGTTCTCCCGCGCGGCGCTCACCACGGCGGCGGCCCGGCCCGGCACCCGTACGGTCACGGTGTCGAAGTACGCCTGGTGCACGACCTCGACACCGCCCGCCGTGAGTCCTGCGGCCAGCAGGGTGGCGTAGCGGTGGGTGCGCCGTGCGATGGACTTCAGCCCGTCGGGCCCGTGGTAGACGGCGTACATGCCGGCCATGACGGCGAGCAGCACCTGTGCGGTGCAGATGTTGCTGGTCGCCTTCTCGCGGCGGATGTGCTGCTCGCGCGTCTGGAGGGCGAGGCGGTACGCCTTGTTGCCGTCGGCGTCGACGGAGACGCCCACGAGACGGCCCGGCAGCGAGCGCGCGAACTTCTCGCGGACCGCCATGTAACCGGCGTGCGGCCCGCCGAAGCCCATCGGCACACCGAACCGCTGCGTGGTGCCGACGGCGATGTCCGCGCCCAGCTCACCGGGCGAGGTCAGCAGCGTCAGAGCGAGCAGGTCGGCGGCGACGGTGACGATGGCGCCCAGCTCGTGCGCCTGGTCGATGACGGGCTTGATGTCGCGCACCGCGCCGGAGGCACCGGGGTACTGCACCAGCACACCGACGACCCCGCGCTCGGCGACCTCGGCGGGGATGCCGTCGCTCAGGTCGGCGACGACGATCTCGACGCCGGTCGGCTCGGCCCGGGTCCGGATCACGGCGACGGTCTGCGGCAGCGCGTCGGCGTCGATGACGTACACGCCGTTCTTGACCTTGCCGATGCGCCGTGACAGCGCCATGGCCTCGGCGGCGGCCGTGCCCTCGTCGAGCAGCGAGGCGCCGGAGGTCGGCAGCCCGGTCAGCTCGGCGACCATGGTCTGGAAGTTGAGCAGCGCCTCCAGGCGGCCCTGCGAGATCTCCGGCTGGTAGGGCGTGTACGCCGTGTACCAGGAGGGGTTCTCCATGACGTTGCGCAGGATGACGGGCGGCGTGAACGTCCCGTAGTAGCCGAGCCCGATCATCGAGCCGAGCACCTGATTGCGGTCGGCGAGCGAGCGGAGCTCCTCGAGCACCTCGGCCTCGGTGCGGGCCGCGGGCAGCTCCAGCGCCTCGGTGCTCTTGATCACGTCCGGCACCGCGGCCGCCGTCAGCTCGTCGAGCGAGCCGTAGCCGACCTGCGCGAGCATCTTGGCCTGAGCGGCGTCGTCGGGACCGATGTGGCGCTGTTCGAAGGGGATTCCCTGTTCCAGCTGCGCGAGCGGAATGCGGTGGGCGGTCATGGCGGAGGCCTCCTGGTCATTGCGACCTGCGAGGGGCACCACGGCGCTGGTGCCCGGACGGCCTCCCCCTCTGTCATCTCAACCTGAGAGCTTCACCGGCCGCCCGCCCGAATCACGGGGCACACCGGCTTTCACCGTCGGTGAGGGCGGGCACCGTGCACCCCGCCCTGCTTTCCAGAGTGACCTCGTCCGTGCGGTACAGGGGCCTGAGAGATTCCGGGGAGGATTTGCTCCTTCGGCGTCCTCCGACGGCAGTCGGTGGACTCTCCCGCACGGGGTCAGCAGCCATTCGCCAGCCTACCAGCGGCGACCTGGCCGTCACCCTCGAGTGGCCGCCTTCCCCAATGTGCTCTTTCGTAGTGCTTACAGACGAGTTGCGACCTGCTGGAGGGCCCGTGCAGACCGACATCGATCCGCGCAACCTGATCGGCCGCAAGGCGCTCGACCGCAACGGAACGAAGATCGGCACCATCGACGAGGTCTACCTCGACGACGCCACGGGCGTTCCGGAGTGGGCGGCCATACGGACCGGCCTGTTCAGCCGGGACGCCTTCGTCCCCCTGGAGCCGAGCGAACTGGTCGACGGCACCCTGCGCGTCCCCTTCGAACGCTCCCTGATCAAGGACGCCCCCGACTTCGGCGTGGGCCGCCACCTCTCCCCCGAACAGGAACTGCAGCTCTACCACCACTACGGCCTCGACGTATCGGCCCCGGAGAACCCGGACCTGTCCTTCGGCCACATCGCAGGCACGGAAACCGACCCGACCTGACCCCCGCCAGGGGCGCGGGGAACTGCGCGACCAGCCACACTCCACGCGTACCCGGATCGCCCCCTCACCCGGCAGCCACCTCCACGAGCGGCAACGGATCAGCGGCCTCCAACAACGGGTCGTCGACGGAGAACGTCCGCACCCGCCCCGGCTCCACGGAGTAAGGCGTCTCGAACCGCACGGTGACCCGCCCGACCCCACTCCCCTGCACCCACCCGCGCCCGAACTCGGCGTGCCGCACATCGTGCCCGGCCATCCATCGCCGCGCCGCAGGCTCCTCGACCACGTCCTCGACCGGACCGACCGTCTCCTCGGCCTCCTCCACCACGGCTGCCGCCGCCTCCTCGGAAGCGGCGGCGGCCTGGGCGAACAGGTCCTCCTGCGTGAAGTCGGCGAGCCCGCTGACACCTACTCCGAGCAGCCGCACGCCGCCGGTGGTGTCCACGCCCTCGAGGAGCCGCGCGGCGGCCTCCCGGACCACCCCCGGATCATCGGTCGGCCCGCGCAGCGTCTCGGACCGCGTCAGGGTCGAGAAGTCGTACCGCCGCACCTTCAGCACCACGGTCCGCCCCGATCTCCCGGCGGCCCGCAGCCGCTCCACGCACCGGTCGGCGAGCCGCTGCACCTCCATGCGGACCCGCACCCGGTCATGGATGTCGACGTCGTACGTGTCCTCGACGGAGACGGACTTGGAGTCCCGCTCGGCGACGACCGGCCGCTCGTCCCGCGCGAGCGCCATCGCGTGCAGATGACTTCCGTGGGCCTTCCCCAGCATCCGTACGAGCTCGTCCTCGCCCGCCTCGGCGATCTCCTCGACGGTGTGGATCCCCGCCCGGCGCAGATGGTCCCCGGTGGCCGGCCCGACGCCCGGCAGGATCCGTACGGACTTCGGCCCGAGCAGCTCCCGCTCGGTCCCCGGCGGTATCAGCAGCAGCCCGTCCGGCTTGGCCTCCTCGGAGGCGATCTTCGCGAGCATCTTGGAGACGGCGAGCCCCACGGATCCGCTGAGCCCGGTCACCCGTCGGATGTCACCGCGCAACTTCAGCCCCACGGCTTCCGCGGAACGCGCGTCCCAGGCCGTCTCACCGGCCTCCAGATCGACGAACGCCTCGTCCAGGCTCAAGGGCTCCACGAGCGGCGAAAGCTCCCGCAGAAGGGCCATCACCTGCTCGCTGATCTCCCGGTACAGCCGGAACCGGGGCACGAGGTACGCGGCGTTCGGCGCGAGCCGCCGCGCCTGCCCCATCGGCATGGCGGAGTGCACCCCGAACCTGCGCGCCTCGTACGAGGCGGTGGCCACGACCCCGCGCGGTCCGAGCCCGCCCACGACGACGGCTTTCCCGCGCAGGCTGGGCTTCGCCGCCTGCTCCGCGGAGGCGTAGAAGGCATCCATGTCGAGATGCAGAATCGTCGGTGCGGTTCTCACACCACCGATGCTGCCCTACGGCACTGACAACGCGGCCGCACCACCGTCACACGGCCCGGTTGCGCCGCCTCGCGAGCTCGTCCGCGGGATTCGTCCTGACGATGGTCTCGCCGGTGTCCACCCGCTCCCCGTGCAGCTGCGACAGCGCGCTCTCCACGTCCCGCCAGACGACCCCCACCGCGATGCCGAAGATCCCCTGCCCGCCCTGGAGCAGGTCGTGGACCTCGTCCGGCGACGTGCACTCGTACACGGTGGCGCCGTCGCTCATGAGGGTCATGCGCTCGAGGTCCCGGAAACCCCGCTCCCGCAGGTGCTGCACCGCGGTCCGGATGTTCTGCAGGGAGACCCCCGTGTCGAGGAACCGCTTCACGACCTTCAGGACGACGACGTCCCGGAAGCTGTAGAGCCGCTGGGTCCCCGACCCGTACGCGGGCCGCACACTGGGCTCGACCAGGCCGGTCCTGGCCCAGTAGTCGAGCTGCCGATAGGTGATGCCGGCCGCCGCACACGCGGTCGGTCCCCGGTATCCGATCTCCTCGGAAGTCGCGTCGCCATCCGCTCCCGCCGCCACAGACACCGCCTGCGGACGCTGCGGAATGTGATCGGCCGCGCTGCCGTGAAACGTGTACGGACCGCCCGTAGCCGTACCGTCGCCGCTGCTTCTCACGCCGACCTCCTCTTATGACCTGCCCTGTCGACGGTAAGCAGTCACTGGGGGTGCGTCAACGAACGCCACACTCGCCACGCCGAGTGATAATCACCCTAAGAGTGGTTTCGCGTACCCCGCAGCGGGGAAAGGCTAGCCGAATGCGCCGAGGCGGCCGCCACCAGGCGACCGCCTCACTTCACGACCCTCAGGTCACTATCTGCCGATCACTGACTGTTCGTCCCGAAATCTTCGGGCGAGATCTGATCGAGGAACTCGCGGAACTTCTCCACCTCGTCCTCCTGCTCGTCCGGAATCGCGATCCCGGCGTCGTCCAGCACCCCGTCGCTGCCGAAGATCGGCGTACCGGTGCGCAGGGCGAGGGCTATGGCGTCCGACGGGCGGGCGCTGACCTCCACGCCGCTCGCGAACACCAGCTCCGCGTAGAAGACGCCTTCCCGCAGGTCCGTGATGCGTACTTCCGTGAGCTCCTGCCCGACCGCCTCCAGCACGTCCTTGAACAGGTCGTGCGTCAGCGGACGCGCGGGGGCCATGCCCTGCTGAGCGAAGGCGATGGCCGTCGCCTCCCCCGGTCCGATCCAGATGGGGAGGTAGCGGTCGCCTCCCACTTCACGCAGGAGCACGATCGGCTGGTTGGAGGGCATTTCGACCCGGACACCTACGACGTCGAGCTCGTTCACACAGCAACCCTAGGACGTGCCCGGCAGGTTTGGGTAGTCGGGCATGCGCCGGATGCCGGGCCGACGGCGCTCACCCGCCCCTGCGATCAGGGAAGACGCACCCCGAGAGCGGTCTGCACAAGTGCCGCGTGCAGCTTCACCGTGAGCCCCGCGAGCTCCTTGGCGCGCGCCTGCGCGAGCGTCCTGGTCTGCGGGTTGCGGTGCACCTTCAGCGGTGCGACGACGGAGTCCACCAGGCCCGCCTCGCGGTCCGCGGCGGCCCGCATGACCCGCAGGTGGCGCGGGCCGATCCCGAACCGGCCGAGCTCGCCGATCAGCTCGGCGACCAGTACCGCCGAGGCGTCGTACCCGCCGTCGGGCAGTTGGGCGATGAGCCCGTACGACTCCCACTCGTCGAGCTCCGCCTCGTCGGTCCCGGCGGCGGCGAGCAGCTCGTCCCGGCCGACGCGGGCGGCGGTCGGAGCGTCTCCGCTCTCCTCCGCGACGGCGTCGCCGGGCCGCCCCGGCGCGGGCACGGGCAGGGACTCGCCCCGCTCCAGGGCGTCGAGCTGCTCCTTGATGACCTTCAGCGGCAGGTAGTGGTCCCGCTGCATCCGCAGGACGTGGGCGAGTCGCTCGACGTCTTCCGGGCTGAACTTGCGGTAGCCCGAGGGCGTCCGCTGCGGCTCGATGAGCCCCTCCGACTCCAGGAACCGAATCTTGGAGATCGTGACTTCGGGAAACTCGTCGCGCAGCACGTTCAGTACGGTGCCGATGCTCATCAGCCGACTGTCCACGGTGGCGGTGCCGCTGCCGGCACCGCCCCTCGGTGTGTGAAGCATGGACCTTCCTGACGGTTCGCTGGTGGGTCAGATACCTCGCTGGGTCGCCGCGTAGAAGACCAGCCGGTACTTGCCGATCTGCACCTCGTCGCCGTTGTTCAGCGTCACCGAGTCGATGCGCTCACGGTTCACGTACGTGCCGTTGAGGCTGCCGACGTCGGCGACGGTGAACGAGCCGTCCTGGAGGCGACGGAACTCCACGTGGCGGCGCGACACGGTCACGTCGTCCAGGAAGATGTCGCTCTGCGGATGCCGGCCCGCCGTGGTCAGCTCGCCGTCGAGGAGGAAGCGGCTGCCCGAGTTCGGACCGCGTCGCACCACCAGGAGCGCCGAGCCCAGCGGCAGCGCGTCGACCGCGGCCTGCGCCTCGGGCGACAGCGTCGGAAGCTGCGTCTGACCGGTGGCCTCGGGGTCGTAGGACTCGAGACCGGAGATGGAGATCGTGGAGGTGGTCTCCGACGGCCCCTCGGCCGCCACCCCGCCCCGCAGCGGCGCACCGCAGTTGGAACAGAACCGGCTGTTCTCGCCGTTCCGGTTCCCACACCTCTGACACACCAGAGCCGACATGGACGGATCCTCCTGCCGCGGCTGCCCCGCGGGGGCTTGGGACGCGTACGGGCCAGGGCCAAACCCTCCACCCGAACTTGAGGTTGACGGTTCCCCGAAACCTATGCGGCCGGAACCGGCAGGGTCAACAGACGACGCGCCCTGTCCGCCCGAATTGTCACCGCCGACCTGGTCCCGGAACAGCGGGCGCTCGCCCACCTGCGTCTCCGGCACGTCTCCCTGGCGCGACGCACGGTGACGACCATCTTCACGTGCGCTCTTGCCGAACAACTTCGCAAACAACTTCACGGGCGATTCCCCTTGACCGAAACAGACCCGCCCGTGGGGCAGGACGAACCCTGACTGCACACATCGGCGTACATCACGAACACGGACATCCTCACAACGTCCGTATCCGCCAAACAGTTTCCACCACGCACCCCGCCTACGGTGCGCCGACCCCCCGCAACCTCATGCCCTCGCACTACATCCCCCATGCACATACGCCTCACTGGGAGGACGACCGAGCGTAATCAGGCTGTCGCGCTGCTCGCAAGGCGTCCACGACGATCTTCTCCGAACGGCTCACGTCCACGGTGGCCTGCTCCTTCTCCAGCGTCTGCACCACACCTCCGGGGATGTTGAGGGCCGGTTCGAGGTCCTGCGGCTTGCCGATGACCTTGAAGGTGTACGGCTGATTGATCTTGTGTCCATCGACGCTGACCCCCTTCCCTCCGGTTCCGTCCGTCAGGTATGTGTTCGCCACGACACGCACCCCGTTCACCTGGATCGCCTCGGCGCCCGCGGCCCGCAGCTCCTGGATCGCGTCGAGCAGCATGTCCGCCTCGACGGCCCCCTTCGTGTCCCTGACGGTCATCGTGATCCCCGGACCCTGCGCCGCGACGGTTCCCGCCAGAATGCCGAGTTGACGTTCCTTCTCGACGGTCTGCTTGCGGGCCTCCTCGGCCTGGTCCGAACTGTTCTCCAGCTCGGTGCGCTGGTCCTCGAGACCTTGCTTCTCATCTTCCAGACGCTGAGTCCGGTCATCGAGTTCATCGAGGATGCGCACGAGATCTTCCTGACGCGCACCGCGCAGCGCGCTGTTGTCGCTGTTGGACCGCACCTGGATGGCGAGTCCGAGGCCCAGTACGAACAACAGCACGGCCACGATCAGTTGAGCGCGTGACACGCGCGGCGGCCACAGTCCCTTCACCAGACGCTGACGCCCGGTCAGCTGCGGCTCGCCCACCGGCTCCGGCAGGACCTCCTCGGGCGCGGCCGCCCTGACCTCCGCCGGCAGCTCCTTGCGCAGCCGGTACGAGGGCTCGGCGCCCTCCCGATTCTCACGGGACTCGGGGTTCTGGGGAGCCTCGTCGGGGTTCATCGGCCTCACGCCCGGAACACGTGCCGCCGGATGGCGGCGGCGTTGGAGAAGATCCGGATGCCGAGGACCACCACGACACCGGTCGACAGCTGCGCGCCCACGCCCAACTTGTCGCCCAGGAAGACGATCAGCGCGGCCACGACCACGTTCGACAGGAACGACACGACGAACACCTTGTCGTCGAAGATCCCGTCCAGCATGGCGCGCAGCCCGCCGAACACCGCGTCGAGCGCCGCGACGACGGCGATCGGAAGGTAAGGCTCCACCACCGCCGGAACCTCGGGACGGATGAACAACCCGACCACGACTCCCACGACGAGGCCCAGTACGGCGATCACGATGTGCCCTTCTGCTCTGCTCTCGGCTGTGCTGTACGTACGATCACGCTCGGCGCGGCGGGGATCTTGACGTCGTCCAGCGTCGAAATGCTGTTCCGGATCCCGAAGTTCTCCGTCAGGGCGTGCAGGTACAACCCGTCGGAGCTGTTCTGGAACCGGGTGCTCAGCCGCTGCCCGTCCCCCACCGCGAGCACCGTGTACGGCGGCACCAGCGGCTTGTTGTCGACCAGTATCGCGTCACCGGCGGCCCTGATGGCGGACAGGGCGGTGAGCCGCTGCCCGTTGATGCTCACGGCCTCGGCCCCGGACTCCCACAGGCCGTTGACGACGCGCTGCATGTCCCGGTCCCGCACCCGCCCGGTGTCGGAGAAGTCCGCGCTCTCGCGAGGCCCTCCGGTGCCGCTCTGAGCGGATTTGGCATCGTCGACGACCAGCTTGACGCCCGGCCCGTGCACGGCGACGGCCCCCGACAGCATCCCGACCAACTCGCCCTGCTCACCGCCGTGTTTCTTCAGCGCCTCGCGCTGTTTGTTCCCCACGTCGGTGCGGAGCGAGTCGACCTGGCCCTCCAGCCTGTCGGCGGTCTCGCTCTCCTGGTCGATCCGGTCGATCAGCTCTTCGCGCTCCTTGGCCACGACCGGCGCCGCGATCCGGGCCTGCGCGGCCCCGACGGTGACGACCAGCGCGGCCAGCACCAGGCCGGCGGCGAGCCCCAGCTTCGCCCGCAGTGTCTTCGGCAGCCCGCTCTGCCCCTGGGCCCGCTTGCGGGCCGCGGATTCCGCGTACCCGTCGTCCAGGCTGTGGTCCATCACGTTCGTCAGCAGCGACATGGACGCATCGGGGCGCGTGGGGCGCTCGGGGCTGCTCCGAACGCGGTGCTGCTGCGGCATGCCGCACATCGTCGCACGACGTGCCCGCTACCTCCGAATGGCCCCACGGACGAACCGGCCACCGCCCCACCGGACGGTGACCGGCCCGACGCGGGCTCAGCGGCCGGCGCTGTCCACGACGGCCGTCCACTCGTCGAGGAGCGCTTGAGCGGAGGCGTCGTCGGGGCCCTCGGCCCACAGGTGGGTGACGGCCTCGGCCGGGTCGGGCAGCACCATGACCCAGCGTCCGTCGGCCTCGACGACCCGTACCCCGTCGGTGGTGTCCACGAACCGGTCACCGGCCTCTTCGACGACCCGCCGCATGACGAGTCCCTTGACGGCCCACGGTGTCGCCAGGTCCCGCTTGAGCACGTGCGCCCGCGGGATCCGCGCGTCGATCTGGCTCAAGGTCAGCTGGGTCCGCGCGACAAGACCGATGAGCCGGACGAACGCGGCGGTCCCGTCGAACACACTGCTGAACTCGGGCACGATGAATCCGCCGCGCCCGTCACCGCCGAAGATGGTCCCGTCGTCGCGCCCCACACGCGTGAGGTCGTCGGGCGACGTCGTCGTCCATTCGACCTGCGTCCCGTGGTACGCGGCGACCTGCTCCGCGATCCGGGTGGTGGTGACGGGCAGCGCGACCCGCCCACTGCGGCGATCGGCGGCCACGAGGTCGAGCATCACAAGCAGCGCCCGGTCGTCCTCGACGATCCGGCCCTTCTCGTCGACGAGCGAGAGCCGCTCACCGACCGGGTCGAACCGGACACCGAAGGCGGCCCGCGCCGAGGCGACGATCTCCCCGAGCCGGACGAGCCCGGACCGTCGTGCGTCGGCGGTCTCCGTGGGCCGCGACTCGTCGAGCCCCGGGTTGATGGTCAGCGAGTCGACCCCGAGCCGCCCCAGGAGGCTGGGCAGCACGAGCCCGGCACTGCCGTTGGAGGCGTCGACGACGACCTTGAGGCCCGCGTCGGCGATCCCCTTGGTGTCGACGTTCCTGAGAAGCGACCCGGTGTACGAGTCGAAGACGCTCGAGGGGAAGTGCAGATCCCCGATCTCTCCCGGGAACGCGCGACGGTACTCCTGGCGGGCGTACACGCGGTCCAGCTTGCGCTGGCTGCCCTGCGAGAGGTCGGCACCGCGCTCGTCGAAGAACATGATGTCGACGGAGTCCGGTACCCCGGGCGTCGTACGGATCATGATCCCGCCGGCACTGCCCCGCGCGGTCTGCTGCCGGGCCACGGGCAGCGGCACGTTCTCCAGGTCCCGAACGTCGATGGCGCTGGCCTGCAGGGCGGAGATGACGGCCCGCTTCAGCGCCCGCGCGCCACGGGAGTGGTCACGGGCGGTCGTGACGGTGGACCCCTTCTTCAGGGTCGTGGCGTACGCCCCCGCGAGCCGCACGGCCAGCTCCGGAGTGATCTCGACATTGAGGATTCCGGAGACACCACGGGCCCCGAACAGATGGGCCTGCCCGCGGGACTCCCAGATCACCGACGTATTGACGAAGGCGCCGGCCTCGATCGTCTTGAACGGGTAGACCCGCACATTGCCCTGGATGATCGATTCCTCACCGACGAGGCATTCGTCGCCGATGACGGCGCCGTCCTCGATCCGGGAGGCACGCATGATGTCGGTGTTCTTCCCGACGACACAGCCGCGCAGATTGCTGTGCTGCCCGATGTAGACGTTGTCGTGAACGACGGCCTTGTGCAGAAAGGCGCCGCTCTTCACGACGACGTTGGAGCCCACGACGGTGTGTTCACGAATCTCGACATCGGCTTCGACCTTGGCGTAGTCACCGATGTACAGCGGCCCGCGCAGCACGGCGTCCGGATGCACCTCGGCGCCCTCGGCGACCCACACCCCCGGCGAGATCTCGAACCCGTCGAGCTCGACGTCGACCTTCCCCTCGAGCACATCGGCCTGGGCCTTCACATAGCTCTCGTGGGTACCGACGTCCTCCCAGTACCCCTCGGCCACGTACCCGTAGACCGGCTTGCCCTCCTTCATCAGCTGCGGGAAGACATCGCCGGACCAGTCGACGGGCACATCGGCTTCGACGTAGTCGAATACCTCGGGCTCCATGACATAAATACCCGTGTTCACGGTGTCCGAGAAGACCTGACCCCAGGTCGGCTTCTCGAGGAACCGTTCCACCTTCCCCTCTTCGTCGACAATGGTGATGCCGAATTCCAGAGGGTTGGGCACACGCGTCAGGCATACGGTGACGAGCGCACCCTTTTCCTTGTGGAAATTGATGAGCTCGGTGAGGTCGAAATCAGTCAGAGCGTCACCGGAGATCACGAGAAAGGCGTCGTCCTTCAGCGCCTCCTCCGCGTTCTTCACGCTGCCGGCGGTGCCGAGTGGCTTCTCCTCGTTGGCATAGGTGAGCTCCATACCGAGCTCTTCGCCGTCCCCGAAGTAGTTCTTGACCAGCGAGGCCAGGAACTGAACGGTGACTACGGTTTCGCTGAGCCCATGCCGCTTGAGCAACCTGAGCACATGCTCCATGATCGGCCGATTGGCCACGGGCAGGAGCGGCTTGGGCATACTCGAGGTCATGGGGCGAAGGCGTGTGCCTTCGCCTCCGGCCATCACGACGGCCTTCATGTCGGAAGCGTCCTCCTTGAAGAGACGACGGTCTAACCGACTGCGCTCGTCAAGTATCGCTCACCAGGATGAACAGCGGGAGCGACCTGGCCTCACCCGGCGCTGGATGGCGAGCTCAATCGGCCGTGGAGTCCGCTTTGACGACGCGGCGGACCTGGACCACGTAGAGGATCCCTGCCCACCAATACAGCGTTGTACCCCATCCAGCGAACGCCCATCCGAAAATAGCAGCGAGTTCATGGATCCAGCCGCTTCCGTCACTGAGCAGCAAGAGCGGGAACGCATACATCAGGTTGAAGGTGGCCGCCTTGCCCAGGAAGTTCACCTGGGGCGGCGGATAGCCGTGGCGCCTGAGGATCCCCACCATCACCAGTAGGAGCAGTTCTCGCGCAAGCAGTGCAGCCGTCAACCAAATGGGGAGAATGTCGCGCCAGGTCAAGCCGACCAAGGTGGACAGAATGTAGAGCCGGTCGGCGGCGGGGTCGAGCAGCCGGCCGAGGCTGCTGATCTGATTCCAGCGGCGCGCGAGCTTCCCGTCGAGATAGTCGCTGACACCACTCAGCGCGAGCACGAGCAGTGCCCATCCATCACTCTTCGGCCCGCCGAACTCCGGCCTGAGGATCAGCCACAGGAACAGGGGTACGCCGACGAGCCGCGCCATGCTGAGGATGTTCGGGATGGTGAGGACCCGGTCTGTCTGGACACGGGTCTCTTGGACCTCCACCCGGGGGCCTCCTGGGTAATTAAGCCAACGATGCCCCCTGACTTTACCCTCAGCCCTGCCCGGCGGACGCGAGGGGCCCCCGTAAACGCAGAAAACCCCCGTGCCGATGGCACGGGGGTTTTCTCAAAAATAGTTCGGCGGCGTCCTACTCTCCCACAGGGTCCCCCCTGCAGTACCATCGGCGCTGTAAGGCTTAGCTTCCGGGTTCGGAATGTAACCGGGCGTT
>NZ_JBEYYU010000065.1:0-44884 GCF_040645755.1 Streptomyces sp. NPDC046716
GGGCCTCCGAGCATCGCTCGCAGTGGCGCAATCGGGCCCCTGAAGGCATGCGCTGCGCGCGCCTTCCCCTGCCCCTGAGCGAGCGCAGCTCGCTTCAGGGGCGCGGGGAACTGCGCGACCAGCCCCCACCGGGCCGCAGATCATCGACGGCCCGTCTTTATTTCGGGCAAACAGGGTTCTGCCGGGACTCTCAGGGCACGCTCAGGCGGCTCTCATGAACGCGGCTCAGGCTTACCGACATGACCGAGAGCTTCCGCCGCGACGGCGAGTACCCCCAGGGCCAGCAGCAGTCCCCGTACTCCGAGACCCCGCAGCAGAACCCCCCGCACTCCACCCCGGTGGACAGCGCCTGGCCGCCCCCTCCGGCCTACGAGCCGATCCCCCACCCGGAACCCGAACCCCGGGCCGGGAAGAAGCGGCTGCGCGGCCCGGTAGGGCTCCTCGCGGCGGTGGCCGTCGCGGCGGCAGTCGTCGGCGGCGGCACCGCGTACGCCTTCCAGGAGCTGACCGGCTCCTCCACCACGGCGTCCTCCTCGACCAGCACCAACGTCGTGCCCAGCAGCAAGAAGGGCACCGTCTCCGGAGTGGCGGAAGCGGTCAGCCCGTCGATCGTCGAGATCAACGCGACGCTGAGCAACGGCTCGTCGACCGGCTCCGGCGTCATCATCACCAGTGACGGCGAGATACTCACCAACAACCACGTCATCTCCGGCGCCTCCTCCGTGAAGGTGCAGACGAGCGACGGCAAGTCGTACACCGCCGAGGTCGTCGGCACCGACGCCAAGAAGGACCTGGCGCTGATCAAGCTGAAGAACGCCTCCGGCCTCAAGGCCGCGACGCTCGGCGACTCCGCCAACGTCGGCGTCGGCGACGAGGTCGTCGCGATCGGCTCTCCCGAGGGCCTGACCGGCACCGTCACCAGCGGCATCGTCTCCGCGCTCGACCGCGACGTCACCGTCTCCACGGACGAGGGCCAGCAGGAGCAGCAGCAGCAACAGCAGGGCGGCAGCGGTCAGTGGCCGTTCGAGTTCGGCGGCCAGGAGTTCAACGGCGACACCGGCTCGTCCACGACCACGTACAAGGCGATCCAGACCGACGCGTCCCTCAACCCGGGCAACTCCGGCGGCGCCCTGATCGACATGAACGGCAACATCATCGGCATCAACTCCGCGATGTACTCGGCCAGTTCGGACTCGTCCTCGTCGTCGTCGAGCGCGGGCAGCGTCGGCCTCGGCTTCGCCATCCCGATCAACACCGTCAAGGCCGACCTCGACTCGCTGCGCGCCGGGGGCTCCGACAGCTGACCCGCCACCGCGCCGAGCACCGACGAACAGGGAGAACCCTCATGATCAGTACCGTGCACCGTCACCCCGGGGCCACCACGGGCCCCGCCGACATCCGGCTCGCCCTCGCCGTCGCCTCGACGCTCTCCCCGCCGGTCACCCGGGCCCCCGAAGTGGCCCCCGCCGCGGCGCCCCGCCGGGTCGCACGCGGGCGCCGCGCCGCCGTGCGAGGCTGATGGTCCGCCGCAGTACTCAATCCCGTACGTAAGGAAGCCCACGCCATGAGCCCCGCCGAAGGCGACCGCGAAGACCGGCACCGCATCCTCATCGTGGACGACGAGCCCGCCGTCCGCGAGGCCCTGCAGCGCTCCCTCGCCTTCGAGGGCTACGGCACCGAGGTCGCCGTCGACGGCGCGGACGCGCTGGAGAAGACGGCCGCCTACCGGCCGGACCTGCTGGTCCTGGACATCCAGATGCCGCGGATGGACGGCCTGACCGCGGCCCGGCGGCTGCGCGCCACCGGTTCCACGACCCCGATCCTGATGCTCACCGCCCGCGACACGGTCGGCGACCGGGTCACCGGTCTCGACGCGGGCGCCGACGACTACCTGGTCAAGCCGTTCGAGCTCGACGAGCTCTTCGCCCGGGTCCGCGCGCTGCTGCGCCGCAGCTCGTACGCGTCGGCGGCGGGCGCTGACGGCCCCGACGACTCCGACGTCCTGTCCTTCGCCGATCTGCGGATGGATCTGGCGACGCGCGAGGTCACCCGCGGCGACCGCACGGTGGAACTGACCCGCACCGAGTTCACCCTCCTGGAGATGTTCCTGGCCCACCCGCGCCAGGTCCTCACCCGCGAGCAGATCCTCAAGGCGGTCTGGGGCTTCGACTTCGAGCCCTCGTCCAACTCGCTCGACGTGTACGTGATGTACCTCCGCCGCAAGACCGAGGCGGGCGGCGAGCCCCGGCTCGTGCACACGGTGCGGGGTGTGGGGTATGTGCTGCGATCGGGGAGCGCTGAGTGAACACCCTGGTCCGGCGGCTGCGCACCCTGCCGCTCAGGTCCCGGCTGGCGCTGCTGGTGTCGGTGGCCGTCGCGGTGGCGGTGGCGGCGGTGGCGGTGACGTGCTGGTTCATCACGCAGAAGCAGTTGGCCGAGCAGATGGACAACGACCTGCGGCACCAGGTCAGCTCGGTGAAGTCCGACCAGATCGTGGCCATCGCCCGGAGCTGTCAGTCCGGCTCCCCCTCGGACACCCGCTCCTTCCCCGGCCCGACCATCCAGGTGATCACCACCAGTGGCCAGGTGTGCACGTCGCAGGGTGACGCCAAGATCCCGGTGCAGTCGTCCGATCTGGCCGTCGCGGCCGGCACCGAGCAATCGGCCCTCCACACGACGGACGACGTGGACGGCAAGGCCATGCGGGTGTTCACCGTGCAGGTCGTCAACCAGGTCAACCAGGACCGGGTCCGGATTCCGGACACAGCGGTGTCGATCGCCAGCCCGATGGAACAGATCACCCAGCCCCTCACCACCCTCGCCTGGGTCCTCCTCGCCGTGGGCGGCATCGGGGTCATCGGCGCCACCGCGGCCGGGCTCTGGATCGCCCGGACCGGGCTGCGCCCCGTCGACCAGCTCACCGAGACGGTCGAACACGTGGCCGCCACCGAAGACCTGACCGTCCGTATCCCGGTGGAGGGCGACGACGAGATCGCCCGGCTTTCGGCCTCCTTCAACTCCATGACGGCGTCACTCGCCTCCTCGCGCGAGCTGCAACAGCAGCTCATCGCCGACGCGGGCCACGAGCTGCGTACCCCCCTGACCTCGATGCGGACCAACATCGAACTGCTCACCCGCAGCGAGGAGACCGGCCGCGCGATCCCCCCGGACGACCGCAAGGCGCTGATGGCGTCGGTCAAGGCACAGATGACCGAACTGGCCGCGCTCATCGGGGATCTGCAAGAGCTGTCGCGGTCCGGACTGAGCGGCACCGAGGGCCCCCTGAAGGTCGTCTCCTTCCACGAGACGGCCCGCCAGGCCCTGGAGCGCGCCCGGCTGCGCGGCCCCGAGCTGAAGATCGTCTCCGAGCTGGCCCCCTGGTACGTCCGGGCGGAACCGGCGGCGCTGGAGCGCGCGATCATCAACCTGCTGGACAACGCGGTGAAGTTCAGCCCGCCCGGCGGCACCGTAGAGGTCCGTCTGATGCGCGGCGCGCTGACGGTGCGCGACCACGGCCCCGGCATCCCGGCCGACGAACTCCCGCACGTCTTCGACCGGTTCTGGCGCTCTCCGACGGCCCGCGCGCTGCCGGGCTCCGGCCTGGGCCTGTCGATCGTGGCCCGCACCGTGGAGAGCTACGGCGGCGAGGTCACGCTCGCCGCGGCGGACGGCGGCGGCACCGTGGCGACGATGCGACTGCCCGGCGCGCCGACCCCGCCCCCGGACCAGCCGGCCGAAGCGCCCTAGCAGTCACGCGGGAGCGGGCGCCGTCCCCTTCGCCGGGGCGGCCAGCCGCAGCCCGACCTCGACGAGGGTCCAGCCGAGCCGGGTGCGCAGGGCGACGGGGTGCCGGTCCCGGACGGTGGCGGCCAGCCGGTCGGCGTCGGCCTCGGCGCGCAGGCCGGCGGCGCGGCCGTCGTGCAGGGCGAGATGGATCTCGGAGTGCATGGCAAAGCCTTTCGGTCCGTCGCTGCTGATGTCAGTCGCTGCTGATGGGGAACGTGTGCGTGTGGACGCGGACCCGCTCGGCCCGGGAGTCGTTCTCGGTGACGGCCAGATCGCGGTACTCGGAGACGAGGGCGTGCATCTTCTCCACCAGTTCCTCGGCGAGCTCCGGCGTGAGCCGCAGGGTGTCGCTGCTCATGTCCGCGGCCCGGGACCACTCCTCGGGCCAGGTGCGGCGGCTGCCGAGCCAGGTGGACAGATTGCGCATCTGCGACGTGGCGACCTCGTGCAGATAGAAGTCGGCGGCGCCGCGCACCTCCGGGTCCTGGTCCTCCAGCAGGGCGTTGTCGACGGTCAGGCCGCGATAGACCGCCCCCCACCACCGCTCCCGCCCCTTGCCCCGCTCCGGCACGTCCTCGACGAAGCCGTGCGCGGCGAGCTGGCGCAGGTGATAACTGGTCGCGCCGCTCGACTCGCCGAGCTTCTCGGCCAGTTGGGACGCGGTGGCCGGCCCGTCGAAGCGCAGGGCGTCGAGCAGCCGCATGCGCAGCGGGTGCGCGAGCCCGCGCAGCGAGCGGGCGTCGAGATCACGGACCTTGGGCGGGGTGGGCTCCTTCATGCGTACAAAGATAGCTATGCAAAGAAACCCTTGCAAGTGTTTCTTTGCAACTCCCCTCGGTCAGCCTCCGACCGACAGCCCCGCCCCCGACAGATCCACCCGGATCCCGCCCTTCTCGACCTTCACGTCCCGCAGCCGTACGTACCCGTGGTCGCCCGGCAGCCTGGGCAGCTGGAAGGCGAGCGAGAGGCGGTCGGCGAGTTCGGGGCGGGTGAGCTCGGTGAGGCCGTCGAGCAGACGGGGGTCGATGCCCAGCTTCTGGAGCAGCCAGGGGTTGTCCATGGCGATGTCGATGAGGTTCATCCCCATCACCTTCTTCACGAAGCGCGGGGACCCGGTCAGCTCGCTGAGCTTGTCGTCGCTGCGCTCGGCCTGCCGCACGGCGCTCGCGGGCACCCCGACGCGGTGCACGATCGCCGGGATGGACAGCATCCGGCGCGCCTTGTCGGTCTCGGCGGTGAGCCGGGCGACGGACTTGGGCGTCAGATGCAGGCCCTGGTCGGCGCCCGTGCCGGGCCGGTAGGTGGCGAGGTCGCCGATCGCGAGGCTCATGTTGTCGATGTCGGTGGAGATGCCGGAGGCGCCGAGCCGCTGGATCGTGGCGTCGGCGCGCACCTTCAGGTCGTGCCCGGCGACGGGCAGCGTGCCGCGCGCGAGGACCCGGTTGTCGCCGTGCCCATTGAAGGTGACCTGGGAGGCGCCGAGCTCACGGTTGAGGTCGGCGAAGCTGAGCAGCACCTCGCCCTGCATCCGGTCGACGGTCGCGCCGCTGATGCCGGTGAGCCCGTCGCCCTCGATGCGTACGTCCTGCGCGGTCGCCTGGACCTTGGCGAGGGTGATGCGGTCGGCGGCGACGTCGGGGACCGTCACCTTCAGCTCGTCCACGCGGCGGTCGGCGAGCTGGGTGAGGAAGGGGAAGCCCTGGATCTCGACCTCGGGCGCGGCCGTCAGCTTCAGCTCCTTCTTGAGCTGCTGGGCGGCGCGATGCTCCGCGTACAGGACGGCCCAGCGGTCGGCGAGGGCGAGGAACGCGGTGAGGACGAGGACCGCGACCACGCCCTTGACCGCGAGGGAGAGGCTGCCGAAGCGGCGCCGGCCGCGGCTGCGGTGGTCGGGCGGCGACCACTCCTCGTCGTCCCGGTACGCCGGGTCCTCGTGGAGGACGTCGTCGAGCGGGTTGTCGGCGCGCCGGTCGCCGTCGAGGTCGGCCAGTTCGTCGTACGGACTGGCGTACCGGCCGGGGGCGCCGGCCGGCTGCTCGGGAACCGATTCCTCCTGCCAACCATCAAACGGAACGCGGTCGTTGGATATGCGGTGGGGGGTACGCATCAGCCGATTTCACCATACGTACCGACCCCGTTCGCAAGCCGTGCACACCGCAGGCACGGTAACGCGCCACTTCAGCGCGGCCTCAGCGCCTCCGCCGACGCCGCGTCACCAGCACCGTGCCCGCCGCCACGAGCAGGGCGGCAGCCGTCGCCGACCACGCGGTGGGCCCGAAACCGGAACCGGTGTCGGCGAGTTCGCCACCGTGATCCTTGTCACCCGGCGGGACCGTCGGGGTGGACGGGACCGGCTGCGACGGAGTCGGAGGCGGCGTCACCGTCGGGGTCGGCGTGGGCGTCGGAGTGGGCGTGGGCGTCGGGGTGGGCGTCGGGGTCGCCGCCGCCCGGTCCGTGTTCGTCACCGTGCAGGTCACATCGGCGCCGGGTGCCACGGCCACCTCGGCGTCCGTCACCGGCACCGCGGCGCCCCCGGCTGACTCGCATGCCCAGTCCCCGGCGTCATATGCCTCCGGCCCATCCGATTCGGCGAGCGTGTACGTCCCGGCCTCGACCTCGGCGTTCGTCACCGCGTCCGCGCCGGTCACCCCGGAGAGGTCGTCGGGGCCGTCGGCGCCGAGCGTCCAGTCGGCCGGGGAAGCGGTGCCGCCGTGCTCGTTCACGACCTTCTTCACCAGGGTCAGCCGGGCTTTGCAGGTGACCTTGTTGAGAATCCCGAAGGTGTTGTGCTCCTCGGTGAGTTCGGCGCGGTACGGCAGCGCCTCGTCCGCCTCCGTGCCGTTGGCGTCGGTGACGCGACTGCCGGTCAGCGTGCAGGAGTCGGGCAGCGTCGTGGTCTCGGCGACGGTCGTGGTGTCGCCGACGGTGTAGCCCTCGCGGGCCGTGCCCCACGGCTGGGCCTGCGGGGCCGTGCCGGAGGGGCCGGTGAGGGTCGCCGCGGCGTCGAAGCCGTCGGGCCGGTCGGCGTGCTCGTAACGGGTGCCGTCGATGTCCCACACCTTGTCGACCCGCACATCGGCGGTCTGCGGTGGCTTGTTGTAGACGGTGCAGGTGACGGCGCCCAGGCTCGGCACGTCCACGGTGAAGGCGGGCGCCGCGGCGGTCCCGGTGTTCGTGACGGTTACGTCCGCGCCGGTGTCGAGGTTGGTGCACACCGCGTTCTTGCCGCCCTGGGTGACCAGGTCGTAGCCGCTGTGCTGCTGCTCGGCCACCGTCACGTCGGCGTGGGTGGTCCCGGCGGGATACGCGGGATGGAAGACGACACCGCCGGTGCCGTCGTCCTTGGTCGTCTCGCTGTCCGGCAGGCCCTCGATGCCCGCCGTGGTGGTGGACGCGTCGAACTGCCAGCCCGCTTCCGCGTTCTCGGCGCCGGTCACGTCCTCGCCCTTGTTGCCCGCGGGCACGATCTGCTTGATGACGGACAGCGTGCCCTCGCAGTGCGACAGCGCCAGGTCGTGCAGGGCCTGGCCGGCCGCCGCGAAGTCGTCGGTCTGGTAGTAGTCGGCGGTCGCCGTGTTGTCGCCGGTGAACGCCTCCTGGCCGGAGATCGCCCGCAGGTTGAGCCCGGAGATCCCCTCGACGCCCTTGCCGACGCCCACCGCGACGACCCGCTCGCCCTTCGCCTTGACGGCGTTGGAGGCGAAGATGCCGCCCTCGACGTCCGCGAAGTGGGTGTTGGAGCCGTCACCGGTGTACGGGTTGCTCCACCGCGTCGGGTTGCCGTCGGTCAGCACGATGACGAGGTCGTAGACCGGCGCGGCCTTGGCGACCGCGTACTGGGCCTGGTCCCAGTTGGTGCCCGAGCCCAGCGTCCAGTCCGCGTAGAGGGACTTGAAGGAGTCGGCGCCCGCCTTCGTGGAGACCGACATCAGGTCGGGGTGGTTGGCGGAGGTGCCGGTGGTCGGCGGCGAGGTCTTGTCGAAGGAGAACAGCGCCATCCGCGAGGGCGTCCCGCTCAGCGTGTCCGTCAACTGGTCGGTGGCCGCCTTGAGCTGCGGCAGCGCGCTGCCCACGGACGACGACAGGTCGAGCACGACGGCGACGTCGAGCCCGCAGGACTCGGGCAACGGCGGGTTCGTACGGGACTGCTGCCAGATGCCGCCCGAGGCGACGTAGGGGGTCGACGACCAGCTGGTGCTCTTCATGAAGTCGCCGGTCGAGCGGTACGTCTGCCCGTCCGCCAGGGCCGGCGTCCGGAACTGGTACGTCGACTCCACCGAGCCGGAGCCGCTGCCCTTGCCGGTGCGCAGCGTCGGATTGGTGTACCAGCCGGCGGGTACGCCCCCGGCGAGCTGCCGCACCCAGTACCGCTGCCCCTCGTTGGCCCCGCCGCCGCCCGTGTCCGGCACGGTGAAGCTGCAGTCGCCGTCCGCGTCGGAGGTGCACCGCGCCCAGGCGTCGGGCAGCGGCTCGGTGGCGGTCTCGCTCGCGTACAGGGCGAGCCGGACTCCGGCGAGCGGCGCCACCGTCGCGTCCCCGTTCCGGTCGCCGCCCGTCTTCACGGTGACGACGGACTCCCCGGCCGCGGGTGACGGCACGTCGGCTGCCACCTGGCCGGGCCAGGCGGCGACCGCGGTGAAGGTGAGCGCGGCCGCGGCGCCCAGGCCCCGCAGCCGCACCCCCCATGGACGGTGACGCATCATCAGACTCCCGGACGGCACGGACAGCAAGGACAGACCTTTGCCCGAATTTATCCGATAAGAGCCTTATGGCCGCCTATTTCGACGGGCGTGCCCCGTCCGCCTCTCGTACGGTCACTTCACGATCGTGATCCGGTCCGCCTTCGGCGGCGCGATCGGGTTCGCCGCGGAGGAGTTGGCCGTCAGGTAGTCGTTGAACGCCTTCAGGTCGTCCGCGCCGACCAGCGGGTTCTTGCCCGCGCCGAGCGCCGCGAAGCCGTCGCCGCCGCCCGCGAGGAAGGAGTTCATCGCGACGCGGTAGGTGGCGGCCAGGTCGATCGCCGCGCCGTTCAGCCTGATGGAGTCGGTGACGACGCGGGCCGCGCCGGACTTCGTCATGTCGAGCGTGTACGTGAGCCCGGCGGACGGCTGGAGGATCTTCGGCGAGGCCTCGTTCGAACCGCTGACCTGCTGCTGGAGCGCCTGCACGACCTGCGCGCCGGTGAGGTCGACCAGGTTGACCGTGTTGCTGAAGGGCTGCACGGTGAACGCCTCGCCGTAGGTGACGACCCCGTCGCCCTCGGCGCCGCTCGCCTTGTACACGAGGTCGGAGCGGACCCCGCCCGGGTTCATCAGGGCCAGGCTCGCCTTCGGGTCGAGCGACGTGGCGTGCGCGAGCTGCGCGTCGGCGATGAGGTCGCCGAGCGGCTCCTCCGGCGTACCGGCGCCGCGGCCCGCGATGTCCCCGGAGATGTAGCCGACGGCCTGGTTCGCGACGGGCGCGGCCAGCTTGTTCCACTTGCCGATCAGGGCCGTCATGTCGGCGGCCTTGTCCTGCGTACGGGACACGACGTGGTTCGCGGACTTCACGGAGGTACGGACGATGTCCTTGGTCCTGCGGTCGTAGGTCAGCGTGGTGTCCGTGTAGAGCTTGCCGTACGAGGACGCGGAGGTGACCATGCGCGGGTTGCCGGACGGGTCCGGGATCGTGCACACGTACGCGTTGTGCGTGTGCCCGGTGACCAGGGCGTCGACCTTCGGCGTGATGCCCTTGGCGATGTCCACGATCGGGCCGGAGACGCCGGAGCCGGCGCCCGCGGAGTCGCAGTCGTAGTTGTACGCGGACGAGGCCGGGGCGCCGCCCTCGTGGATCAGGGCGACGATCGACTTCACGCCCTGCTTGTCGAGGATCTTCGCGTACTTGTTGACCGTCTCGATCTCGTCGTGGAACTTCAGGCCCTTGACGCCGGATGCCGAGACGATGTTCGGGGTGCCTTCGAGGGTGACGCCGATGAAGCCGACCTTCACGCCCTTGTGCTTCCACACCCAGTAGGGGGCGAGCACCGGCTTGCCGGTCTTCTCGTTCGTCACGTTCGCGGCGAGGTAGGGGTAGTCGGCACCCTTGAACTTCTTGCCCGCCTCGTAGCAGCCGTCGGTGGGGTGGCAGCCGCCGTTCTGCATCCGCGCCAGCTCGGTGGCGCCCTCGTCGAACTCGTGGTTGCCGACGGAGGTGACGTCCAGGTCCAGCTTGTTCATGGCCTCGACGGTGGGCTCGTCGTGGAAGAGGCCGGACAGCAGCGGGCTGGCGCCGATCAGGTCACCGGCGGCGGCCGTCACGCTGTAGGGGTGGTTCTTGCGCGCCGTGCGCAGGGAGGTGGCCAGGTACTCGACACCGCCCGCGTCGACCTGCTTCGTCGTGCCGTCGGCCTGCTTCTCGGTGACCTGGCCCGACGAACCGGCCGGCGCCTCCAGGTTCCCGTGGAAGTCGTTGAACGACAGCAGCTGTACGTCCTGGTAGCGGCCGCCGCCCTGGCCGTGACCGTGGCCGTGGCCCCGGTCGTGGGCCGCGCTCGCGGGCATGGCGGCCATCAGCGCCCCCGCGGTGGCGAGGGTGGCGACGGCGCCGAGCGCGGTTCTCAGACGCCGGTTCGTCCTGGTGGGCATGGAGGATCCCCTTGGGTGCTCTACGAAGACTGCGACTGCCGGGCAGCCTAGGGTCAACGCGCGTAGCACAACAGGGGATTGCAGGTTACGAGCTGGTTGCCGACTCCCCGCGGGGCCCCCGCCGTACCCTCGTAACCATGACCACGGACCCCGCGAACATCCCCGATCCCGCCCTCCCGGGCCGCCGTATCGACACCCTGACCTCGCTCTCCGCCGAGCAGTCCGGCGCCGTGCTGGCCCTGCTCGCCGACGCGGCCCGCGCCGACGGCCAGCAGGCCGTGTCGGAGCAGGGACGGCTCCATCTGCGCGGCGAGCGCGACGGCGTCACGCATCTGCTGCTCTCGGTCGACGGGGGCCTGGTCGGCTACGCCCAGCTGGAGGACACCGACCCGGTGGAGGCCCCGGCGGCCGAGCTGGTGGTGCACCCGGCGCAGCGCGGGCACGGGCACGGGCGGGCGCTCGGCGCGGCGCTGCTCGCGGCGTCGGGCAAGCGGCTGCGGGTGTGGGCGCACGGCGGGCACAGCGCGGCGCGCCATCTGGCGCAGGTGCTCGGCCTGACGCTCTTCCGTGAACTGCGGCAGATGCGGCGGCCGCTGACCGATCTCGAGCTGCCCGAGCCGGCGCTCCCGGCGGGCGTCAGGATCCGCACCTTCGTGCCCGGCCAGGACGACGCGGCGTGGCTGGCGGTGAACGCGGCGGCGTTCGCCCACCACCCCGAGCAGGGCTCCCTGACCCAGCGCGACCTGGACGACCGCAAGGGCGAGCCGTGGTTCGACCCGCGCGGCTTCTTCCTCGCGTTCAAGGGCGAGGAACTGGTCGGCTTCCACTGGACGAAGGTGCACGCGGAGGAGCGGCTCGGCGAGGTGTACGTGGTCGGAGTCGCGCCCGAGGGCCAGGGCGGCGGCCTCGGCAAGGCGCTCACCGCGACGGGGCTGCGCCATCTCGCGGCGGCCGGGCTCCCGACGGCGATGCTCTACGTCGACGCGGACAACAAGGCGGCGGTGAGCGTGTACGAGCGGCTCGGCTTCACGACGTACGAAACGGATCTGATGTACCGAACCGAGTCATAACACCCGGGACCCGGCGCACATATCGGGCGAGGGGGCGGCGTCACTTGACGCCGCCCCCTCTCTTGCATCACCCTTTCACTACTTGATTAGTGAAAGGGGGGTACGCCAGTGGCCAAGGACGACCGGCCGGCCGCGCCGATGATCGAATTCCGCATCGACCGCCACAGCGGCGTCGCCACCTACCTGCAGATCGTCCACCAGACGGAGCAGGCGCTGCGGCTCGGCATGCTCGAGCCCGGCGACAAGCTGCCCACGGCCCGCGAGGTCGTCGAGGCGACGGCCATCAACCCGAACACGGTGCTCAAGGCGTACCGCGAGCTGGAGCGCGAGGGCCTCGTGGAGGCCCGCCGGGGACTCGGCACGTTCGTGCGCAAGTCCCTGGGCTCCGGCCCGGGCGACTCACCGCTGCGCAGCGAGCTGGAGGACTGGACGAGACGGGCGAGAGAGGCGGGACTGGACCGCGAAGACGTCGCGGCCCTGTTCACCGTCGCACTGGAAGCACACTTCAGCACCACCACCAAGGGGACTTCATGAGTACGGCGATCGAGGCGACGGGCCTCGCGAAGCGCTACGGCCGACTGGGCGCCGCGGCCCTCGACGACTGCTCGTTCCGGCTGCCCACGGGCCGGATCAGCGCCCTCGTCGGGCCGAACGGCGCGGGCAAGTCGACCCTGCTCTCGATAGCGGCCGGGCTGCTGCGGCAGAGCTCGGGAGAGCTGCGCGTGCTCGGCGCCGCCCCCGGCGAGAACCGCGCCAAGGTCGCCTATCTCCCCCAGGACAAGCCGCTGCACCCCCAGCTGTCCGTCGCGGACACCCTGCGCATGGGCGCCGAGCTGAACAAGGACCGCTGGGACGCGGCCTACGCGACCCAGATCGTCGAGGCCGGCTCGCTCGACCCGAAGGCGAAGATCCGCTCGCTCTCCGGCGGCCAGCGCACCCGCGTCGCCCTCGCCCTCGCCCTCGGCAAGCGCCCCGAGCTGATGCTCCTCGACGAGCCGATGGCCGACCTGGACCCGCTGGCCCGGCACGAGCTGATGGGCACCCTGATGGCGGACGCCGCCGAGCACGGCACGACCGTACTGATGTCGTCCCACATCGTCTCCGAGCTGGCCGACGCCTGCGACCACCTGCTGCTCCTGGGCGACGGCCGGATCCGGCTCGGCGGCGGCATCGACGACCTGCTCGGCGCGCACAGCCTGGTCACCGGCCGCGGCGAGCTGTCCGGCCACACCGTCATCGAGTCCCGCGCCTCGGGCCGCGGCGTCACCGCCCTGATCCGCAGGGACGGACCCGTGGGCGACGACTGGCAGGTGCAGGAGCCCTCCCTGGAGGAGCTGCTCCTGGCCCATCTGCGCGCCCCCGAGGCCCCGGCCCTGCTCACCCCGAGCACCGCGGCCGCGCACCGCTCGGCGGTGACCGCATGAGCACCACGCTGGACAAGCCCGCCACGACCTCCGGCAAGCCCCCGCTCCGGCGCACCCCGCCCGGCGCCGACGGCCTGGTCTGGACCGTGCTGCGGCTGCACCGCACCGCCCTGTGGGTGTGGACCGGTTACCTCGTCATCAGCGTCGGCCTGCTGCTGTGGCTGTGGGGCCCCGGCGCCTCGACGGCGCAGAAGGCCTTCGACGCGTTCGGGTACGCGGGGGCGCAGGACATCGCCTGGGACGGCAAGTCCGTCTCCCTGCCCTCCTTCGGCACCTCCTTCGACTCCCTCTTCTACGACCCGGCGACCCTCACCCAGCTGGCCACGGTCGCCGTCGCCGTCTTCGCGGCGGGCCCGCTGATCGCGCGTGAGCTGGAGACGGGCACCGCGCGCCTCGCCTGGACCCAGTCGGTCTCCCCGGCCCGCTGGCTCACCGCCAAGCTGGGCCTGCCCGCGATCGCGGTCACCGTCGGCACCGGCCTGGTCGTCGCCGTGTACGAGCGGGTGTGGCACTCCCACAACCATCTGCTGATCGCCGGGATCGGCCCGCGCTCCTACTACTTCAACATCGGCCCGGCGACGGTGGCGAACGTCCTGTTCGGCCTGGCCCTGGGCGTCTTCGCCGCGCTGGTGATCCGCCGCACGCTGCCCGCGATCGTCGTCGCCGGGACCGGCACCTATCTGGCCGGTGCGCTGCGCGCCAACTCCTGGCCCTTCCAGGGCGCTTACCAGCAGCCGGAGATCCCCGTGCACAACAAGGCGATCACCTCCACGGGCGCGGAGATCCCCGACCCCGGGTGCTATATGGACCAGAAGTGCCTCGCCGCGCACCACGTCACCGGCTTCGACCGGCACTACCTGCCCTCGCCGGACTTCTGGCCCCGCCAGCTCACCGAGACGGGCATCCTGCTCGCCCTCACCGTCGTGCTCGTCGCCGGAGCCTTCCTGGTCCTGCGCCGCTACCAGCCGAAGAAGTCCCGGCAGCTCCAGAAGGAGGCCACCGCGTGAGCACCCTCTCCCTGTCGCCCCGGTCGGGACTGACCTGGACCGTGCTGCGACTGCACCGCGGCAGCCTGTGGCTGTGGACCGCGTACGTCGTCCTTCTCGCGGGTGTGCTGCTGTGGGCCTGGGGGCCGGGAACCTCGGGGCTCGGCCTCGCCGGGGACTGCAACCCGGCGGTGGCCAACGAGTGCGTCGCGAAGGGGGCGACCGCGAGCAGCTTCCACTACGCCGTGTCGTTCGCGGACACCTTCCTCTCGCTCCTCCCGCCGGCCGTCGCCGTGTTCGCGGGCGGCGCCCTGATCGGGCAGGAACTGGAGCGCGGGACCGCCCAGTTGGCGTGGACCCAGTCCGTGTCACCGGTCCGCTGGCTGACCATGAAGCTGGCGCTGCCCGCCATGGCCCTGGTCACCGGCACCGCCCTGCTGGTGGTGCTGCGCCGCCAGGTCGCCGCGGCGGCGCCCGACCTCCCGCAGAACCGCTGGTTCTCCGGCGCCTTCGACGTCCTGGGCCCCGTCACGGTCGTGCTGCCGCTGCTGGGCCTCGCCTGTGGCGCGCTGATGGCGCTCGTCCGGCGGCGGTCGCTGGCCGGGGCCGGTCTCGGCCTGGCGCTCACCGTGGCACTGTCCGCGGCCGTCGCGCTGCTGCGGCCGTACCTGTGGCCCACCGAGACCCGGGTGGGCACGGTCGCGCAGAACTACCTCGAGTTCACCGGTGAGGTCATGAGCGAGGGGGCGGTCACCTCCTCCGGCGCGCACATCGCCGACCCGCTGTGCGTGGGCGACCGCGCCTGCGTCGCCGAGCACCACATCACCGGCTACTACCGCGAGGGCCACCCGCCCTCCCACTTCTGGCCCCTCCAACTGGTCGAGACGGGCGTGCTGCTGGCCCTGACCGCCCTGATCGTGTTCATCGCCTACCGCGTCCTGCGCAGGAGCGTCGCACGATGAGTTCCGTTCACCCCTGGTTCCCCGGCACCGTCCAGCCCGCCCCGGCGCTCCACGCGCCGCGGCCCCGCGGAAAGAGATCCGGCTCATGACCCAGACGCTCCCGGCACTCCCGCGCGGCCCACGCGGCCTGCGCACGCTGCGCCCGACCGGCACCGTGTGGGCGGCGCTCCGACTGCACCGGATCGCCCTGGGGGCCTGGTTCGTGGTGGTCCTGGCCACGACCGTCCTGCTGCTGTGGCTCCACGGGCCGGGGGCGGACGCGGCCGCGCGGCATCTGGCCGCCTGTGCCACCCCGCACTGCGAGCTGGCCGGGAGCGCATACGCCCGCTACGACCAACTCCTGCGACTGGTCGGCACGTTGATCGGCGCGACCCCGTACATCGCGGCGCTCTTCATGGGTGTCGTCTGTGTGGGGCGCGAACTGGAGCGCGGCACGGCGCAGTTGGCCTGGGTGCAGTCCGTCAGCCCGACCCGCTGGCTGGCCACGACGCTGGCCGTGCCCGCCGCCTGGTTCCTCGCCGGGACGGTTCCGCTGGTCGTCCTGCACCGGCTCGCGTGGGCGGCCGGGCCGAGCCCCCTCACCCCCTGGTACGACACGGACCTGTACGTCGGTACCGGTCCGGTCGCCCTCAGCCGGGTCCTGCTGGGCCTCGCCGTCGGCGCGCTCGGCGGAGTCCTCTTCCGCAAGGCGCTGGCCGGTGGCGTCGCCGGGGTCGCCGCGCTCCTGGTGACCGGCTGGCTGAGCACGCGGTACCGGGTCAGCCTGTGGCCCACGGTCACCGACCACGGCCGGACGCCACAGACCGGGCCCCCCGACGCGCAGGCACTCCGGTACGACGCGGTGACCAAGGACGGGGAACTCGTCACGAACAACATGGCCTGCGCCGACGCGGGAAACGGAGCGGAGCTCAAGCACTGCGCCCGCGGCTTCCAGGACTTCTCGGTCACCTACCACCCGTCGTCCCACTACTGGCCCCTCCAGCTGACGGAATCGGCACTGATCCTGACGCTGACCGCACTGGCCGCGGCGGCAGCCTTCACGATCCTCCGCCGCCGCACCCGGTAGCCGAGGGCCTGGGAGGTGGCCCCCTCCAGGGGAAGGCCGCGCGCAGCGCATGCCTTCAGGGGCGCGGGGAACCGCGCGAGAAGCCCCACCGGGACGCAGCCGAACGACAACCAGGCGATCACCGCCCCGCGCCGAGAACCCCGCCCCGCCGAACCCCGGCCCCCAATAGACGCCGGGGAGCCGCCCGCCCATATCCCGCACGTCATATCGCCGTAACCAGTGATTCAGACACGGTTGCGACCCTCACGGAATGCAGCCCCCCGCGTCGGACACCCCCTCTCCCCCGCCGGAACCCCCCACCCCGCAAGCGCCCACCCCCGGCAGGCTCCGCCTCGCCCCCGCGCTCAGCGACCTTCCCGGCGCGCCCGAGACCGTCTCCGCGCGGAAGAATGGGCCCATGAGCCAGCCGAACGCCGCCCAGGACCAGTCCGCAGCCGAGTCCGAGCCCTCCCCGGCCCCCTCGGCATCGCACCCGCAGCCCTCCGTGGGCTCCCTAGCCGCGCACCGCCCGCACCCGGTGGCCAGCGGCGACTACGAACGGTCGGCCGCGAAGCTGGCCGGCATCGTCGCGGACATCGACGCGGACCCGGACGACTACGAGGAGGACTACGCGAGCCAGGACGGCGCGGAGCTCCCCCAGGGCCGCTTCCTGGACCGGGAGCGCAGCTGGCTGGCGTTCAACGAGCGGGTCCTGGAGCTGGCCGAGGACCCGGCCACGCCCCTCCTGGAGCGGGCGAACTTCCTGGCGATCTTCGCGTCGAACCTGGACGAGTTCTTCATGGTCCGCGTGGCCGGCCTCAAGCGCCGCATCGCGACCGGCGTCGCCACCCGTTCGGCCTCGGGTCTCCAGCCCCGTGAAGTGCTCGAACTGATCTGGAACCGGTCCCGGGAACTCATGGCCCGGCACGCCGCCTGCTACCAGGACGAGGTCGCCCCGTCCCTGGCCGACGAGGGCATCCACGTCGTGCGCTGGAACGAGCTGACCGACAAGGAGCAGTCCCGGCTCTACACGCTGTTCATGCAGCAGATCTTCCCGGTGCTCACCCCTCTGGCGGTGGACCCGGCGCACCCCTTCCCGTACATCTCGGGCCTGTCCCTGAACCTCGCGGTCGTGGTCAGCAACCCGGTCTCCGGCCACCGCCACTTCGCCCGCGTCAAGGTCCCGCCGCTGCTCTCCCGCTTCCTGGAGGCGTCCCCGCAGCGCTACGTCCCCATCGAGGACGTGATCTCCGCGCCCCGGCACCTGGGCGAGCTGTTCCCCGGCATGACGATCGAGGAGCACCACATGTTCCGCGTCACGCGGAACGAGGACCTGGAGGTCGAGGAGGACGACGCCGAGAACCTCCTGAAGGCCCTGGAGAAGGAGCTGATGCGGCGCCGCTTCGGCCCGCCGGTGCGCCTGGAGGTCGAGGAGACGATCGACTCGGAGGTGCTCAGCCTCCTCGTCCGCGAGCTGAAGATCAGCGAGGCAGAGGTCTATCCGCTGCCCGGCCCGCTCGACCTCACCGGTCTCTTCTCCATCGCGGGCATCGACCGCCCGGAGCTGAAGTACCCGAAGTTCGTCGCGGGCACGCACCGCGACCTCGCCGAGGTGGAGTCGGCGTCGGCGCCCGACATCTTCGCGGCCCTGCGCGGTCACGACGTGCTGCTCCACCACCCGTACGACTCGTTCTCCACCTCCGTCCAGGCGTTCCTGGAGCAGGCCGCCGCCGACCCGGACGTGCTGGCCATCAAGCAGACGCTGTACCGGACCTCGGGCGACTCCCCGATCGTCGACGCGCTGATAGAGGCGGCCGAGGCCGGCAAGCAGGTCCTCGTCCTGGTCGAGATCAAGGCCCGCTTCGACGAGCAGGCCAACATCAAGTGGGCGCGGAAGCTGGAAGAGGCGGGCTGCCACGTCGTCTACGGCCTGGTGGGCCTCAAGACGCACTGCAAGCTGTCGCTCGTGGTCCGCCAGGAGGGCGAGTCGCTCGTCCGCTACAGCCACGTCGGCACCGGCAACTACCACCCCAAGACCGCCCGCCTCTACGAGGACCTGGGCCTGCTCACCGCGAACCAGGAGGTCGGAGCGGACCTCTCCGACCTCTTCAACCGGCTCTCCGGCTACTCGCGCCGCGAGACGTACCGCCGCCTCCTCGTCGCCCCCAAGTCCCTGCGCACGGGGCTGATCACGCGGATCGAGAAGGAGGTCCAGCACCACCGTGCGGGCCGCCCGGCGTACGTCCGCATCAAGGTCAACTCGATGGTCGACGAGGCGATCATCGACGCCCTGTACCGGGCGTCGCAGGCGGGCGTCCCGGTCGACGTGTGGGTGCGCGGCATCTGTGCCGTACGCCCCGGCGTCACGGGCCTGTCGGAGAACATCCGGGTCCGCTCGGTACTCGGCCGCTTCCTGGAGCACTCCCGGGTCTTCGCCTTCGGCAACGCCGGCGAGCCCGAGGTGTGGATAGGCAGCGCCGACATGATGCACCGCAACCTCGACCGCCGCATCGAGGCCCTGGTCCGCGTCGAGGACCCGGCCCACCGGGCCGCCCTCAGCCGGCTGCTCGAAACGGGGATGTCCGACTCCACCGCCTCCTGGCACCTGGGCCCGGACGGCAACTGGACCCGGCACGCGACCGATCCGTCGGACCCGGCCGGACGCCCCCTGCGGAACGTACAGGAGATGCTCATAGACGCCCGGAGGCGCCGGCGTGGCACAGCAACACCTTGAGCCCGGCGAGTCGTTCGGAACCGGTCCGCACCCCGGACCGGCCGACGGCCCGCGCGACGGAGCACCCACCGCACCGGAGGACGGCGACATTCTCGGGGCGTACCTCCAGGGGCAGGCGACCGAGTTCCTGCGCTCGCTGCGCCGGCACGGCGAGAGCGGCGCGGCGGGCGGCACCGCGGCCGACGCGGCCCGCACCCTGCGCCGCGCCGCCCGCCGGATCAGCGGCACCCTGCACACCTTCCGCCCGCTCCTCGACGCCGAGTGGTCGGACGAGCTGCGCCCCGAACTGGCGTGGCTGTCCGGCACGCTGGCGCAGGAGCACGCCTGCGCGGACCGGCTGGTCCGGCTGACCGAGGCCCTGCACCGGCTGACGTCGGCGGCCTCCGGCTCCACCGGCGCCCTGCCCCAGCAGGCGGCGGGCGGCTCGGCCACCGCCACCACCCTGGCCCTCGGCGCGGCCAAGGCGGCGGCGCTGCTCGACCGCCAGCTCACCCTCGCCAGAACGCGCGCCCACAGCGCCGCCCTGCAGTCCCTGGGCAGCCCCCGCTTCCACGCGGTGGCGGACCGGGTCGCCGTGCTCGCCAGCGAGGTGCCGCTGGCCACCGGCGGCGTCGCGCTGCCCAAGCTGGCCGGGGAGGCCGAGTCCCGCCTCGCCGAGGCGGTGACCGCCCTGCACCACACGGGCGGCCGGCTCCCCACCCCGTACAACCCGGACGCGGACGCGCCCTGGCACCACGTACGCCTCCTGCTGCGCCTGCACCGCTACGCGCAGGAGGTGCTGCCCGGCGCGGACCGGGCTCCCGTAAGGCTGACCGCCGCGGCGCACGCCCTGAACACGCACCGCGACGCCGCGGAGGCCGCGGCCGCGGCAGCGCACGCGGCGCGCACCCCGCGCATCGCCCCCGCCACGGCGTACGCCCTCGGCGTGCTCCACGCCGACCAGCGCCACCAGGTGGAGGCCGCCAGGAACGCGTTCGGAAAAGCGTGGCAGCGAGAGACGGTGGGAACCCCATGACCGTGCCCGACATCCCGGTACCCGACGGCCCCGAGAGCACTGACAGCGCTGACAGCCCCGACACCGTGCTGGCGGCGGGCTGCGTCCTGTGGCGCCGCGCCCTGCTCGACGACGGCCTGGAGGTCTGTCTCGTCCACCGGCCCAAGTACGGGGACTGGTCGCACCCCAAGGGCAAGCTCAAGCGCGGCGAGGCCCCGCTGGCCGCCGCGCTGCGCGAGGTGCGCGAGGAGACCGGCCACGAGTGCGCACCGGGCGCCGCCCTGCCCACGGTGCGCTACACGGCCCACGGCAGGCCCAAGAAGGTCAGCTACTGGGCGGCGGAGGCCACCTCGGGCGCCTTCCTGCCGAACAGCGAGGTCGACCGCATCCTCTGGCTCCCGCCCACGGCGGCCCGCAACCGCCTCACCCAGCCGCGCGACCGCAAGCTCGTCGACGCCCTTCTGGACGCGCTCCACGTGACGTGACGTAACCCCTCCGTGACCTAACCACACCGCCTGCTTAGGTTCACCCTCCGTTCACTCACGGCCATCGGTCACTTCACCTGATCTGCTTAATTTCGGCCTTACGCGGTGCGGCCCCGGCAACGGGAAGCACCTCACCGCTCGACTGACATTCCGCAGACTTTCGCACGCCGCCGCAGTGCCAGACACCCCGGCCGGCGGCTCCTGGAAGGAACATCCGAAGGTGAAGCTTCAGCGCAAGAACCGGCTCCGCGCCCTCTCCCTCGGCGCTCTCGCCGTCTCCGGCGCCCTGGCCCTCACGGCGTGCGGCTCGGACGACACGAACAGCGGCGGCGGCAGCAGCGCCAGCTCGTCCTCGAACGCCAAGAACAACATCGAGTGCAAGGACGCCAAGGGCCAGCTCCTCGGCAACGGCTCGTCGGCGCAGGCGAACGCGATCGACGCGTGGCGCCAGACGTTCTCGCAGGCCTGCTCGGGCGTGCAGATCAACTACAAGCCCGAGGGCTCGGGCGCCGGCGTGACCGCCTTCAACCAGGGCCAGGTCGCCTTCGCCGGTTCCGACTCCGCGCTCAAGCCGGAAGAGGTCGCGGCCTCCAAGAAGGTCTGCTCCGGCGGCCAGGGCATCGACCTGCCGATGGTCGGCGGCCCGATCGCCGTCGCGTACAACCTGGACGGCGTCGACAACCTCGTCCTGGACGGCCCGACCCTCGCCAAGATCTTCGACTCGAAGATCACCAAGTGGGACGACGCCGCGATCAAGAAGCTGAACCCCGACGCGAAGCTCCCCTCGACCAAGATCCAGGCGTTCCACCGCTCGGACGAGTCGGGCACCACGGACAACTTCACCAAGTACCTCAAGGCCACCGCCGCGAGCGACTGGAAGTACGAGGGCGGCAAGGCCTGGCAGGCCAAGGGCGGCCAGTCCGCGCAGGGCTCCTCCGGCCTCGCCCAGCAGGTCAAGCAGACCTCCGGCTCGATCACCTACGTCGAGCTGTCCTACGCCAAGGACGGCCTGAAGACGGTCGACATCGACACCGGCGCCTCCACCCCGGTCAAGGCCACCACGGAGAACGCCTCGAAGGCGATCGCCGACGCCAAGGTCGTGGGCACGGGCAAGGACCTCGCCCTGGAGCTGAACTACGCGACCAAGGCCGACGGCGCCTACCCGATCACCCTCGTCACCTACGAGATCGTCTGCGACAAGGGCAACAAGTCGGACACCCTCGCCGCCACCAAGTCCTTCCTGACCTACATGGCCAGCGAAGAGGGCCAGGGCGCCCTGTCGGAGCTGGGCTACGCCCCGATCCCGGCCGAGATCAACGCGAAGGTCCGCGAGACCGTCGCGAGCATCAGCTGACCCAGTGTGCGGGCCGCTCACCCCGGTGAGCGGCCCGCACCGTCCGGTGCACCGCCGCCAGAAGCTCCGTAGACCCCTCGGGTACGGGACTTCGCAGACCGGAGAACCCATGGACATCACCACGCAACCACCAGCGCCACCGGCGCCCACCGACCGCCCCACCACCGGCCAGGCCAAGCGCGCCGCCCGCGGCGCCACCCGCCCCGGAGACCGGGTCTTCCTCGGCCTCTCCCGCGGCGCGGGCATCCTGCTCCTGGTCGTCATGGCCGCGATCGCGGTCTTCCTGACCTACCGTGCCGCCCTCGTCCTCCCCGACAACGACGGCAACTTCCTCACGACGTTCGAGTGGAACGCGACGGCCCAGCCGCCCGTCTTCGGCATAGCCGTGCTGGCCTTCGGCACCGTCGTCACCTCGGTCATCGCCATGCTGATCGCGGTCCCGGTCGCCGTCGGCATCGCGCTCTTCCTCACGCACTACGCGCCGAAGCGGCTGAGCGGCACCATCGCCTACGTGATCGACCTGCTCGCCGCCGTGCCCTCGATCGTCTACGGCCTGTGGGGCGCCCTCTTCCTGGTGCCGCACCTGGAGGGCCTGTTCGGCTGGCTCGACGACTACTTCGGCTGGACCGGCATCTTCGCCTGGGAGGGTGGCGCGCCGCGCACCCTGCTCACCGTCGGCATCCTGCTGGCGATCATGATCCTGCCGATCATCACGAACGTCTCCCGCGAGGTCTTCAAGCAGGCCCCCCTGATGCACCAGGAGGCGGCCCTCGCGCTCGGCGCCACCCGCTGGGAGGTCATCCGCATGTCGGTGATCCCCTTCGGCCGCTCCGGCGTGATCTCGGCCTCGATGCTCGGCCTCGGCCGCGCGCTCGGCGAGACGATGGCCGTCGCCACGGTCCTCTCCCCCGACTTCCTGATCCACGCCAGCCTGCTCGACCCGGGCGGCGGCACCTTCGCGCAGAACATCGCCGCGAAGTTCGCCGAGGCCAACGACCAGGGCCGCGACGCCCTGATCGCCTCCGGCCTCGTCCTCTTCGTCATCACCCTGATCGTGAACGGCGCGGCCCGCATGATCATCGCCCGCCGCAAGGAGTACTCGGGGGCCAACGCATGAGCACCTCCACCCCTCTCGCGAAGCGCCCCGGCTCGCTCAGCGCCGCCCGCCTTCCCCGCTGGTTCCCCTGGATCGCGGCCGTCGGCTCGATCGCCCTCGGCTGCGCGATCGGGCTCGGCGCCGGACTGTCCAGCCACGTCCAGTGGGGCCTGCTCGCCGCCCTGGTCTTCGTCCTCGGCACCTACGCGATCGCCACCAAGGTCGAGGGCCGGCGCCAGGCGAAGGACCGGGTCGCGACCAGCATCATCTGGGTCTCCTTCATCCTGGCCGTGATCCCGCTCGCCTCGCTCGTCTACGAGACGGTCAAGCGCGGCGTGAAGGTGCTCGACCCGTACTTCCTGACCCACTCGATGGGCTTCGTCACCAGCTACCAGCCCGGCGGCGGCATCTACCACGCCATCCTCGGCACCCTGGAGCAGGTCGGCCTCGCCACCCTGATCTCGGTCCCGATCGGCCTGCTGACGGCGATCTACCTGGTGGAGTACGGCCGCGGCAAGCTGGCGAAGGCCGTCACGTTCTTCGTCGACGTCATGACCGGCATCCCGTCCATCGTGGCGGGCCTGTTCATCCTGTCCTTCTGGATCCTCATCCTCGGCTTCGGCTACTCCGGCTTCGCCGGCTCGATGGCCCTGTCGATCCTGATGATCCCGGTCGTGGTCCGCTCCACCGAAGAGATGCTCAAGCTGGTCCCGAACGAGCTGCGCGAGGCCTCCCTCGCCCTCGGCGTGCCGAAGTGGCGCACGATCCTCAAGGTCGTCCTGCCGACGTCGATCGGCGGCATCACCACCGGCGTCATGCTGGCGGTCGCCCGTATCGCCGGCGAGACCGCCCCGGTCCTCCTCCTGGTGTTCGGCAACCCGCTGATCAACTCGAACCCCTTCGACGGACCGCAGGCGTCCCTGCCGCTCTACATCTACGACCAGTACGCCAAGAGCGGCGGCAGCCAGGCGGCGTACGACCGCGCCTGGGCCGCGGCCCTGGTGCTGATCGCCTTCATCATGATCCTCAACCTCGTGGCCCGCGGCATCGCCCGCTGGAAGGCCCCGAAGACGGGCCGCTGACGCGGCTGTATTCAGCGACTCGAACTCTCGGAAGCGAAGTAATCCCATGGCCAAGCGAATCGACGTAAGCGGTCTCACCGCCTACTACGGATCCCACAAGGCGATCGAAGACATCTCCATGACGGTCGAGCCCCGCTCGGTGACGGCCTTCATCGGCCCCTCCGGCTGCGGCAAGTCGACCTTCCTGCGCACCCTCAATCGGATGCACGAGGTCACCCCCGGCGGCCGCGTCGAGGGCAAGGTCCTGCTCGACGACGAGGACCTGTACGCCTCCGCGGTCGACCCGGTCGCCGTGCGCCGCACCGTCGGCATGGTCTTCCAGCGCCCCAACCCCTTCCCCACGATGTCGATCTTCGACAACGTGGCGGCGGGCCTGAAGCTCAACGGCTCGTACAAGAAGTCGGAGCTCTCCGACGTCGTCGAGAAGTCGCTGAAGGGCGCCAACCTCTGGAACGAGGTCAAGGACCGGCTGAACAAGCCCGGCTCGGGCCTCTCCGGCGGCCAGCAGCAGCGCCTCTGCATCGCCCGCGCCATCGCGGTCGAGCCCCAGGTCCTGCTCATGGACGAGCCCTGCTCGGCCCTCGACCCGATCTCCACCCTCGCCATCGAGGACCTGATCGGCGAGCTCAAGGAGCGCTTCACGATCGTCATCGTGACGCACAACATGCAGCAGGCGGCCCGCGTCTCGGACCGCACCGCGTTCTTCAACCTCGCGGCGGTCGGCCAGCCCGGCAAGCTCGTGGAGATCGACGAGACGGAGCGCATCTTCTCCAACCCGTCGGTCCAGGCCACCGAGGACTACATCTCGGGCCGCTTCGGCTGATCCCCCTCCCCCGATCCCCTCGTGGCGCTGCATGGCGGTGCCGCCACGAGGAAAGAGAGAAGCCTGGCCCTCCAAAGGAGGGCCAGGCTTCTCTCGTCAGGGGCGCGGGGCGGATGCGCCCCGTCAGGGGCGCGGGGAACTGCGCGACCAGCCACGTCGAAGGCCGCGGACGCAACCACTCGTACACCGAGCAGACGCGTCCGCGGCTTTCCACAAACCCGGCAGAACCTAACCGAAGGCCAGCCAAATAATCCCGTACGAAGCGGCAGCGACCAGCGCTGCGGCCGGCATCGTGATGAACCACCCGATGACGATGTTCTTGGCGACACCCCACCGCACCGCGTTCACGCGCTTCGTCGCCCCGACACCCATGATCGCCGAGGTGATGACGTGCGTCGTGGAGATCGGCGCGTGGAACAGGAACGCCGAGCCGAACATGATCGACGCACCGGTCGTCTCGGCGGCGAACCCCTGCGGCGGGTCCAGCTCGATGATCTTGCGGCCGAGGGTCCGCATGATGCGCCAGCCACCCGCGTACGTGCCGAGCGACAGCATCACGGCACAGACGATCTTGACCCAGACCGGAATCGGGTCCTCGAACGTCTCGTGGCCGCCGATGACCAGCGCCATGACCACGATGCCCATGGTCTTCTGCGCGTCCTGGAGACCGTGGCCGAGCGCCATGCCGGCCGCCGAGACGGTCTGCGCGATACGGAAGCCGCGCTTGGCCTTGTGCGGGTTGGAGCGCCGGAAGAGCCACATGATGGCCGTCATCACCAGGTAACCGACGACGAGGCCGATCACCGGCGACGTGAACATCGGGATGACGATCTTCTCCCACACCCCGGACCAGTAGACGGTGGTGCCGCCCGCGAGAGCGGCACCCACCATTCCACCGAACAGGGCGTGCGAGGACGACGAGGGAAGCCCGAAGTACCAGGTGATGAGGTTCCACACGATGGCGCCGGCGAGGGCGGCGAACAGAATGCCCATGCCCTTGTCGCCCTCGGGGGTCGCGATGATCCCCTCACTCACCGTCTTGGCGACGCCGCTGCCGAGGAAGGCACCGGCGAGGTTCATGACCGCGGCCATGGCGAGTGCCGCACGGGGCGTCAGCGCACGGGTGGATACGGAAGTGGCGATGGCGTTCGCGGAGTCGTGAAAGCCGTTCGTGTACGTGAATCCGAGCGCGACGCCGATCGTCACGATCAGGGAGAAGGTGTCCATGAGCCGGCCTCAGGACTCCTTCACGGCGATGGTCTCCACCGTGTTGGCGACATGCTCGAACGCGTCGGCGGCTTCCTCCAGCACATCCACGATCTGCTTCAGCTTCAGCACCTCGATGGCGTCGTACTTGCCGTTGAAGAGCGTGGCCAGAAGCTTGCGGTGGATCTGGTCGGCCTGGTTCTCCAGACGGTTGACCTCGATCCAGTACTCGGTGAGGTTGTCCATCGTCCGCAGATTCGGCATGGCCTCGGCGGTCAGCTCGGCCGCCCGGGCCAGGACCTCGATCTGCTGCTCGACGCCCTTGGGCAGCTCCTCGACCTGGTAGAGGACGACGAGGTCGACGGCCTCCTCCATGAAGTCCATGATGTCGTCGAGGGACGACGCGAGGTTGTAGATGTCCTCGCGGTCGAAGGGCGTGATGAACGAGGAGTTCAGCTGGTGGAAGATCGCGTGGGTGGCGTCGTCACCGGCGTGTTCGGCTGCCCGCATCCGCTCCGCGATCTCGGCCCGGGCGGAGGAGTCCGCACCGAGCAGTTCCATCAGGAGCTTCGAGCCCGTGACGATGTTGTCCGCGGATGCGGCGAACATGTCGTAGAAGCTCGTCTCCCTGGGGGTCAGACGAAAGCGCACGTGGGGTCCTCGGGGTGCTCTGGATTGGGTCAGGCTGATGCTAGGCGCATCATCCGGCCACGGCTAACCGGCGTTCCCCCAGTGTCGCCCATCAGGCACAGTGATCAGCACGGGGTGCGGCAAATCGAGTACCATATACCCACCGGGGGTATACACGCAGGACAAACGGGAGGTCGGACACGATGACCACGGACGCTACAGAAGCAGAGCCCACGGCCGAGATCGTGACCGACCACGACCGCGGCATCCACGGCTACCACCACCAGAAGGCCGAACACCTCAAGCGCCTGCGCCGGATCGAGGGCCAGATCCGCGGACTGCAGCGGATGGTGGACGAGGACGTCTACTGCATCGACATACTCACGCAGGTCTCGGCCTCCACGAAGGCCCTGCAGTCGTTCGCGCTGCAGCTCCTGGAGGAGCACCTGCGGCACTGTGTGGCGGACGCCGCACTCAAGGGCGGCGAGGAGATCGACGCCAAGGTCGAGGAGGCCACGAAGGCGATCGCGCGACTGCTGCGCACCTGAGCCCGCGGGGCGGGCGACGACCCGAGGGCCGTCGCCCGCGTCAGTGCAGGTCGTCCGGGCTTTCGGGCAACGCCTCTGCGACCCGCAGCACCTCGTCGATCCGGTCCGCGCTGAGCCGTCCCTCGGAGACGGCGGAGGCCGCGATGATCAGCTCTCCACAGAGCTCGATCTCGGCGAGGGCGACGTAGTCCTGAACAGCCGTACCGCCCAGCGGAGCCACGCACATCACCCCTTCCGCGGTTGCCGACTCATGGAGTCGGCTTCCTAGAGTAGGCAGCCGTTCACGCCCGGCGCATGGCACGGAAGAACCATTTCCGCTCCCCCGGAAGCCCCCCGGGCGGACCACTAGGGCTCGGCGACCTTCCCCGCGAAGATGTCCTTCTTGTCCGGAAGCCGGACCTCCGCCGGCTTCCCGAACCCGTAGAGCAGCGTCGTCGAGGAGACGTCCACGTCCTTCTTCGGCTGCCCGGCCGCCTGCTGCTCGGCGAAGCTGAAGCGGTGCGTGATCTTCCGGATGAGTCCCTCGTCGTCCAGGTACACGTCGAAGGGCACCGGCGAACTGCCGAACCCTTTCACCGCCGCGGCCAGCGCCTTCCGGTTCCCCGCGGACACCGCCTTCGCGGCGGCGGCCAGATCGATCTGCCCCTTGTAGTGCCGGGTCGGCACCCCGGCGACATCAGCCTCTCCCGCGTACGTCACCTCCCGCGCGCCGCGCAGCAGTTCGGCGGCGGTGAGCGGATCGGTGGCGCCGCCGGTGACGAGGTTCCCGTCGTTGAGCGAGGCGGTGTCGAGCCGCACCCACTTGTCGGCGGGCACGCCCGCGCCCCGGTTCTTCATGTAGAGGGCGCCGGGCGCGAGGAGTTCGGTGATGGGCCGGTGCTCCTGGGCGCCGGCCGCGTCCTGCGGCAGCCGCACCCGGAGCTGCCCGAGCCCGGCCCGGTAGTCGTAGACGCCCTCGCCCCGGATGGTGACCCGGGTACCGCCGCTGGCCATCTGCATCGACGTCCGCGCCAGCGAACTGCCCTCACGGATCAGCCGGTCGGGAGCGTCCCGCACCGCCTTGACCGGGTCGCTCTCGCGGTCCCCCGCGCGCGCCCCGCCACCGCATCCGGCCGTACCCGCCACGACGCCCGCCAACGCGGCGGCGACCGCCGCCGCTCTGCGCGCCGACCGCGCCGACCGCGCCGGCCCCATCGGGCCCGCCGAGCCCGCCGAATGACCGTCCTGCTGCTGCACCATCGCTTGCCTACCCCCAAGCCTGTCCGTGCGTCGTGCGGCCCCTCTGTCGTTCCGGTTAACGACGAGTAGGGTCACCCGTCACGCGAACGGGGGGTTTACAGGAGGGTTCACACAAGCCCGCTACCGTGGCGCCGTGGATCGGCGACAGCAGGACCAGCAGCAGACGGACCACGCCACGACGGTCGTGGAACAGGGCAGATTCTGTCTCGCCCGCTGTACGTGCGGCTGGCGCGGACCGGCCAGAAGGGCACGCAGCAGGGCCCGTACGGACGCACAGGAACACGTCGACGCCGCCTGACGGCCCCGACGGGGTACAGGGAACCCACGGCTCCCGGTTCACGTCTCGTACCCCAGGGGCTACGGGAGGCGGAACGGACATGGGCAGGGGCACAGGCATGGAGCGGCGTACGTTCATGGCGGCGTCGGCGGCGGCACTCACGGCGACGGCGGCCTCGGCCTGCTCCTCGTCGTCGAGCGGCTCCCCGGCGGCATCGGCCTCGTCCGCCGCCACCTCACCGCTCCGGTCCACCAGCGCCACCGCCCGGGTGACGGCCGCGGCGAACCTGGACGCGCTCGCCAAGGACCTCGACGGCTCCCTGGTCCGCCCCGGCCAGGCCCAGTGGGCGGCGGCCCGCCAGCTGTACAACACCCGCTTCGACGACCTGAAACCGACGGCCGTCGCCTTTTGCGCGGGCCCCGACGACCTCCGGACGACGTTGGCGTACGCCCGCGCGCACAAGGTCCCGGTGGCGATACGCAACGGCGGGCACAGTTACGCGGGCTGGTCCTCCGGCGACGGCCGGCTGATCCTCGACGTGTCCCGCATGAAGTCGGTCCGCGCCTCGGGCGGCGAGGCCGTCGTCGGCGCCGGCGCGAAGCTCATCGACGTCTACCGGGCACTGGCCGCCAAGGGCGTCACGATCCCGGCGGGCTCCTGCCCCACGGTCGGCGTCTCCGGCCTGACCCTCGGCGGCGGCCACGGCGTCGTCTCCCGGGCCTACGGCCTGACCTGCGACAGCCTCACCGGCGCCACCCTGATCACGGCGGACGGCAAGGAACTCACCGCCGACTCCCGTACCAACAAAGACCTGTTCTGGGCCCTGCGCGGAGCGGGCAACGGCCAGTTCGGCGTCGTCACCGAGCTGCGCTTCAAGACCCACCCGGCCCCGCAGGCCGTCTCCGCGTACATGTCCTGGCCCTGGTCGAAGGCGGCCACCGTCCTCAAGGCGTGGCAGAAGTGGGGCCCCGACCAGCCGGACGAGATCTGGTCGTCCCTGCACGTGGCGAACGCGGCCGGGGGAAATCCCACCGTCTCGATCTCCGCGTTCTCCCTGGGCACGTACACCGAACTGCAGAACGCGGTGGACCGCCTCGCCGACGGCTCCGGCGGCCCCGGCCCGGCCTCCTCGGTCTCCCTCAAGCGGCACTCCTACGAGGAGGCGATGGAGATCTACGCGGGCTGCTCCGGCTTCTCCTCCGACGCCCAGTGCCATCTGCCCGGCGCCACCCCAGGCCGCTCCGCGCAGGGCGCGCTCCAGCGCGAGACGTACGCGGCGCACTCGGACTTCTTCGACCGGAACCTGTCGGACGCGGGCGTGCGCACGCTCCTGGGCCGGCTGGCGTCGGTCTCGTCGGGCGCCGGCTCGGTCGCCCTCACGGCGCTCGGCGGCGCGGTCAACCGGGTGGACCCGACGGCCACGGCGTTCGTCCACCGCCGCTCGCGGATGCTCGCGCAGTACATCGTGAGCTGGCGCGCGGGCACCTCCGGCACGACGGCCCGCGACTGGCTGAAAAGGACACACGACGCGATGCGCCCGTACGCGTCCGGATCGGCGTACCAGAACTACACGGACGCGACGCTGACCGACTGGAAGAAGGCCTACTACGGCGACGCGGCCACCCGCCTGACCAAGATCAAGAAGCAGTACGACCCGACGGGCTTCTTCACGTTCCCGCAAGCGCTGTGAAGCGCCCCGTCAGGGGCGCGGGGAACTGCGCGACCGGCCACGACGAGCGCGCACCCGGCGACGACACGGAACCCTAGGCGGCGAGATCCCGCTCCTCGGCACCGCCGGAGGCCCCTCGGGCCTCAGGAATCTCCAGGGCGGCCGGCGCCGCGGTCGGCGACCAGACCAGCCACGACACCCGCCGGGCCCGCCCGACGGCCCGCGCGACCGGCGTGATCAGCGCCGACGCGAGCGGCGAGAGCAGCAGCGCCACGGCCGTACCGAGCGCGAACCCCCCGACGACGTCCGTCGGATAGTGCACCCCCATGAAGACCCGGCAGAACCCCTCCAGAACGGCGAGCCCGATCGCGGCGAACCCGAGCCTGCGGTGAGCGACGAAGAGGGCCGCGCCCATGGCCATGGCCAGCGTGGCGTGGTCGCTGACGAACGAGAAGTCGGTCTTGCCGTCGACCAGAACGGTGAGCCCGTCATGGTCCCTGAACGGCCGCGGCCGCTCGACGAACCCCCGGATCGGCACATTGACGAGAACGGCGACGGCGGCGGCGAGCGGCGCCCACACGACGGCGGCGACCGAGGAGGCGGCGTCGTCGAGGGTCTCCCGCTTGCGCGCCCCCCACCAGGTCCAGAGCGCGACGAGGACGAGGCCGAGCAGAATCCCGTACTCGCCGACGAACTCCATCGTGCGGTCGAACCAGCCGGGCGCGTCCGCGGCCAGTCCGTTGATGTCGTAGAGCAGCGTGACGTCAGGGTTAGACCCGGAAGTCTCGAGTGCTGCGAGTGCCTCGAGTCCAGCCATAGCTCAGCGGCCCCTTCATCATCTGCGTGCTACCCGTGTCGGCCACCCCGTGGACTTCAATCGGTTCAGAAAGAGGAACGCACACCCTCACTCACTACGTTCCACGTTCCACCGAATGATCACGTAGACGTTATCGAAGAGAGACACGAACCCGCAGCTCAGAGCCTGGGGTTAACGCAGAGTTCCGGCCACGTCACACTTCCGGCGACGCACTGGGCACCGCTTTCGCGCCATCCTCCGTTACCCGGGTCGCACCGAAGTAATCAGGCGTGTCGACGGGGTCGAACCGGATCACGGCGCCCGGCCGCGGCGCGTCGATCATGAATCCGCCGCCGACGTAGATCCCGACGTGCCGGATGGCGCGGCTGTTGGTGAGGTCGTCGGAGAAGAAGACCAGGTCACCGGGGAGCAGCTCGTCCCGCTTGGGATGCGGTCCGGCGTTGTACTGGTCGTTGGCGACGCGCGGAAGGTCGATCCCCACGCTGGCGTACGCGGCCAGGGTCAGGCCCGAGCAGTCGAACCGCCCGTTCTGGTCCGCCGTCCCGTTCCCGCCCCACAGGTACTCGGTGCCGAGCTTCTTCTGCGCGTAGGTGATGGCGGCCGCGGCCTGCTGCGAGGGCTGCACCCGCCCGACGGGCCGGGCGAAGCTCTGCTCCAGGGTCGTGATGGTCTTCACGTAGTTCTGGGTCTCGCTGTAGGGCGGCACGCCCTTGTACTTGATGACGGCGTAGGCGCCCGCGTTGTACGAGGCGAGCATGTTCTTCGTGACGTCCCCCGGCACGTCCTTCACGTACGAGGCCAGCTTGCAGTCGTAGGAGGCGGCGGACGGGATGGCGTCGTTCGGGTCCCAGATGTCCTTGTCGCCGTCCCCGTCCCCGTCGACGCCGTGGGCGGCCCAGGTGCCCTCGATGAACTGCGCGATGCCGTACGCCTTCGCCGGCGACTTGGCGTTCGGGTTGAATCCGCTCTCCTGGTAGAGCTGGGCCGCGAGCAGCGCCGGATTGATGGCGGGGCAGAGATTGCCCCACTTCTGGACCAGCGACTGGTAGGCGGCCGGCACGGCGCCCTTGGCGAGTCCGACGGCGCCCTGCCCCACCCCGTTCGTGAGGTTTCCGGCCACCATGTACGTCCCCACGACGAGCAGGGTCACGAACCCGGTCCCTCCGGCGACCCCCGCGCCTGCGACGATCCACGCCTTACGCACCGTCAACCGCCCTTCGCCGCACGGGAGTCCACCGAGGTCACAGTGTAGGCGGGGAAGCCTCCCCCGCACCGGCGCCCGCGAACCGCTGGTGCGTCACGCCCCGCGCTCGCCCCGCCGGAGGCTCATTGCTCCACGTAATCGCACGTGATACACAGAGTGACCGTACGTTTCTTCGTATACGGATCCGTCCCACCGGCATCCCGCACACCACAAGAAACGTGAAACCGGAAAAACTCAGCCAAGGAATGGCGCCAAGTCGGCAGGCATGCGCGTTGTTCTGAGGAAGAATGGGTCTGACCTCTGCGCTGGGGCAGAGGCGACAGAACTACCCACTTGGGGCGGTGAGTTACACATGCTGCTGGCAGCCGAAAAAGGCGACATCACGACCATCATCGGCGGGATCGCCCCCGACTGGGGCCCGTTCGGAACGCTGGGCAACGAGGCACGCGTGATGGTCGAGGTCGTGATGGCCGTGGCCATCCTTCTCTGCCTGGGCATCGCGATCTGGGGCGCGGCCAAGCAACGGATCGGGGCGACGGCACTGCGCGACACCTTCAGCGCGGAGCAGGGCAAGGGCCTGATCATCGCCGGACTGACCGGGGTCTTCATCATCGGATCGCTCGGCACCCTTTTCACGATCGTGTACGGCATGGCCGTCTAGCCCGGCTCACGCGTCATCAGTTTCGGGCCGGCCGTGTTCGGTTACCTCTTCTTCACCCCTGTCCCACTTGTCCCGTCGTGCCCACCGACTGAGGTTGCGTCCCCCTGATGCCGAGTCACCACAGCCCGCCCGCGCGGGAACCAGCACAGCTACCGTCATACGTGGCGTTGGCGTATGCGGCGGTTCAGCACAAGGTTGAGGGGGCGTGCCCGGAATGAGTCTCGACGGCCGGCAAGGGGACGACGACCTCTACGGCGGCACCGGCCAGACCCGGACGCGGCTCCCGGAGGGGCCCGACGGGTACGGGGGCGGGCGCAGACCGGGCCGTTCCCCGTCCCGGTCGCTGGTCACCGTGGTGGGAGTCGTGGTGCTGCTCATCGCGGCCATCGCGTTCGCGAACCGGGGCGGTGACGACGACACGTCCTCCGCCGCCAAGGGAACCTCCACCTCCGGCGCGGGCTCCTCCCCCACGTCCCCGACGGGCACGAAGCCGGTGGGTTCGGGGTTCGCCCATGATGAGCAGGGGGCGCAGTCGGCTGCCGCCAATTACGCGGTGCAGCTGGTCTCCGCCGACATCCTCAAGCCCGCTCAGCGGTCCGCCATCCTCCAGCAGGTCTTCGTCTCCGACCGGGTCGCCGCACTCCAGGACCAGTTCGACAAGGCCTATTCGAAGGACTTCCTGGCCAAGGTCGGCCTGGACGCGGACGGCAACGCGGCCTCCGGCCAGACCTACGTGTCCCGTACGGTCCCGGTCGGCACCAAGACGTCCGCCTACTCCGCCGCCGCCGTGACCGCCGAGGTCTGGTGCACCGGTGCCTTCGGCACCGCAGGCGAGGGCTCGACCAACCCGGTGACCAACGACTGGTTCACCCTGACCCTCAAGCTGCGCTGGGCCGACGGCGACTGGAAGGTCGAGAGCTTCTCCCAGAAGGACGGCCCGACCCCGGTCAACGGCGACAACAAGGTCTCCTCGGCCGACGACATCACCAAGGCAGTCGAGGAGTTCGGAGGGTTCACGTATGCCCGGTAGCCGTCTCGCCCTCAAGCTCACCGGCTCCGCCGTCGCCGTACAGACCGCGGCCGTCCTCTTCTCGTCCCGGGCCGTCGCGGCCCCGGACGACAACTGCGACCTCATCGTGGGTCCCGCCAAGCAGTACTGCCAGCGCGGCAGGAGCGGATCAGGGTCCGGCGGCACCAGTGGCACCCTCCCCGACAACACCACCAACCCCCTGGACCCCCTCTCCAGCCTCGCCAAGGGCTGCGCCGACGCCGCCGCCTGGACCGTCGACAAGCTGAGTGAAGCCGTGCAGAAGACGGCGCAGGTGGACTTCACCAACGAGAAGTTCCTCCAGCAGTACGCCGTCGTGTTCGCCGCCTCGACCATCCTGACCATCGTCCTGTGGCTGATGGCCGTGGCCAAGCGCGCCGTACGCGGCGTCCCCCTCAGCACGGCGCTGTCCGAGGCCGTCGGCTTCCTCTGGCTGACGGTGCTGGCCTCCGCGTTCACCCCGCTGATCCTCTACACGATCGTCTCCGCGACGGACGGCGTGACGGACGTGCTGGCGAAGGCGACGGGCAATCAGACGGACGCGTTCTTCGGCACGTTCTCCGAAGCTCTGAAGAAGGGCGACGACATCGGCGGCGGCCCGATCATGCTGATCGTGGTGTCGCTGGTGTCCATCGTCGCGGCCGGCGTGCTGTACCTGGAGCTGTACCTGCGCGCCGTCCTGCTCTACGTGGGCGCGCTGCTCGGCGTCGTCGTGTACGCGGGCCTCGTCGACAAGAACCTGTGGGGCCATGTCCGCCGCTGGGTCGGGATCATGGTCGCCGTCATCCTGGTGAAACCGGTCATCGTGATCGTCCTCGGCCTGGCCGGAGCGCTGTCCACCAGCGGCGGCGGCCCGGACTCGCTCGCCGCGGTGGTCTCCGGCCTCGCCATCATCCTGCTCGCCATCTTCGCCAGCGGCATGATCTACCGCTTCGTCCCCGGCTTCGGCGACGAGATGGCCAACGTGCGCAAGAACCGGATCATGCAGGGCGCGGAGGGCAAGGCGGCCGCCGCGTTCACCTCGCCCGCCGCGCTCGTCTCCCAGGGCATCAAGACCCACAGCGCCCGCCAGGACGGCGGAGGCTCGGGCGGTGGGGGCGGCGCCGGCCAGGCCCGTCCCGCCAACCCCGTGTCCGGCGGGGTGGCCGCGCACAGCACGCGGCAGGGCGCGGCAGGGGGCGGCGGCGGAACTGTCCCCTCCGCCGCACCCCCGCCGCGCACCAGTCCCACGAACACCCCGCACGCCGGCAACCGCGGGGGCAACACCGGCTCTACCGGATCCACCAGTAACAACGGCAATCGGCAAGGAGGTGCAGGGCGTTGACGACCCAGTCCCACGTGTCCCCTCCGGTCACGCCCCGCCGTACATATCTGATCGGCCGCGCGCGGCCGAACGCGATCGTCGGCAGGAACCGCGAGTCGGGAGAACTCTTCCTGATCATCGCGGGTGCCTTCCTCGGCATGATGTGCGGACTGCTCGTCCCCGTTCTGTCCCTGCGCATCGTGCTGCTCATGGGCTTCCCGCTGCTCGCCCTGGCCGCGGTCTACGTCCCGTACAAGCACCGCACCTTCTACAAGTGGTTCGAGATCAACCGCAGCTACAAGCGGCAGCTGAAGCGCGGCTCCGCCTACCGCTCCGGGGCCGGCGAGGCCGGCGTCCGGCTCGACGGCCGGGAGGTCGAGATCGGCCCGCCGCCCGGCATCGGCCGGCTGACCTGGCTCGCGGCGCCGTTCGGACCCGACGAGATCGCCGTCCTGCTGCACGCGGACCGGCGCACGGTGACGGCGGCGATCGAGATCGAGGGCCCGGGCGTCGGCCTGCGCGACTCCGAGGACCAGGAAGCCCTCGTCGACCGCTTCGGCACCCTGCTCAAGCACGTGGCGAACGGCGACGGGTTCGTCACCCGCCTCCAGATGCTCGCCCGCACCCTGCCCGCCGACCCCGACGCCCACGCCAAGGACGTCTCCGTCCGCGGCGACGAGCGCTCCCTGGGCTGGCTCCAGGAGTCGTACGACCAGCTCCAGTCCATGGTGTCGACCAGCAGCGAGCAGCACCGCGCGTACCTGGTGGCCTGCATGCACTACTCGCGCGAACTGGCCGCCGAGGCCAACGCGATGGCGCGCGCCTCACGCCCCAAGGCCGGCAAGAAGGTCGACCGGGACGCGGGGCTCGCCGTCGTCATGGCGCGCGAGCTGACCGACATCTGCTCCCGGCTGCAGGAAGCCGACATCCGCGTACGCCAGCCGCTGGGCCAGGGCCGGCTCGCCTCGCTCGTGCACTCCATGTACGACCCGGACCACCCCATCGACCACATCCAGGCGATGACGAAGCGCAACGCCTGGCCGGCCGAGCTGGACGCGATGGAGCCCACCTACCTCCAGGCGAAGACGCGCGAGTCCTCGACGCGGGCGCCGTGGTGCCATGCCACGGCCTGGGTGAAGGAGTGGCCGATGACGCCGGTGGGCGTCAACTTCCTGGCCCCGCTCCTCGTCCACACGCCCGACGTCATCCGCACCGTCGCCGTCACCATGGACCTCGAACCCACCGAGGTCGCCATCGAGCGCATGCTGACCGAGAAGACGAACGACGACGCGGAGGCGTCCCGCGCCGCCAAGATGAACCGGACCGTCGACCCGCGCGACATCGCCGCCCACGGCCGTCTCGACCAGCGCGGCGAGGACCTGGCGAGCGGCGCGGCGGGCGTGAACCTCGTCGGCTACATCACCGTGTCGTCCCGCAACCCGGACGCTCTCGCCCGCGACAAGCGCACCATCCGCGCCTCCGCCGGGAAGTCGTATCTGAAGCTGGAATGGTGCGACCGCGAGCACCACCGGGCGTTCGTGAACACCTTGCCGTTCGCCACCGGCATCCGACGGTAGAGGGAGAGCACGCTCATGCGGGATCCGTTGTCGATGCTCACGGACGCCTTCACCTCCTTCCTGTTCGGGAAGGTGGAGACGACCCGGCTGCCCGTGCGGACGTCGACGGGGCAGGCCCAGGCGGTCTATCTGCCGACGGCCGCGCCCGGACTCGGCGACTCGGGCGTGATCATCGGGCGCGAGGTGTACTCCGGCAAGGGGTACATCTACGACCCGTTCCAGCTGTACGGACAGCAGCTCCCGGCCCCCCACTGGCTGGTCCTCGGCGAGTCCGGGAACGGCAAGTCGGCGCTGGAGAAGACGTACGTCCTGCGGCAGCTGAGATTCCGCGACCGCCAGGTCGTGGTCCTCGACGCACAGGGCGAGGACGGCGTCGGCGAATGGAACCTGATCGCGCAGGAGCTGGGGATAACTCCCATCCGGCTCGACCCGACGGCGGCCCTCGACATGGGCATCCGCCTGAACCCGCTCGACCCCGCGATCACGACGACGGGCCAGCTGGCGCTGCTCCGCACGATCATCGAGGTCGCGATGGGCCACGGCCTGGACGAGCGCTCCGGCTTCGCTCTGAAGGTCGCGCACGCCTACGTCAACGAGACGATCGTCGAGCGCCAGCCCGTCCTGACCGACATCGTCGAGCAGCTGCGCCACCCGGAACCCGAGTCGGCGGAGGCGATGAACGTCGCCATAGACGACGTACGCGCCTGGGGCCTGGACGTCGCGCTGGTCCTGGACCGACTCGTCGACGGTGACCTGCGCGGCATGTTCGACGGCCCGACGACGGTCGGCATCGACCTCGACGCCCCGCTCATCGTCTTCGACCTGTCCCACATCGACCGCAACTCCATCGCGATGCCGATCCTGATGGCGATCGTCGGCGTCTGGCTGGAGCACACCTGGATCCGCCCCGACCGCAAGAAGCGCATCTTCCTGGTCGAAGAGGCCTGGCACATCATCAACAGCCCGTTCGTGGCGCAGCTGTTCCAGCGCCTGCTGAAGTTCGGCCGCCGACTGGGCCTCTCCTTCGTCGCGGTCGTCCATCACCTGTCGGACGTGGTCGACGGTGCGGCGGCGAAGGAGGCGGCGGCGATCCTGAAGATGGCCTCGACCAGAACGATCTACGCGCAGAAGGCCGACGAGGCACGCTCGACGGGCAGAGTCCTCGGCCTGCCGCGCTGGGCGGTGGAGATCATCCCGACCCTCACCCCCGGCATCGCGGTCTGGGACGTCAACGGCAATGTCCAGGTGGTCAAACACCTGGTCACCGAGACCGAGCGCCCCCTGGTCTTCACCGACCGCGCCATGACCGAGTCCTCCGACGAACGCCTGGACGACGACGACGCCATGCGCGCCGCCGAACTGGAGGCGGAGGAGCGGGCGGCCGCGTTCGTGGAACAGCGACTCGGCGACACGTCCGAGTCCACGGTGGCGTGACGATGGCACAGGACGACAGAGAGCGGGAGCGGGAGCGGGGCATCCCGGACGGCCTGCTGATCGGCGTACTGGCGTTTCTGCTGGGCATGACGATCCTGGTGTGGTCGGCGACGGGCCTGGCGGGCCGCTTCGCGAAGGGCGCGTGGCCGGACGAGGTGACGTTCGCCCACACCCCCCTGGCGATGCGTCACCTGATCGGCGAGCCGCACGACATCACGGGCGCCTGGCCGAACACCCCCGACGAACAGCTCTCGGGCTACGGCCTGTTCTGGGGCCTGTTCATCGGCCAGGTGATGATCCTCCTGGTCCTGACGGTCTTCGCGGCGGGCACCCTGGCAAGGTGGCGGGCGGTCCGCAGACAGACCCGCGCCAAGGCGGCGTACGAGAAGCCCCGCAAGGGGCGCGGGGAACTGCGCGAGAAGCCCGACGAACCGGCACCCGTTCCCACCCCCGACACCACCCCCCTGGAGTCGCCGGGGGCGAAGCCCCCGAGGTCGGGACGGGAAGGGGAGGAGGGGGCGACCCCCAAAACCCCAGCCACCCCCGAACCCGCACCCTCACCAGAACCCGCACCCGCACCCGCACCCGCACCCGCACCCACCCTCATCGCCGCCACCCCCCTGCCGGCCCCCCGCACCCCCCTCCACCTGGGCCCCCCGTCCCACCGCCACCCCCTGGCCATCGAAGCCGTACGCGAGGCATCGGGCCCGGCCCTGGTCATCACCTCGGCCCCCACGGTCTGGCAGGAGACGAAGGACGCCCGCGCCAAACTCGGCCCGGTCCTCCTCTACGACCCCACCCACCTGTGCGACACCCCGGCCCGCCTGCACTGGAACCCGGCAGCGGGCTGCGAGAACCGCGCGACGGCGGCAGACCGCGCCATCGCCCTGCTCGCCCCGATAAGGCCGACGGCCAGACTCGACTCGGCGCTGGCCGAGACGGCCGACACCCTGCTGCGCAGCTACCTGCACGCGGCGGCGGTCGAGGGCAAGCCGTTCCGCCACGTCCACCGCTGGGCCCAGGGCAGCCAGGTCCAGGAAGCCGTCCGCATCCTGCGGACCAACCCGAAGGCCACCTCGGGCACGGCGGGCGAACTGGAGGCGGCGCTCACCGCCCACCCCGAACGCCGGGACATGGCGCAGGAGTTGACGGCCCGCGCGCTGTCCTCCCTCTTCACCGTGCACATCCGCGACGCCTGCACCCCGAACCGAACTGATGCGCTGACGCTGGATTCCTTCATCGCCGAAGGGGGCACGCTCTATGTGGTGGGTGAACCCATCGAGGACCCCAAGGGAAATCCCGGTGCGATGCCCCTTCTGACGGCCCTCGCCGCAAGCGTGGTCGAGCACGGCCGCCGCATGGCCGAACGGTCACCTGCCGGCCGGCTCGACCCACCAATGACGCTCGTCCTGGACGACGTCGCGGCAGTGGCTCCCCTTCCCCAACTGCCGGAGCTGCTGACCACCGGAGCGGACCGGGGCATGGAGACCCTGGCCCTGCTCCGGTCCCGTGAGCAGGGCCGCACCCGCTGGCCGGACGCCGAACTCCCGCTCCCTCTCCCCTAGAACCCGGCGGCGCCGAAGAGCTTCAAGAAAGCCCGCACCCCGCTCTCCACCCGGGCGTCGATCTCCGCACCGGACATCGGCACGGCCCCGAAGAACGTGTCCACGGTGACGGACCCGGCGATCAGCAGGGTGAAGTAGCGCGCGGCCTCGGCGGAGTTGCCCTCGTCCACGGCCAGCAGCCCCGCGACGCCCAGCCGCACGAGCGCGGCCCGCACCGCCTCGCGCACGGCCCGCGGCCCGGTGCCCTGCCACTCCTGGATGACGTCGCCGGGCAGATGCGTCCCCTCGGCGATGACCTGCCGGACGAGGAGCATGTGGTCGGCGTGTTCACCGCGCCGCCCCATCCACTCCCGCGCGAGGGCGAGCAGATCCGCCTCGATGTCGGTGACCTTGCCCAAGTGCCGCTCGATCAGGGTGACATGGGCGGCGGTGACGGCGGCGGCGCTGTCCAGCAGGGTCTCCCGGAAGAGGTTCTCCTTGCCGCCGAAGTGGTTGTAGAGGGTGCGCGTGGAGACCCCGGCCTCGGCGGCGATCTCGTCGATGCCCGCCCGCGAGTAGCCCTCGCGCCCGAACACGGTGCGGGCGCCGCGCAGCAGCGCCCGCCGCTTCTCGAGCGTGCCCCTGCGCACTCCTGCCGCCTGCTCCGCCATGCTCCGCTCCTCCGCTCGTCTCCACCCTAGGCCGTATCCGGCCTAGGTCCCCCGGCCTAAGTACAACGACCGTTGCACTTACTACAACCACGGTTGTACTTTACGTTCATGGCACCCGACCCCCAGTTCCGGGCGGCCCGCGAACCCGGCGGCACCCGCCCCGTCCCGACCCTCCTCGTCGTCCTCCTCGGCATGCTCACGCTCCCGATGGCGATGTCCGGCACGACGGTGGCGCTCCCACGCATCGGCGCCGCCCTGGACGCCTCCGGCGTGGCACTGAAATGGGTCGTCGTCGGCTACTTCCTCGCCGCGTCCGCGTGCATGCTCGTCGCCGGCTCGCTCGGCGACCTGTACGGCCGCCGCCGGATCCTCACGGCGGGCGCCGCGCTCTACACGGCGGGCACCCTGGCCTCGGCCACCGCCCAGCACATCCTGCTCCTGGACGCGGCCCGGATCCTGTCCGGCGTCGGCGCGGCCGGGGTCATGGCGAGCGGCGGTTCACTCCTCGCGGCCACCTTCACCGGCCCGGCCCGCACCCGTGTCTTCGCCTCACTGGGCACCACGGCGGGCCTCGGCCTCGCCCTCGGCCCGACCTTCTCGGGCTGGCTGGTGGACGCCCTCGGCTGGCGCGCCACGTTCCTGTCGTACGCGGTCGTGGGCGCCGTCATCCTCACCGGTACGCGCCTGCTGGGCGAGTCCCGCGCCGAGGTGCGGCCACGGGTCGACCGGGCGGGCGCGGCCACCTTCATCGCGGGCTTCGCGCTGGCCCTGTTCACCGTCACCCAGGGCGCGAAGGCGGGCTGGAACTCTCCGTGGACGCTGCTCCCGGCGGCGGCCGCCGCGGTCCTGCTGACGGCGTTCGTCCGGGTCGAGCGGGGGCTGGCCCGCTCCGGCCGGGGCCGCCCGATCCTGGACCTGCGGCTGGCCAGGAACCCGGCCTTCGCCGGCTGGGCCGTCGGCTCCTTCGCGCTGGGCGCGGGCACGACGGGCGTGCTCACCTTCCTGCCGACCTACCTGCAGGGCGTGAACGGGACGACGGCGAGCGCCGCCGGCCTGACCCTGCTGCTGATGACGGTCCCGGTCCTCGTGCTGCCCCCGCTCGGCGCCCGCCTGGTCAACCGCGGTGTCCCGGCCCGCCGGCTGCTGGTGCTGTCCCTGCTGCTGATCGCGGCGGGCAACGCCTGGCTGACCACGCTCCACCCCGGCATCCCCGTCCCCGCGCTGGCGGGCCCGCTGCTGACGATCGGCGCCGGTCAGGGCCTGTCCATCGGGATCATCGACGCCCAGGCCATGTCGCTGGTCGCCCCGTCCGAAGTCGGCATGGCCTCGGGCTTCCTCAACACGGTCCGCGGCGCCACCGGCGCCCTGACCCTGACGGTCTTCGGCGCCCTGCTCCTCACGACAGAACTCACCAGAGCCTGGCACCTGACGCTGTGGACGGTAACGACGTCAACGACAGCCCTGGCTGCCCTGGTCCATGCACTACTGCGCCCCACCGCTGTGGGCAGGCGTTCCGCCCGGAGGAACGGGTGGGCACAGCCCCCGTCGCAGAGCACTGCTGAAGCAACCCCAACGACAACCCGCTGAAAACCCATCTCAGGGAGACAGAAAAGTGACGACCACCAAGCCCCAGCCCACGAACCCCCCGCTCCGCGTAGCCGTCATCATCGGCTCGCTCCGAGAGGGCCGCATCGCCCCGACGGTGACCGACTGGTTCACGGCCCAGGCCACCGAGCACGCCCCCACGACCCACTTCGACATCATCGACGTGGCAACGCTGAACCTCCCGGAGACCCACCCGTCCTGGGGCCACGAACGCACCCCGGAACAGGCCGAACTGGCGTCCCGCATCGAGCACGCCGACGCCTACGTGATCGTCACCCCGGAGTACAACCACAGCTTCCCGGCCCACCTGAAGCACCTGATCGACCTCCACCACACGGAGTGGCGGGCCAAGCCCGTCGGCTTCGTCAGTTACGGGGGTGTCGCCGGCGGCCTGCGCGCGGTCGAACAACTCCGCCTGGTCTTCGCCGAACTGCACTGCGTGACGGTCCGCGACAGCGTCAGCTTCCACCGGGTGACCCCCGCCCACTTCGCCGCCGACGGCCCGGCCCACGACCCCGAGGGCGCACCCGGCGCCGCGAAGGTGCTGCTCGACCAGTTGGACTGGTGGGCCCACGCCCTGCGCACGGCCCGCGCCGAACGCCCGTACAATTAGCCCTTTTCGAGCACCATCTCGTACTCGACCTTGGAAGGGTCGTCCGGCTTCGGGACGACCCTTCCGGTGCGTACGAAGCCGAACTTCCGGTAGAAGCCCTCGGCCCGCACGTTGTCCTGGTGGAAGTGGAGCCGCACCCGGCCGAGCCCGTCCAGCGAGTACGCCCACGAGGACGCCGCCGAGAACAGCTCCGGGGTCACCCGGCCGCCCCGGGCCTCGGGACGCACGTAGACGCCCACGATGTGCGCCTGCCGTTCCTCGACGATCCGCCCGAAGAAGTCCTCGGTCCCGGCCTCCTCGACCAGCGCGACCAAGGTCCCCAGCCACCGCCCGCTGTCCGCGACCGCCACGAACTGCCGCGCCGTCGTCCCGTGCGAGGCCCCGGCCGCCCGGTCGCGCCAGAACGAGTCCGGCTTGCCGAGCGCCGCCTCGTACGTCTCCAGGAACGCGATGGCCGCCACCTCGTCCCGCAGCGCCTCCAGCCGCAACTCCTTCACGGCCGCCCACTCGTCGGCCCGCACCGCCCGCACCACGAAGTCCATGGCCGCACTCTAGAGTCGCCGGACACCCGCCGGAAAAAGAATTTCCGCGCCGATGTCGAGAACCCGCGGCCGGCTCCGTCCCTGCTATGAACGCAAGCGAACCGCACCGGCACACCGAGGAGACCGTCATGGCCAAGTATCTGCTGCTGAAGCACTACCGAGGCGCCCCGGAACCCGTGAACTGCGCGCCCATGGACCAGTGGACGCCGGAGGAGGTCACGGCCCACATCGCCTACATGCAGGACTTCGCGGCCCGCCTGGAGAAGAGCGGCGAGTTCGTCGACGGCCAGGCCCTCGCCCCGGAGGGCACCTGGGTCCGCTACGACGGTGAGGGCCGTCCGCCCGTCACCGACGGCCCGTTCGCCGAGACCAAGGACCTCATCGCCGGCTGGATGGTCATCGACGTCGACACGTACGAGCGTGCGGTCGAGCTGGCCGGGGAGCTGTCGGCGGCGCCGGGCGCGGGCGGCGAGCCGATCCACGAGTGGCTGGAGCTCCGCCCGTTCCTGCACGCCCCGCCCACCATCACGGAGTAGCCCCCGCTCATGGACTCCCCCGACTCACTGGACGAGGCGCGGCTGCGCGGCCTCACTCCGGGTGTACTGGCCGTCGTCGTCCGCCGCGGCGCAGATTTCGCGGCGGCCGAGGACGCGGTGCAGGACGCCCTGGTGGAGGCGGTCCGCTCCTGGCCCACCGAACCGCCCCGGGACCCCCGGGGCTGGCTGATCACCGTGGCCTGGCGCCGCTTCGTCGACGCGACCCGCGCGGACAGCGCCCGGCGCCGCCGGGAGGACCGCGTCGACGAGGAACCTCCCGCGGGCCCGGCCCCCACCACCGACGACACCCTCCAGCTCTACTTCCTGTGCGCGCATCCCTCCCTGACGCCGTCGTCGGCGGTGGCGCTCACCCTGCGCGCGGTGGGCGGCCTCACGACCCGCCAGATCGCCCGGGCCTACCTGGTCCCGGAAGCGACGATGGCCCAGCGCATCAGCCGAGCCAAGCGCACGGTCTCCGCCGCCCGTTTCGACAGGCCCGGCGATGTGTCGACGGTCCTGCGCACGCTGTACCTGGTCTTCAACGAGGGTTACTCCGGCGATGTCGACCTCGCCGCCGAGGCCATCCGTCTCACCCGGCAGCTCGCGTCGACGATCGACCACCCCGAGGTGGCGGGCCTGCTCGCCCTGATGCTGCTCCATCACGCCCGGCGCCCCGCCCGCACGACGGCTGACGGCAGTCTGGTCCCGCTGGCCGACCAGGACCGCACCCGCTGGGACACGTCGATGATCGCGGAGGGCATCGGCATCCTCCAGGCGGCTCTGGCCCGCGACCGCCTCGGCGAGTTCCAGGCCCAGGCGGCGATCGCGGCCCTGCACGCGGACGCCTTCACCGCCGAGGAGACGGACTGGGTGCAGATCGTCGAGTGGTACGACGAACTCGCCGCGCTCACGGACAGCCCGGTCGTCCGTCTGAACCGCGCGGTGGCCCTGGGCGAGGCCGACGGCCCGCACGCGGGTCTGGCCGCCCTGGCCGAACTGGACGCTTCCCTGCCCCGCCACACAGCGGTGGCGGCCTACTTCCACGAGCGCGCCGGCGACCGCGCCGCAGCCGCCCGCCTCTACGCGGAGGCCGCGCAGCTCGCCCCGACCGTGGCCGAACGCAATCACCTGACCCGCCAGGCGGCCCGTCTGAATTCTTGCCCGTAAACGCAGAAAACCCCCGTGCCAATGGCACGGGGGCTTTCTCAAAATTTGTTCGGCGGCGTCCTACTCTCCCACAGGGTCCCCCCTGCAGTACCATCGGCGCTGTAAGGCTTAGCTTCCGGGTTCGGAATG